>JBDNDG010000062.1:0-15389 GCA_046719255.1 Chloroflexaceae bacterium
GCGGGAAGTGCTGCGGCTCTCGAAGCGCCGTACTTCCTCTACATCGGCACGATCCAGCCACGCAAGAACCTGACACGGCTGATCGAAGCCTTTGCGCACGCCGGGCCCGACGATGCCCTGCTGGTCATCGCCGGGCGGCGTGGCTGGCTCAGCGAGCCGATTGTGCGCCGTGTCGCCGAACTCGGTCTCACTAACCGGGTGCGCTTTCCCGGCTACGTGCCGGACGCCGATCTGCCGGCGCTGTTGAGCGGAGCGCTGGCCTTTGTCTTCCCCTCGCTCTACGAAGGCTTCGGGATGCCCGTGCTCGAAGCCATGGCCTGCGGCGCCCCGGTGCTGACCTCCACCACCTCGGCCCTGCCCGAAGTGGCCGGCGACGCCGCGCTGCTGGTGGATCCCTGCGACACCGATGCCATCGCCGCTGCCCTCAGGCGCCTGGCTGCCGATGCGCCGCTCCGCGCCAGCCTCCGCGCCCGGGGGCTGGTGCGCGCCGCCGACTTCACCTGGGAGCGCTGCGCCCGCAAGACTCTGGACGTGCTGATGGGATGCCTGTAATCCGCAGCACCGCGCAGACCGGCGCGGATCAACTCGCATTTGCGGTGAGCACGTCGGCAGTTGCAGCAATCACCGCATCGCATTGCCCTGGCAGAGATGGGCCCGGTCCGGCATTAACCCGGGACGTGTTTGCGCCAACAGGTTGTGCGGAGGGGCTGCACCCCTCCGCACCTGTTTGCCGATGGTGCTGTTACTCGACCATCGCATCTATCGACGGGGTGACTGTAAAGGCCTGGCCCCCGGCGCCGCCGAGCAGGCCGCTGGCCCAGGCCGTATAAACCTTGCCGGCCTCCACCGTCAGACTGGTGGTGAAGATCGGACTGCCGCCCGCGGGAGCAATACCCACCTCATAGGTACCGGCGGGCACCTCCAGGTAGCCGGTGGCCTCCTTGAAGCTCAGGTTTGTGATCGCCCGCGCGCCGTTGACAAAGATGTCCACCGCGGGCGCATTGGGCGAGAAGTGCGCTGCGCGCAGGCGCGCCGTGCCGGGGGTGGGGCGGCTATTGTCGTCTTCGAGCACGGTCGCGCCGAAATTGTCACCCGTGCCACGGGCGATGATACTGTAGTCCTTACCGCCCGTTACCCGCACGGTCGCCGAAATCACCGCCCGGGTCTTCGGATCGCCGCCCGCGGGCACGACGCAGATCGTGTATGTGCCCCCGGGGACGGCAATGTAGTCGGTCACCGAGAAGAAGTCGAAGGTGACGACCTTGACATCGTTCACATACACGTCTACCGGCGAGCCAGCGATATCGGGCACGGCATGGACAGCGCGGATGCGCGCCGGTTCAAACGTGGCATCAATGGAGGGCCGGACATCGAACGCCTGCGCGCCCGTGCCACCGAGCAGGCCACTGGCCCAGGCCGTATAAACCTTGCCGGCCTCCACCGTCAGACTGGTGGTGAAGATCGGGTCGCCGCCCGTGGGAGCGATGCCGACCGTGTAGGTGCCGGCGGGCACCTCCAGGTAGCCGGTGACCCGGCGGAAGCTCAGGTGTTCAATCGCTTTCTCGCCATTGATGAAGATGTCCACTGCGGGCGCATTGGGCGAGAAGTGCGCTGCGCGCAGGCGCGCCTTGCCGGCTCCCGGTTCGCGGTTGTCGTCACGGAGCAGGGTCGGCCCCACACGCCCCGAAGCGACGCTCCCCCGCGCAACCAGCGTGTAGTCGCGGCCTGGTTTGAGATCGTAGCTGCGGTTGATCACGAAGAAGTGCGGCTGGCCGGGACGAGTACCGTCGCGCTCGCGCTGCCGGGTGTCAGGCTGGAGGCCGGCAAGGTCTACAGCGCGTTCGCGATGGGGCTGGTCGCCGGTGCGACCCTGACCGCCGTCTTCAGTGCCGACAACGCCGTCGCTGGCGGCGGTGTGGCGCCAGAGGCGCAGATCGTTGCCGTCAAGGTCTGCTCGGCGGTCTCCTCAGCGTGTAGCGGCGTGGCGCTGCTGCAGGGGGTGGAGTTTGCCGCCGATCCCAACGGCGATGGCGACAGCCGCGATCGCGTCCACATCATCAATATGTCGCTCGGATCGGTCTACGGCCAGAACTACTTCGACGACCTTTCGGCGGCGGTTGACAACCTTACGGCGCTCGGCATCCTGACGGTCGCTTCGGCGGGCAACAGCGCCAATAAGCCGTACATCGTCGGCACGCCGTCAGCGGCGCGCACTGCCCTCTCTGTAGCGCAGACCGAGATGCCCTCGGCCACGCTGCCCCTGCTGGAGATCACCGCGCCGGCCAGCATTGCCGGGAGCTTCCCCGCGGCCTTCCAACCCTGGTCGGCCCGCCCAACCGCGGTCATCGCCGGGCCAGTGCAGTACGGCAACGGCGCAGGCGGCAACCTGCTCGGCTGCGCCCCCTTTGCCCCCGGTTCGCTGACGGGACGCATCGTCCTGGTGGACCGCGGGGCGTGTACGGTCAGCATCAAGATCAGCAACATCGCCGCCGGCGGCGCTCTGGCCGGGATCGTCGGCCTGGTGGCACCGGGCGAACCCTTCGCGTTCGGCTTCGGCGGCGGCACACCTTCTATCCCTGGCTTTGTGATCAGCCAGGCCAGTGCCAGCCGGATCAAGGGGAACCTGGCCGCCGGCGTGAGCATGCGCATTGACCCGGCAACCTGGCTTCCCCTGGTAGGGACTGTGGTCGGCTCATCATCGCGCGGCCCGGCTGCCGGTCAGATGTTCTACGGCAATCAGGTCATGTTCGGGCAGATAATCAAGCCCGAGATCGGCGCGCCCGGCGCCTCGATTTCGGCAATTGCCGGGAGCGGGGCCAGCACGGAGCCATTCGGCGGTACCTCCGGCGCAGCACCGGTAGTGTCAGGGGCGGCAGCACTGCTGATGAATGCGACCGACTGGCAACTCTCGCCAGCTGAACTCAAGGCCCGCCTGATGAACACGGCCGAGACGACGATCTTCAACACTCCCGCCGCGCTCGGCGGCAGGCTGGCACCGATCACCCGCATTGGTGGGGGCGAGGTGCGCGTGGATCGCGCCATTGCCGCCCGGGCCTCGGCCTGGGAGGAAAGCAGCGGCGGCGGCGCGATCTCCTTCGGCTTCGTAGACGCCTTCCGGCCCTTCGTGGTCCTGCAACGCAGGATCGTGGTGCGCAACTACGGGCAGGAGCCGCTCACCTACCGCATCGAACCGGCCTTCCGCTACGCCGATGATGCAGCCACCGGCGCCGTGACCCCCTCCGCCCCTGAGACGATCACCGTGCCGGCCTACGGCCAGCGCTCGTTCCGGCTGACCCTTACCATTGACAGCGTCCGGCTACGGAGCTGGACCATGAACTCCGGCCCGGACGGCGCCAATGGCGACCTGCTCAGTGTCTTCGAGTACGACGGTTACCTGAGGTTGATTGATAGCAGTGGCGCGATGGAGAACAACCTGAGCTTGCCCTGGCACGTCCTGCCACGGCTGGCGGGGAACATCGTCGCTCCGGGCCGCGCCCGGCCGGGTGAGCCCGTGACACTGAGCAACCGCGGGGCAGGCGAGGCGGCGATCAGCGTCTATTCGCTGATCGGCAGCAGCCCGGTGCAGGCCCAACCCGGCGCTGGATCGAACCTCGAGATCATTGACCTGCGCTATGCCGCCTATGCCACCTATGCCGTCCCGGCGGGGTTCTGCTCCACCCAGCCGGGGTACGTGCTGGAATTCGCAATCAACAATGCCCGCCGCCAGAGCCACGCCAACGCCCCGGGATACCTGAGCGTGCTGCTCGATACCGACCGCGACGGCCGGTTCGACTTTGAGGTCTTCACCTTCGATGCCGCACTCAATTTCAACGATGGCCGGAACGTTACCTGGGTGGCCAATCTGCGCACCGGGGAAGCCAGCGCCACGTTCTTCACCACGCACGGTCTGGAAAGCGCAACCTTCCAGATGGCGCTCTGTGACGTGCAACTGGCCGACCCGGGACGACCACGGTCCCTGGGCGGACCGCTGGCGCCCCCCGCGCTGGGCCAGCCGGTTGATGCCCGGATCGATGCTGTGGACGTGTATTTTAGCGGCGAGGTGACCGACACAATCGCGGGGCTTACGTTTGCGCCCGGCGGCGAGCGCTATCTGGCCACGCTGGCACCAGGAGGCCCCGGCTTTGCCAACCTCCCTGGCGGCGCAAGCGCTGAGTTGACCATCAGCGACAGCGGTTCACGCACCAATCCAACCGAAACGGGGCTGCTGCTGGTTACCGGCAACGCGCCCGAGCCGAGAGAGGTACGTGTGATCACCGTGCAGCCGTAGATTTTCCCGGCTTGTTGCAAGCAGGCCTTGCGCTTCCAGGGCCGATGCAGAGCAGGCGCGTTCGGACCTCACTCCCTCTCGCAGGTAGAGGTCCTGCGCCACGACCCCGAAGCTCACCCCCGCTCCGTCAGGCGGAGCGGGGAGGGCGGGCGTTGGGAAGCCAGACGTGGGCGCCTCCTCTCCCGCTCAGAGAGAGGGGCACAAAGTACCAGCGGTAGCCCTCCAGCGTCTCGCCGCCCAGCACGCGGCGCCGGGGCAGGGCATCGAGCCGCTCCAGGCGCTTGCCGGGGGTGGTGGTGACGGCACTGGTGAAGCCGGCTTCGCGGATGAGCCGCGCGACCGCCGGGGTGTAGCTGCCTGCCGGGTAACTGAAGCTGAACACCTCGATACCCAGTCGCTCCTCCAGCGCCTCGCGCGAGGCGAGGATCTCAGAGCGGGCCGCTTCCAGATCCAGGGCCGCCAGGTCAACGTGGCTGACCGTGTGCGCGCCCAACTCCATACCGCTGTCGCGCAGCAGGGCCAGATCCGCCCAGTCCATATACCCTTCACGCCCCACAAACCCGGTCACGATATAAAAGGTTGCCGGGAAGCCATAGCGCTGCAGTAGCGGCAGCGCCGCGGTAACGTTGTCGGCGTAGCCATCATCGAAGGTGAGCGCCACCGCGCGCCGTGGGCAGTCGTTGGAGCGGAGACAGGCGGCCACTTCGCGCATACGCAGCCCGACGTAGCCGTGTTCGCGCAACCAGGCCAGTTGTTCGGCGAAACGGTCAGGGCGCACCGAGAGGCGGAAACCGAGCGGGTCGGCCTCGGGGTCCACCTCGCGGATGTAGTGGTACATCAGGATGGGGAGGTACGGTGCTGCACTGCCGAGCGTGTAGCGCAGCGCAGGCGTGGGAAGCGGTGGCGCCGGTGTCGGCGTCGCCGGCAGTGGCGTCGGCGGAACGGGCGTAGCTACCGGGGTTGGCATGATCACCGGCGGCGCTACCCACAGCGGCGCCGAATGGGCCAGCGCCGGCACGGCGATCAGCAACGGTGCCACCCGCAACGCCATAAGACCCAGAACTTGCAGCAGCACGTGCAATGGTTTCACGGTGTTCTCCGGGCCTCGTTGTAGAACACCAGCAGCGCATTGGCCACATAGCGCTCGCCCGTCGTATCGGGGGGCTGGTTGACCACCCGGTTCTCAATAACCATCGTGGACGATCCTCCCCCGTCCAGCTCCATAGCCGTATCGGCCCCGAACTCGCGCAGCAGATCGGCCAGTTCCCGCTGGGTCATTCCGCGGCTGTACCCACGCTGGTAGCCATCCACCACCACCAGGATGAGCGTTTGCCGGGCGCGATCGAAGCCCACCGCGGTGCGTGGCATTCGCACGTCGAGGTAGTGCTTGAGCTTCCAGTCGGTCGAGAAATCTTCGCACTGCGCCACAGCGCGGGGCTGCCGGGTCTGGCTGCAGTCGCGCAGGGCGCACAGACAGTCCTGCACAAAGGCCCCGTCGCGGAGAATGATCGGCCCGCCGCTGATAGCGTGCTCGTAATCGGCAAGCGGCGGGTCGGTCGTCATCACGATGCGCAGCCGCGCGCCAACCACGGCGTGCTCGCGCAGCCAGGCGGCCCCCACGCCGGTGCCCTGGAGCGCCTGTTCGCCAGGACCAAGCTTGAGCGGCTGCCCGCGCACAACCTGGCGTACACGGCCGTCGCGGCCCAGCAATACCTTCACGTCGCCATCGCGACCCGGAACCTGGCGCGCAAACTCGTTGTAGAGGCAGATCTGTTGGGGGGGGCAGCGAGTGTTGAGCAGCGAGAGTGGCGCCCGCGCGCCACCGGACGCATGCACCTCGGCCTGCCAGGTCCATTCACGGGTGAAGTAGCCGATGAAGGGTCCCCGCGCGCGGCTCCAGGCAAAGGTGGCGCGATACTTGGGCGCCATCAACACCTGGCCATCAATCATGGTCAGCCCCTGAGGCGTGCCTTCGTCCACCGAGAAGAGATCGCCGTTGACGCCCGCCAGCGCCCCCGCATCCCGCACCAGCATGGAGGTGCGGTACAACCCGAAGAAACGATTCTGGGGCACCGTGACACCCAGCTCCAGGTTGGGATTGGTCAGGTCGAGGAGCAGCGCGTTGATACGCAACGGGTCGTCGGTAACGCGCCGGAGATGTACCACTCCCGGGCGCAACAACCGTACCCGGTCACCGGGACGGGCGGCGTAGCGGGCCGACAGGGGCGGCGCGGCCCGCGCAGTCGGCGCAGGCGTGGGCACAGGCGCAGGCGTAGCAGACGGGGCGGCAGTCGCCGTGGGCGCGGCAGTCACAGTGGGTAACGCAACGACTGCCGGTGACGGCCCGACCGCAGGCACCGGTGCCGCGCCATCGCGCCGGCCCGGCGCGCAGCTCACCGCGGCAAGCGCGGCCGCGACGGTCAGAAGCAGCATGGCAACTCTGAGCATCCTGGCTTATACCATTTCAGATTGTAGATGTTGGATTGCAGATTGTCGCGCAAGGCGTCCAGGTGCGCTTTGACGCAACGCTGCGTGCGGAGTGTTCAAGTGAAATTGGCATTACTGGTACATCCGGCACATCATCGGTCATACTGAGCGCAGCCGCCGCCCTGAGCGCGGTCGAGGGTGACGCATCCTGGCCGGGACCCTTCGCTTCGCTCGGGGTGACAGGGAAACCTGCGTTCCCCACCACTTCCCGAAGCGCGATGAACTACGGGTGTTTTCCTGGGAGGGCACAGCCCTCCCAGACCCTCCCGCTGCGGAGGGCGTGCCTCTCCGGCGCGTAGGGGAGTGGGGAGACCGGGTTGCCCGCTGTTTTCATATGCAGGATAGCGCAGCCCGATAAACTCCCCTTTAACGCGGGGTTAAGAGTTGAGCAACGTGGAGCATCTGCCGATGGGCCGGCGCTTGCACAACGTTACGCCACGCCCATCTTAACCTTCCCTTGACAACTGCCTCCACCTCTGGTATCCTGCTTCTCATCCTGAAGAGAATTCCAAACGCATTGCGCCACGTCTGCGGCGTTCGCGGCGAGGAGGGGGCCGTCCATCAGGGGGACAGGGTCTTCTTCGGCGCGCCCGGGAGCCGCACGTCGCAAAGGGCCGCCTATGTCTGCGACCTGGAGCCTGGCTGAGTATCTTAAACGGAAACGGGAGTTAGTCGAGGCATACCGCGCCCGGTTGCGCGCGCCTGATGCCGCCCGGACCCCTCTGCGGGCAACGGTAACGGTGGCTGCCGGCTCGGGGGTGCGCCCGATACGCCTGCGCGATCATCTGGTGATCAGCGATGCGGGAGCCGCCCTTGGCGGCTACGGCCTGGGGCCAAGCGCGCCCGAACTCCTCCTCGGTGCCCTCGCAAGCTGTATCGCCCACTCGGCCCTGGTGATCGCCGCTGACCGCGGCGTAACCTTCGAGCACCTCGAAGTCGAGGTGACCGGGCTTCTCGACTACCGCGGCACCCTCGGCGTCAGCGAGGACGCCCCTGTCCCCCCGACTGACCTGGCCTACACGCTGCGCTTCGCCGGCCCCGTCTCCGATACAGAGATCGCCGCTATTCAAGCCGACATCGCCCGCCTCTGCCCCGTCTTGCTCGCGCTGACCCGGCCCACGCCCGTAACCGCCCACGCCGAACGCCTTGGCTAACGAGGAGTCTCCGATGTGTCCACCCCGTACCCTGGATAGCTTTACTAACCCCGAGATCAGTCGGCGCAACCTGCTCAAGTTCGGTCTTGGCGCTGCCGCTGCCGCTCTCACCCTGCCCACGGGTATCGCCCGGGCTGCCCGTATTCGCCGGACCAGCTTCAGCAATGTGGCCGACCTGACCCACCGCCTGGGCACCGAGTTCCCGCTATTTCCCGGTGCAGCCCCGTTCACGATTACGACGGCGGTCTCACACGACAAGGACGGGTACTACGGTAGCATCCTGAACTACTGGGAGCACTCGGGTACCCATATGGACGCTCCGGTCCACTTCGCCAGGGATGGGTTGTTCGTTGATCAGCTTCCGGTTGAGTCACTGGTCGTCCCGGCGATAGTGATCGACATCACCGCGCGGGCACAGCGCGACCCCGATGCCGTGGTTACGCCCGACGACATTCGCGCCTGGGAACGCCGCTACGGACGTGTGCCGGACAATGCCGCGGTGCTTATGGCCAGCGGCTGGGGCGCGCGCGCTGGCTCGGTGCAGGCCTTCCGCAATACCGACAGCAGTGGGGTGATGCACTTTCCCGGCTTCGGCAAGGACGCGATTGACTTTCTGCTGACCGAGCGCCGCATCTCCGGGATCGGCGTGGATACCCTCAGCCTCGACCACGGTCCCTCCACCGATTTTGCAGTCCACTTCACCATCCTGCCAACGAATCGTTGGGGACTGGAGAACCTGGCTAACCTGGAGAGCATCCCCCCTTCTGGAGCTACGCTCTTCGTCGGCGCACCCAAGATCGCCGCCGGCTCCGGTGGCCCGACACGGGTGATGGCCGTGTGGTAGGCTCCTACCAGCTCCCCTTGTGGCTTCGCTGCCCAACACTGATGTGAACATGGGGAAACCCGGTTTCCCCATGCCCCTGCCCACGGGGGGCAAGCCCCCCATCGGGTCTGGGGGAGGACTGCTCGCTCCCAGAAGAATCTCTTGTCATTCCTGTGGAGTGTGACGCAGCCGCATGGGCTTCTGGCATGATAGTAAAAGAAGTGTGATATAATCCTGGCATCGTCGCTTCGGGTCATGATAAGGCATCGCACTATGGGCCGGGCACGTTCCTCCTCTCTCATGTCTCCACAACAACTGATATAACAACGGTTTTTCCCGGAAAGGCCCGGACATTTCCGGCAGGAGTGTGGAGAACGTGGCGTTACCTACCTTCCAACCGGTGTTCATGCCTCTGACCTCCCGGTGGACCACTGTGTGGGGACGCCTGGTTCCCCCTCTGCCCATGTCCAGGGTATTGCCCGACACTTCACCCCACAGTATCCGTGCGCGCATCGCGGCAGTGCTCCTGTTCTGGAGCATTGCGACGATCGCCATTCTCAACCCTTTGCTGTGCCTGGCGCACTGCACGCTGACCCACCGTCATACGGCACTCTCCGCAGAGCAACAGCTCTTCCTTTGCGACCTCGGCGACGCCGCTGAAGAGCATATTTCCGGCCCTTTCACCGCCGTCTGGAACGGGCCGCGGGCGGTCTACGAAGCTCTTCCGCTGATCATTACCGGCCTTGCCGTCGTCGTAGCGCTCCTGGCAATCCTCGCCACTGCCTCCCTCAGCCTGCACCAGCATATCCCCCTTCTCGATCGACCTCCACCCAGGGCTCGGCCTTGCGCTCATTTGCAGCGAGCAGCGTGACCGGCGAGGTGTGAACGTGCCGAGGGGCTTTGCCCTTCCGGTCTCTTCTCCTGCCGCAGCCGCCGCTGCGAGCTTCCCAACCGCATCAAGCAAGACGCGCACTGGCAAGAATCGCCATCTGAGCGACCGTGAACACGCGGTCGAAAAGGTGGTGTGCGGGAGCGTGCTGCGCTCCCGCCGGCACTGCAACATACCTACGGAGGAAGATCATGCTCAGACGAGTGCGGCATTCAACGTCCGACCGTTCGAGCAGGGGGCGTCGGATGGGCGAGAGGCGATACTGGCGCCTGACCGTGGCCCTGGCGCTTGGATTAATCGGCCTGGGGGTACTCGCAGCCTGCGGTGATCAGAGCGGCTCGACTGCCACCGGCCAACCCACCACGGCACCCACGGCTGCCCCTACAGCCACCAGAGCGCCGACAGCCATCCCGCCGACCAGGGTCCGGCCCGGCGCCCAGGTTCCCACCCCTGAGCCGCTCACCCCTGAACAGATCGGTGCTGCCGAGAGCAGCGGCGACCCGGCGGCCGGCGCTAAACTCTTTGCCAGCCTGCCACCCGAGGCGCTGTCTGCCGGGGCGGTGACATGCAGCTCGTGCCACCACGTCGAACCAGGCAGCGGGACCCTGGTCGGCCCGAGTCTCAGCGGTGTGGGTGCGAGAGCCGCAACCCGTGACCCGAACCTCTCGGCGGCCCAGTACCTGCGCGTCTCGATTACCCATCCCAACAATTACATCGTCGAGGGCTTCACGGCGGGAGCTATGCCCGCTACCTTCAAAGAGGCGCTTACACCTGAGCAGATTGAGGATCTGGTCGCTTATATGCTAACCTTGCCGTAGGATGGGGAAACCAGGCGGCCACCCCACGGGCGCCCCTGGTTTCTCACGTTCCCCCTAAAACAGATGCGGGAGGGCTTTCGCCCTCCCACACCCTCAGTGGCGCATCCGGCACGTTCCATGTCACCCCGGGCGCGGCGAAGGGTCCCGGCCGAGATGCTTCCCCTTCGACTGCGCTCAGGGCGGCTGCGCTCAGCATGACCCCATGGTGCCGGAGGCGCCACTCAGGGTGCTGAAAGTGGCGCACACATGCCAGAGGCTACCGGCGCGCTAGCGTTGCAATTCCCAGGGCGGCACCTCGGTGTAGCGGTCGGTCGCGCAAAACCAGCCAATGCCGCTGGCCCAGGCGTACCGAGAATCGCGGAGCGCAATGGCATCGGTCACGTGATAGCCCAGCACCTCATAGGCGCCCGGTTCATTGCTTGATACCCCCATGAACTGCAGAGGGTCGTACTTGTGCCGCCAGGGGCTATGGCTGATAAACGTGGACCAGTGATGTTCGACCATGAGCAGGTCAGCCACACGCATAAACTGCTCATCAACACAGGCGACACCCGGATTCAGGGCGACCAGGCCACCGGCGCGTCGCACCTCCCCGGCGATAGCGTGGTAGTAGGCAGCGGCGCTGGCGCTCCACTGGTATTCGGTGCGGTCAAAGAAGATCCCTGCGACGCCCAGCGCCAGGGCATCGGACACATCCTTCAGGACGTGAAGTGCCGGGCGGTTCCCGTAGGCCACATCAACATACGCCAGAACGTTAACACCGGTTGCGCGCAGTAAACGCATTACCGGCGCGCTCAGGTTGGGAAGCCGCGGCTCGATCGTGAACGCTGGCGCTATCAGGATGTCCGGCTGCAAGGTCGCGAGGCGGTAAGCGCTCGATGCAGGCTGGCCCGCAGGATCGGCTATGAGCCAGCTGTAGTAGACGCAGAAGATTCTTCTTTTAACTTCCACAGCCGGGCTCGTTTCCTGGATGTACAAACAGGCGATCGAGTTCGGTATTGGCCACGTAGGGCACAAAGCCGTTCCGAGCGCTCCTGGCATAGGCATCACGAATCTTATCGCTCTGATCGGTATAATCCACGGTAAGAACGAGCCCCCCGCGGGCGCCATCGCGAAAACGCCTTACCAGCGCCTCACGCCGGGTACGCTCAGACTCAGGAACGTTCCGATTCGTCGAGCGATAGTAAAGCTCTTCGACTCCAATCCCGGTGGTTATGGCAACATAGGCCGGATCGCTTCCCAGCGCCTCGGCATTTTGCGGGAAAACGCCGAAATCATCGCCAAGGGGTGATCGTGCGCGCGCGTATGCGGCAATGGCGGCAACAAAAGCTTTCATATCAGCTTCGCGGCCCGTCGCATAAGCCTGCGTATAGGCGTCCACACGATCCAGGTACACTCCATCGAATCCAGCCGCCAGGATCTGATCAAGGTAGTTGTAGACAATGGCCTGCCACTCCGGATCCCAGTAGCGGACATAGTAATTCTCGGGCCAATCGGGGTCCGCCGCAACGAGCCAGGAAGGATTGCCAACTCTCCATCCGCTCATCCAGTATGAACGGTATTGCTCAGCCTGCCCAATTGACAGGTAGGCGAGGACGCGACGCTGGCAACCCGTGCTCCGCAGACTGGCAATCTCGGAGGCCGTAAACCGGCCGCTGGCCGTGCCGTCGCGAGAATAGTCAATCACCGCCAGGTTGTAGTTCGTCGCCTTGATCGCATCGAGGTTCGGACTGTTAAGCCAGTACACCCAGTTGCGCACGGAGCGCCAGGGACGGCGCGCGGACTGTGCCGGCGCTTCCGGTGGACGGGGCGAAGGAGTGGGGGTTGGCGATGGGCCAGAGGCTATCAGAGGAAGATTGGCGCGGTAGGCGGTCGTAGCAGTCGCAGTCGGGGCACGTCGGGGGTTCGTCAGAACCCAACATCCCCCAGCTACGCAGAGAACCATGATTCCAACCAGCAATCGTTGACGCATCAGTTGAGCCTTTCGAGAAAGACCAACCGGTCTGGTCTCCAAACCAGTTGGGCGTGGGTGATTGGGCCAGCGTACAGCACTGGCGGTTGCAAAGGATTGTGTCCATGTTGTATCAGGTGTTATTAGTTAAAACAAGGTTAAAATATGGCCTATTGGTCCTATCCGTTGAGTGGGATCATCGCCGCAATCGCTGACTCCAGCCCCTGCCTCAGGCTGGTAGCGGGGCGATAACCGGTCAACTCGGTGAGCTGTTCGACGGCGGCCCGTGAGTGTCGCACTTCGCCTGGACGTGCCGGTGCGTGCGTCACGCGCAGTTCCTTCCCCAGACGCCCGGCAATAGCCTCGGCCAGTTCCTGCACACTGGTTGCCACGCCGCTTCCCACGTTCAACACTGCGCCAGCAGCCGCCGGTGCGACGGCCACTGCCCACAGCGCCTCGATAATGTCCCCGACGTAGACAAAGTCACGTGACTGACATCCATCGCCAAAGATCGTCACGGGCTTGCCTGCGACCAGGCGTTCGATAAAGCGCGGCACCACGGCAGCATAGAGCGAACGCGGATCCTGACCAGGACCGTAGACGTTGAAGAACCGGGTCGCGACCACTTCAAGCCCATAGAGTGCGGTATACAGTTGGCCCCACTGCTCGGCTGCCAGCTTGGTAGCCGCATACGGTGAGAGCGGCTGTGGTGGCGCCGCTTCGGTGATGGGCAGACTGGTATTATTCCCGTACACCGCACAGGTAGATGCCTGAACAACGCGCCGGACGCCCGCCTGGCGAGCGATCTCCAGGAGGCGCAGCGTGCCCGTAGCATTGATCTCCTGCGCCTCCAGTGGCGCTTCAATCGACTGGACGACCGAGACCATAGCGGCCAGATGAAACACCACTTCCACTCCTGCGACGGCTTTCGTCAGGCGTTCAGTATCTCGAATATCGGCAACGATCAGTTCGACATCTGATTGTACCTGCGCCAGGCGTTCGACGTTGCCTGAACTGAGATTGTCAATCACCCGCACGTTGTGCTCGTGCTGCACCAGCCAGTTGACCAGGTGTGAACCGATAAATCCAGCGCCGCCAGTGACAAGGACCCGCATCTGAGTGCTCCTTTTTGCTTTTCCTACAATACGACTTCATCTCGGCACGGGTTGTGGGAGCTTGCGGCCACCACAATATGCCCTTTTCGGAGGAGAATCCAGATTCTCCCACCTTTGGTAAGCCTGTCGAACCACGCTCCTCCCTGTGGAGAGGGTTTGGGAGGGCGCATCCCTCCAAGAAACAGCTCATTGTCATCATGAGAAACTTCTATACAACGTATAGGCGCTGTCGTGCAGGAGGCGGCGCAATTCGCCCACGACCAGTCTGTAGAGCAGGAGACTCCCAATCCCAATTCCAGCTACAGAGGCCAGAGGACCCAGATATACTAATGCCAGTTGGGCAATGGTTCCTGTTACTATCACGGTTAACAACAATGCCTTGACTACTCTCCAGCGATTGCCGAAGACATTGAGTACGCCGCAGAGGAACAACGCGTGGCCCAGGAGCGCATAGCTCACCATCGACCCTGCCAGGGTCAACCCGATGCTCCCCCACGAGACACCATCCGTTCGAGAAGCAAGCCACCAGAAGATCAATGGGCCGATGACGCTGGCCAGCAGTACCTGAACCAGCACGGCCCGGCGCTTCGCCGCAAGGATGAAGTTCTGAATGGACCTGCCGGCCAGACTGTCCTGAGGCAACGTGAATTGATGCTGGACGGTTGTGCCAATGAACCAGAGCAAGGCCATGGCCGCTTCAAAGGCGCCCTGACTCAGGATGAAGAGACTCAGGCCAGCCAGGTGAATGAGGTACAGGTAGCCTCTACTGAGAATATCGTCACTTAGCCACAAGGCGGGCTGCCCGGCAAATACCAGCGTCACGGTCAGAATGCCATACCAGACAAATGGCGCCGCATGGAGCCAGATCAGGCTCGGTGGAGGCAGTCGGCGAAGCCGCTTACCCATTGCCCAGCTACGGCGCCGGATCTCGAACTCCGCCTGGACCACCAGAGCGATCGTAGCTATGAGTGTGAAGCTGCTGACCGTCACAAGCGGTGGCGCGGCATATGCCAGAGTTGCCGTCCAGGCACCTCCGGCTGCCACCGCCAGCGTACCGATTGTCTGAGCCCGGCGCTGCAGGAGCATTAATTCACCGACGGCAAGTAACAGAGGGGTGAGCACAACGATGATGGCAGTGAATACCAGCGTCGCATGCGGTTCCAGGTTGAGCAGTCGACCGCAAAGCAGGCTGAGCAGCGCAATCACGCCAGTGACTCCCAGGCCAATCAGCAATGTTTGGAAGTAGGCGAGCCGCAAGGCGTTCGCTGCTCCTCGTCCAAGGGCGATTCCAATCAACCAGGCACCCAACTGCAACGATCCGCTGGCGATCATCGTCGCTACGATTGTTGCCAATATTGTTGTCAAAGTCTGAATACCCATTGCGCGCAGGCCCATCTCGGCCAGCGCAATCATTGCCAGCGTCAGCACCACGACGCTGGCCTGGGCGGGGCCGATCAGAAGGCAGCGCCACCACGCGGCAAACGCGGGAAGATTGGCAGCGGCGCTTGCGGCTTCGGAAGCAGCAGAAGCAGGCGGCGCCGTCGCCGTCCTCAACAGTTGGTCAGCCAGTTCGAATACACTGGAGGCGCCATAGCGCTGGCTGATTGTGTCGTTGACTCCCTGCGCCTCGATCAGGGCAGCTAGCGTCAAGTGAGCTTCCTCTTTCCCGTAGGCTGCAATCGGAAGCACCTGGTTCAGCAGGGCTTCCATATCTACCGGAAGTGCTTGCAAGGGAGCGCTCTCGGCAGCACCGACCTCGCGTGACCGCATTGACACGCACTATCTCCTTTCACCGGCCCCGCGGATGTTTCCTCGAGACCGGTGGTCTTCAATCCATTGCCCCATCGAAAACTACCCCCACGCT
>JBDNDG010000063.1:0-15242 GCA_046719255.1 Chloroflexaceae bacterium
GGCCTGCCCCCCGCCGCCGTGGGGCCGATGGCCGCGCACGCGCATGCTTCGGCCTGCCCCCCGCCGGGGCGCCCCGCCGCCGTGGGGCCGATGGCCGCGCGCCCCGGGGCCGCCCCCGTGCCGCCCCGGGCGTCCCGCAACGATACCGCGCGCCCCGCACTCCGCTGGTTCAGGCGCGGGCCTCGGCTGACGCAGATGTTGCCTCGCGCTGGCTGCCAAACACGCGGCTCCAGGCGTATGACAGTTCGCCGCCGACCAGCAAGATCTGCGACGAGATGAAGATCCACAGCAGCAGGGTCATCGCGGCCCCCAGCACCCCGAACGACGAGAAGTTGACGCGCGCGAAAATCAACTCCGCCAGACTCTGGAGCACGGTGAAGGCGACTGCCGCTATCAGCGCCGCCGGCCAGACGTCACGCCACTGCGGGAGGGGGCTGGCCAGCACCTTGTAGAGTGTGGAGAATCCGAGGGTCAGCAAGGCGAGGAACAGCACGGTCTGGGCTACGCGCACCAGCAGCGTATTGAGCGGCAACCAGTCGGTATACACCGTTAGCAGCGAAAGAGCCAGGTTGCCCAGCACGGCCGCCAGAATGAGCGCGGCAACGCCCAGCAGGAGCGCGAACAAGGTCAGCCGCTCCATCACCACCGAGACCACGGCGGTCTTGATGCCACCCTTCGCAGCATTAGCGCCCGACGACACGTTCCAGATCTGTTGTAAGGCCCGGCTCAGCGCGCCGAACAGCCCGGTGGCGGCGAAGAGCAGCGTCACGATGCCCAGCAACCCCGTACCCACGCGCGTTTCGGAAAAGTGGGCCAGGGTCTGGCTGATCAACCCGGCAATCTCAGCCGAGCCGACCAGATCCTGAAGGAGCGTTTCCACGTTCAGGCGCTGCGGATCAACCACGAAGCCAACAATGCTGATCACCACCAGCAGCATCGGGAAGATCGAAAAGATGGCGAAGTACGCCAGGGCTGCGGCCATATCGCCGACACGGTCGCTCTGGTACTTCTCGAGGGTCAGGCGAACCAGGCGCACCAGGGGGTGATTGTTCATGCCTTTCCTCCCAGCTCCGCTGCGACAGGCACGCCATCGCCGCCTGGAGCTATGGTACAATCCCGGCTGTGCATCAGCAACCTCGAACTGGCGCACCGATGGGGCGGCAGTTGTTGTCGCGGCAGGAATTGCTGTGGATACCAGGAAAATTGGCGTTATTGTGGGTCGCGAGTGGTCCTGGCCCCCTGCGTTCATCGAGGAGGTGAACCGGCGGAAAGCGGGCGTTACGGCAGAATACGTCAAGCTCGGTGGTACGCGCATGGCGGAGCCGTGCGAATACGATGTGATTGTGGATCGTATTAGCCATGAGATTCCGTACTATCGAACCTTTTTGAAAACGGCGGCCCTTTCGGGCACCCGGGTGGTGAACAACCCCTTCTGGTGGAGCGCCGACGACAAGTTCTTCGGCGCCAGCCTCTGTGCCCGGCTCGGCATCCCCCATCCGCGGACCATCGCCCTGCCCTCCCATTCCTACATCGAGGGCGTGGTTGAGGAGTCGCTGCGTAATCTACGCTACCCCCTCCCCTGGAAGGAGCACGTTGAGTACGTGGGCGGGTTTCCCGTCATTCTCAAGCCGGCCTGGGGCGGCGGCTTCAAACAGGTCTACAAGGTGCATAGCTTTGAAGAACTCTGGCGCGCCTACAATGAAACCGGTACCGAGTGCATGATGCTCCAGGAGTACGTTCCCTGGGAAAAGTACGTGCGCTGTATCGTGATCGGGCGCCGGCACATTATGACGATCAAGTTCGATGCTAATGCCCCCTGGCCCCATCGCTACTTCCGCGATGACTACTATTTGACGTCAGAGGAGGGGCGCCAGGTCACCGACTATGCGCTGCGTATTAACCAGGCCCTCGGCTACGATATGAATACGGTCGAGTTCGCGCTCAAGGGTGGCGTGCCCTACGCGATTGATTTTACCAATCCGGCTCCCGATTTTGACGTGAACTCGCTCACGCCCTACTATTTCGACTGGGTGGTGAAGACCATGGCCGATTTTACCATCGAACTGGCCTTGCAGGGCCGCCAGATACCGGCTGAGTATCCCTGGAGCCAGATGATTGGGTAGCCAGATGAGCCTGCTCACGGCGATCGAATACTACCATAGCCTGCTCACCCCGGAGGTGGCGACGGCGTCCTGGGCGCGCCTCAGCGAAGAGATGCGCGTCCGCCGCCTCTACTTCGGCGAGCGGCCCCTGGCAACCGTACTGCGCCCTCGCCTGATCACCGGGGCGCAGTACACCCTCCTCCAGGGCGCTGTCGGCGCGGTCGCGGCAGCGGCTCGCAAGGTCATCGCTGCCGCGCTCGACCCCGGCCCCGAGGGTGAGGCGGTGCGCCAGGTGTTGTTGCTCACGCCTCAAGAGGAGGCGTTGATCGCGCGGCATCCTGGCTATGCCGAGCCGAGCGCCCATTCGCGCATGGATACCTTTCTGACCCTTGATGGGGCCTCGTTGCAGTTTGTCGAGTACAATGCCGAAAGCCCCGCCGCAATTGCCTATCAGGATCTGCTCAGCGAGGCCTTCCTTGCCACTCCGGTGATGCAGGAGTTTGCCCGGCGCTATCCTGTGCGGCCCCTGCCTGCCCGCCAGCGGCTGCTGGAGACCCTGCTCGCCTCCTGGCGCGAGGCCGGCGCGCCCGGTGGCGAGCCGGTGGTGGCCATCGTTGACTGGCGCGGCCTGCCTACCGCCACCGAGTTTGAGTTGTTCGCCGCCTACTTCGCCAGCCACGGCCTCCGCGCCCTCATCTGCGCCCCCGACGATCTGCGCTTCCGCGATGGGCGCCTGGTCGCTGAACTCGATGGCGCTGCCACCCCTGTGACGATCGTCTTCAAGCGCGTCCTCACCAGCGAACTGCTCACTCATTACGGCGAGGCGGCCCTCGATCATCCCCTGGTTCAGGCCTACACCGCCGGCGCCTGTGTGGTGGTCAACAACTTCCGCGCCAAGTTGCTCCACAAAAAG
The DNA here is from genome assembly GCA_046719255.1 of Chloroflexaceae bacterium. Lineage (GTDB taxonomy): Bacteria > Chloroflexota > Chloroflexia > Chloroflexales > Chloroflexaceae > JACAEO01. Next base: position 3,016 of record JBDNDG010000063.1, read on the forward strand.
TCGCTCTTCGCCCTGCTTTCCGATGAACGCTTCCACGCCCCCCTCGACTCTGGAGAACGCGCCGCCGTGGCGGCCCACGTGCCCTGGACGCGCGTGGTGCGACCCGGCGAGACGACCTACCAGGGTGAGCGTGTTGATCTGCTGGCGTTTGCCCGCGCTAACCGCGAACGGCTGGTGCTCAAGCCTAACGATGATTACGGCGGGCGGGGGATCACCATCGGCTGGGAGACCGATGCCGCCGGCTGGGAAACGGCGCTGCAAGCGGCCTTGCAGTCGCCCTTCGTGCTCCAGGAGCGGGTGGTGATTGCCTACGAACCCTACCCCGCCCTGGTGGACGGTCAGGTGGTGGTGAGCGAGCGGCTGGTGGATAGTGACCCGTTTCTCTTCGGCGCCGGGGTTGAGGGCTGTCTCTGCCGCCTCTCCACGATGACGCTGCTCAACGTCACCGCGGGCGGTGGTTCTACGGTGCCGGTGTTTGTGCTGGAACAGGCTTAGTGCCGCGGGCGTCCTCCGGCCAAGATCTACAGTGAACATAGCTCGCGCGCGGGAGGGTGTGGGAGGGCGCAGCCCTCCTGGGAATATGTTCATGCTGGCGTTGTGCAGCGCAGCCGCATGGACGGCTGAAGTGAACATAGGGGGAAACCCGGTTTCCCCATACCTCTACCTGTGGGAAGGATCTGGGAAGGCGCAGCCCTCCCAGGAACAGGTAGGTTTGTCGGGCGTTGTGCGCACCGTGCATGGCGCCTACCCGCCCACCAGATTGATAATGGCAATCGCCAGTCCCGCGCCCCAGAGCACGAGCAAGCCGCTGCCCGCCACGAGCAGCGCCGCCAGCACCCAGGTGGCCATTGCCCGCCACAACGTGATTCCGTGGGCCTCTGCCAGCCCGACCACGCTCAGCCCGCCGGCCCAGAGCCACAGCAGGCCGTGGAGGAGCCGGAAGAGACTACTCAACGCTGTGGCTGCCGCTGGCCCGCCAAAGCTGGCCGCTGGAAACAAGAACAGTTGCACCAGCCAGAGCGCCAGCCCGGCGATGACCGGAGCGGTCGCCAGCGCCAGCACGGCCCGTACCTGCCGTGCTTCGGCGCGCCCACCCAGCCAGCGCCCGCCGGTGCGCAACAACACGCCGCAACAGATCAGGAAGGCCAGCCCCAGGGGTGGCCCGGCCAGCAGCGCGATGGCAAGCACTTCCCACGGGCGCGCCTCTGCTCCCAGGCCGTGCCACGCCGCCCAGGCCAGCACCGCGCTGACCCCCGCCAGCGCTGCCTCCAGCCCCGTCGGTCCGGGGGCGTGAGCGATAGCCGCAGCCCGGAGCGCCGCCCGGGGCCGCAGCCAGATGGCGCGCCACGGGTGAACGGGCGCGCCCCGGCGCGCCACTGCCCACCCGTCGTCGCGCCGCACGGGTGGGTCTTCAGCGCCAAGCAGGTTCTGCCTCTCCGTGCCAGCAGAGGAAGTCGTGCGGTTCGCTCTGTTTGCCACGGGCAGATCGGCCACGAACGCTGGCGCCGCGGCGCAGCTCCCGCCCAGCATCGCCACACCCTGGCGGGCCGGGGCGCACTCCGGATCGAGCGCCAGGGCGCGTTCCAGACAGTAACGCTGCTCCGCCGGATCGTCGAGCGCCCCGGAGAGCCAGAGCCAGCCCCTGGCGTCGCCGGGGTCGACGCGCAGCGCGCTGATCAGGATGGCGCGGGCGCGCTGGCGCTCACCCTGCCGCAGGGCCGCGATCCCCTCTTTGAGCAGTTCCTCTGGCAGCATTGTAGTGGCAGGCGCCCCGCCACGGCTCGGGGCGCGCGGGAACCCCGGGTTCCCGTCGTTACCCCATCGCCGGGAAACGCCTCCTGCCCTGTGGAAGCGCATACAGATAGACCAGCAAGCCCGCCAGGGTTGCCAGGTTCACCCAGGCCACCACTTCCGGCAGGGCGCTATCGCGGATCAGCGGCAGAAGCTCCGGGGCAAAGGCGCCCATCGTGCCGAGGATGTTGATCGTTGCGTTCATCACCAGCACCACGTATGGCAGGAGCAGGCGCAGATCCGCGACAGCCGCCAGCAGCACGAAGGGCAGGGCGAAGAAGGCGTAGCGTTCGTGGATCTGCGTCGGCAGGGTAAAAAACGCCAGCCCCAGCGTCGCTGCGCCCACCAGATAGGTGTGCGGATCGGGACGGCGCAGCACGGCCAGCATAACCAGCAGCGCCACGGTGCCCACGAGCAGAAAGCCGAGGGTGCGATAGGTCATCCCGGCCCACTCGGTCAGGTCAGAGACGCGCTGATCGCCGACAACCAGCCACCACAGGTTGTAGGCCCGGTTGGTCACCTGGGGGAACCGGCCAACCGATCCCACAACGGTCTGGTACAGCCCCGGCCCCTCACCGAGCAGCACCAGGGGCGTGCTGAGGGCGACAATCAGGCCAAGGGCAAGCATCACGCCCTCGACCAGGCCGCGCGACCCGTAGCGCCGCAAGGTGGCCGCGTAGATCAGGGGCGCGAGCACGATCGCCTGGGCTTTGATCAGCAGCGCCGTGGCCCAGGCCAGCCAGCTCCCCCGCCCCTGCCAGCGGTCGAGCCAGATGACCGCCGCCGCCATCGGCAGGGTCAGCAGCACATCCACCTGGCCCCACCAGGCCACGTTGATCCAGACCGGCGGCGCTACCACGTACAGCGCGCTCAGCAGCGCCGCCCGCGCCACACCGCCGTGCAGGCGCGCCCAGCGGTAAATCAATCCGACACTCACCACTAACGCCGCCAGGCTGGGCAATTTGACGATCACCCGGGTTACCGCTGGCAACGGATCGTAGTACGTGCCGCCCAGGAACGATACCAGAGGACCCAGCAGCCAGAGCGTGGCCAGGTTGAGGGGCAGGTAGTCGCACCCGTAGTAGGACAGATCGGCGAAACGGCCCTCCATCATAAAGCCCATCCAGCGCGCCGACAGCTCCAGATCCCCGACCGGGTCGGGCGCGGCGAGCCAGGGCAGACAGCAGGCCAGGGCCAGCCCCAGCAACCCGCCGAGCGCCAGCGTATCCCGCCCCGTCCAGGCCCACCCGGGCCAGGCTGGCGGCGGACGGGGCGACCAGAAGCGCTGGATCAGCAGGGCGCCGCTGGCCCCGGCGCCGCCGAGGAGCAGCAGATTGCCAAGGAAGGCGTAGCGCCAGGCCCCGGCGGCCTGCCAGGCGCAGGCGGCGATCTGCAGGCCCAGCACTCCGGCGGCGGCCCATCCCGTCGGCAGCCCGGCATGGCGCAGGAGAGCGTACCAGCTCAGGGTGGCGAAAAGGAGCGCGCCGATGAGGAACACCGGCGCGGGGCCGCTGCCACTGATCACCAGGCCCTGTATCACTACGCCCAGGTACCGTCCGTTAGCTACAAACGTTGCCGAGCGCAGGCTCAGGTTCAGCCGTTCGCGACCGTCCGGGGGCAGCAACAGGTAGTAATTGCGGAGGCCTGGCTGCACCAGGAACTGCTGCGACAGGCTGCTTGCGGCAAGCTCGAGGCGTGTGGGGCGGTCGATTCCGCTGGAGAGTTTCAGGCGCGCAATCAGCCGTCCACCGGGATTGGGCGGCTGCAGCACCCCTTCACCCCTGGTCCAGCGAAAGAAGCCTGGCCGATCTGCCAGCGTTTCAACCCCGTGCAACCCGCTGGTGGGCAGCATCGCGGGCAGGGCCGTCACATCGAAGGCCGCGCTGCGCTGGCCATGGTAGCTCAGTCCGATGCCGAGGAAGGCGGTTGTGAGAATGAGGAGCAGGGCGCTCAGGTCGGCGGCGATTCTGCGCATAGCGGGCGCATTATAGCACGCTCGCGCCAGCGTGGTCGCAAGCCCTGCCCCTCGGCCCGGCGAGTAGCTATTGTTATCGGGCAAGAGCGAATCCTCGTGTGCCCTTGCCCCTGCCCCCTTCTCTCGTCCCTGCCCTGCCATCACACGTTACCTGCCTCAAACCTATGAGGCTTGATGGCATCGTGTTGATCAGCTCCACATCTCCACAGCTCTACAGCTCCACAAAGGCCTGTGCGGAAGTGCGGAGCTGTGGAGATCAACTCGACAATGCGGTGGCTCCAGTTCCATCCGGTATCAGTCCCCCGTTGCGACAACAGGCGTCAGCCGTGGCAGGCGCTGGTGGATCCGCCGCCGCGAGAAGCCCCCCGCGCCCACGACGGTTGACGCGACCCGTGGCGGGCGGGCCGCCACGGCGGCGGCTGCCGGCTCCGCCAGCGGCGCGAGTTGGGGCTGGTAGCCCAGCAACCGCGCGATCGTCGCCTGATCCTGCTGGGGCACGTAGCGCGAGACGAGCCGACCCTCGCGCTCGGTCACGATGACCCGCGCCGGTTCAGGGCTCAGGCAGTGGTGCGCCCCGCCGCGCCCCGAGATCATCTGCTGGTAGGCGCCCACGCCAAAGATCGCCAGCACCAGGCCCGCGCCAGCGTCGGGCAACATCAGTGGCGGACGATGGGGCCGCGGGTAGACGTCATCGCTGTCGCATGTGCGGCGCCCGCCCAGGCGCACCGGGCGCGCCGGGCGTTCCCAGTCGCTCAATGGCAGGATCACGAATTCCTGCCCCTCAACCAGCAGCGAGTCGGGCAGGGTGACCATCAGGCTGCCGTTGACCAGGTACCAGTCTGGCGCGCCCGGCTGTCCCCGCTTCACCGCGCCGACTTCGAGCAGCACGACGCTGTGAGTTGCCACCGTGTACCGTCCGAACTCGCCGATCAGGTCCGGCACCGGCACGCCATGAGCGGTGCAGGTATCGCGGATGGTGACCATGAGCCGCGTCAGAAAGCCTTCGTAATCGAAGCTGAAGCCCAGGTGGTAGCCCGACGTCGGCATCCCGCCGCCGAAGTTGAAGTAGCGCAGCGTGGGGTTGGCGCGCCGCAGACGGGCGTAATTCTCGACTGACTCGCGCAGGGTTGCCAGAAAGTGCCCCTCGTCCTCCACCTGGCTGCCGATCATGGCGTGGTAGAGCGCGAGCTGGTGCCCGCTGCCGGCAATGCGCGCGGCGGCCCGGGCGATCTCCTCCGCGGTCAGGCCAAAGCGATCGTTGCCCGGATGCGTGCCGTCACGATTGCCCGCGGCGCGCTCGCGCACTCCGAACTGTAGCGGCTCCGGGTTGCCGATCAGCGCCTCCAGCTCGTCCAGATCGTCGAGCACCGGGATCACTTTGGTACAACCATCGCTGCGCAGGTCACGGATGGCATTGAGGTACCCCGCTTCCTTCGAACCATTGCAGCAGATCAGCCGGTCGCTGGCAAGCAGCCCCTGGCGAAACAGACCGTGGGCAATCACCACATCCGCCGCGGCGGACGTCTCGTAGTGCGCCCCGGCTTGCAGCGCCGTTTGCACCGCCTCGGCGGCAAAGTTGGCCTTGGTGGCGTAGGCGTAGAGAAAGCGCCCCGCGTACTCGGCGCGCTGCCGGGCCTGCTCGGCCCAGTGCTGCATGCGGGCGATCTGGGCGCTGATTTGCGGCGTGTAAACGACCTCGAGGGGAGCGCCGTGGCTCCGCACCAACTCGGACAGGTTCAACCGGCCGCCCAGCATCAGCTCGCCGTGCTCGCGGCTCAGAAAGTCGGTCAGGTGGCCCTCACCCGAAAAACCGAAGTGCTCCCGAATGTAGTCGGCGTAGGTCTGCTGCTTCACCTTGTATTGATCCCTCCCAGGCAATATAGACGATATCGCTGCGCGTTATCTGAAATCGGACACCTGTGCGGCTGCGCCGCACACGACAGGAATGAGAAGCGTTGCTCCTGGAGGGCGCTGCCCTCCCCCACCCTCCCGCTGGCGGGGTGGTTGCTGGGAAGGCGTAGCTCTCCCCCACCCTCCCCTCGGCGCGGAGAAGCGGGCTTCCCCGTTACCCCTGCGAGCGGATAGCGGAGGACACGATCCTCCTGCACCCGCCCGCGCCCTGTCGGGAGGTGTGATGCATAAGCGCGCACGGAGTCAAACCGTGAGGTACATCCTCACAGTCAGATAAAAACAGGCAGTGATGCGCTGCGTTGGGGGATCAAAAATGCCCCTGCCTCGGCAAGGGCGTTGCGGTAAATGGGGGGGGGAAGACGCTCGGATCGTCGCTACCCGAAGCCAGGCGTATCAGACGCCTGCCCTGCCGCAAGCCGCATGGCGATGCAGTTCGGAATGCGCAGCGCACGTGCGCGCAGTTGTTGGCAGACGTCCATATACCCTCACAAAAGCCCGCCCGGCGCCATCAAAAGAAAGGAGGGGTCAACCCTGACCGCCGTGATGACGACATCCGTTTCGTGTTCGGTGTTGCGTGTTGCGCTGTGCCGGGTGCCTTCCCGGAACGCGAAACCCGTCACCAAAACGTAACGGGGGGCGCGAATACCATTGACTGATTGGCTCAGCCGAGGGTGCATTATACACCCCCTGTCCTCAAGCGTCAATATGCGTTTTCTTGCTTTCCGGTGAGAAAATTGACAATCGTTCGGAGAATGATCTTGATATCAAACAGCAGGGACCAGTTTTCAATGTAGTACAGATCGTAGCGGGTGCGTTCCTCGATGCTGGTGTCGCCGCGCAGGCCGTTCACCTGCGCCCAGCCGGTGAGCCCGGCTTTCTCTTTGTGGCGGCGCATGTAGCGGGGGATCTGCTGGCTGAACTGCTCGACCCAGCGCGGTTGTTCGGGGCGCGGGCCCACAATGCTCATCTCGCCCAGAAGCACGTTAATCAACTGCGGCAATTCATCGAGACTGGTGCGGCGCAGGAAGCGCCCCACTCGCGTGACGCGGGGATCGTTGGGTGTGGTCCAGGTGCCGAGTTGCTCGGCGTCCACGCGCATGGTGCGGAACTTGATCATCCAGAAGGGTTGCTGGTCCATCCCCACCCGCTCCTGGAGGAAGAACACCGGGCCGGGCGACTCCAGGCGAATGGCCACGGCGATCAGCAGCAGCACCGGGGCGCCGATCAGCAGCACCGTTGTCGCCACCACCAGATCGAGGACGCGCTTGAGGGCGCGGTTCCAGGGGTTGTCGAGCGCGGCGTTCTTGACCGAGACCAGCGGCAGGTCGCTCAGATCGCCGATCGAAATGTCATTGTTGGTGATCAGTTGGAAGGTATCGGGATAGACCTTGATCTCTACCGCTTCGTCTTCGGCCAGGCTGATAATCTCCAGCAGGTCCTGGGTGGAGCGCCCCGAGAGGGCGATGATCACCTCATCGGCCTGGGTGGCCCGCACCACCCGGCCAAGCTGGCTGGTGCGTCCGAGGACGGGCAATCCCTCCACTTCGCTCCCGACCGGCGCCGTGTCGCTCACAAAACCCTGCACGCGGTACCCCAGGGCCGGGCGGCGGCGAATGGTGCGCCAGACGAGCTGCCCCGGCTCGCGGGCGCCGACCACGACCACGCGGCGGGTATCAATGCCGTGGCGTCGCAGCCAGTAGACCACGCCGCGATGCATGCCGCGCAACAGCACACCGACGCCGATTGCGATGGCCCAGCTCCACACCAGCACGTCGCGGGTGACCGGCATATCCTGGCCGCCCAGTTGCGGGAGCAGGGTGTTGATCACGATCCCCGCCACGGCGACGAGCGACACCGCGGTGACCACTTTGACGGCCTCGTCAACCCGCGAGGCGCCGCGGCGCATCTCGTAGAGACCGTTGGCGGCGAAGATGACCAGCGCGACCAGATTGAAGAGCAGGCCGAAGCGCACGACCTCCAGCGGGTCAGAGGGCAGGCGATCGCCTGCGGCCTCGATCGTGGGGCGAAAATACAGGAACACCCCCACGACTGTACCGTTGAGAGCCAGCAGGTCGCAGAGGATCAATCCGAAGCGCAGTAACGCACGCCAGGTGCGGGGCCGCAAGGCCGGGCGTGCCTTAACCGACCTGGCGCGCTGCTGGGGGGAGGAGGAGATTACGGCCAAGTGCCAGCAACTCCTTCGCAGTAATGCCGGTCTCGATCAGCGCGTTGAGCGGGGCCGGCGTCATGGCGCGATAATGCTTCCGATGAAAGATGCGCATCGCGTCGTAAAAGGCGCGGATGGATGGAATGGGCCGGCGGCTGCTCGCGGCGCGCTTGTAGTGGTACACCACCACCCGGGGGTAGTATACGATCCGCCAGCCGTACTGCTTGATCCGGTAGGCCCAGTCCAGATCCTCGCCGTACATAAAAAACTGCTCGTCCAGCAAGCCCACTTCGCGGATGACCGCCTCGCGGAGCAGCATACAGGCCCCGACCACCGCGTCCACCTCGGTCTCCACGTCCGGGTCCAGGTAGGTCAGGTTGTAGCGGGCGAAGCGAGGGTGGCGTGGAAAGAGCTGCGCCAGCCCGATCATGCGATAGAACGCAACTTCAGGGCTTGGGAAGCTGCGTCGGCATGCCAGATCGAGCGATCCGTCGGGCAGGAGCAGCTTCGGCCCTACCACGCCCACGTCCGGGTGGCGCTCCAGGTACTCCACCAACCCATCGAGCGCCCCGGGCGGCACCACGGTGTCGTTGTTCAGCAAGAGCACATAACTTACCCCCGGGCCGGCAAGAATGGCCCGCAGGGCCAGGTTGTTCCCGTAGGCAAAGCCGCCGTTCACCGGGCTGACGATCAGTTCGACCTGCGGAAAGCGCGTCCGCACCATCGCTGCGCTGCCATCGGTTGAGGCATTGTCCACCACCCACACCGAGAGCGCGCAGCGCGTTGGCGCAGCGTAGATCGACCGCAGACAATCCGCCAGCAGATCGGCACGGTTGTAGTTTAGAATAACGACAGCCAGGCTCGACATGGCCCTCGCGCCTGTGTAACTTCTGCCGTGTACCCTTATCCCTGAGGGCAGTATACCACACGCCTCCCCAGCCCTTGCTGACGCCTATCTGAGGCGCTTCTCCAGCGAAGGAACATTTGCTATGCCCTCTCCGTTTCCAGGTATGGTCCCTACCTTCAAGGGCGCCTCTGGCCCGATGTGCACAACGCGCTGGCAGCCAGAACCCGACAGATGCTCGCCCCTCTCTTGCACCCGCGCTATACGGCGCGCCTGAGCGTCTATGTGGTCGAACACACGGCGCCCGAAAGCGATCCGGGAGTGATGGACCCCGACGTCGAGGTTATGCGCGCCCGGCGCTTGCCTCCGGTGGGCGCCACCGAAACGGATCTGTCACAACGTGAAGCCGAACCGATTACCCCGGCTGCGCTCACCATCGCCACCGCTCACGGCGGAAGAGCGGCGCTGGCTCGACCAGTTGCGCCAGCAGATGTGACAGCGGTGGCACGCAACGGGCCGCCCGCGCGCCGCAGCCAGCGCGCGCCGGAGCGTCGGCGCGGCGCCTTGCCCCCGGCAACTGCAGAACAGGTCGCTTTCTCCCCGGCCTGTCCCGTCGGGGCGGCTATGCGCGGACCCGCGCGAACCGTTATAATAGCTCTAATCACGCGCCAGTTGGCCGACGCTCCTGAGGAGCGGTCGTTGTTCGTCAGGGGTATGAACAGCGCTCCCGTTGGCATTGTCGAGGTAGGCACCTACGCGCCAGCCTCCTTCATCTCCGCGGCTGAGATCGCCCGCCGCAGCGGCATTCCTGAAGAGGTGCTGGTCACCAGATTCGGGATTGAGCGCAAGCCGGTGCCCGGCCCCGACGACCATACCAATGCCATGGCCCTCCGCGCGGCCCGCGATGCCCTCGAGCGCTCCGGCACACGACCCGAGGACATAGACGTTGTGCTCTGCACCACCGAGGAGTGGAAGGAGTATCCCCTCTGGACGGCAGGGATCAAACTGGCCTACGACCTCGGCGCTCGCCGCGCCTGGGCCATCGACGTTCAACTGCGCTGCGGCACCACTATCGCCGCGTTGCAACTCGCCCGCGGGTTGATGGCCGCCGATCCGGGCGTGGAGACGGTGTTGATCGCCGGCGGCTACCGCAACGGCGATCTGGTGGATTATGCCAATCCTCGCTCGCGCTTCCTGATCGGTCTGAGTTGCGGTGGTGGCGCGCTGATCCTGCGCCGCGGCCACTCGCGCAATCACCTGCTGGGCACGAGCATCATCACCGATGGGGCCTTCTCGCTCGATGTCATCGTGCCCGCCGGCGGCACCGTCGAGCCGCTCACCCCCCAGGCCCTCGCAGCGCGGCGCAATTGTATCGACGTGCCCGACCCGGAGGGAATGAAGCGGCGCCTGGATGCGGTCTCTATGCCCAACTTCCTCGCCGTAATCGACGAAGCCCTGGCCCGCAGCGGCAAGACTCGTGCCGACATCGGCTATCTCAACCTTCTGCACATGAAACGCTCGGCCCACCGGACCATCCTGGAAGCCCTGGGACTGCGCGAGGACCAGAGTTGCTACCTGAGCGATCTCGGGCACGTTGGCCAGCAGGACCAGATGTTTCTGATCCGGCGGGGCCTGGAGCTTGGCCGGCTGCGCGACGGTGACCTGATGGTTATGGTTGCCGCTGGTATCGGTTACGCCTGGGCCGCGGCCTGTGTGGCCTGGGGCCCGCAATGAGTTTGCAGGCGCGCGCAAGGCGCCACGACCACAGGCGTGGCGGGAGGTCGAAGCCTGCCCCGCGCCACCCTGATCCATCACAACCAGGTTGGCGGGCCGCTGGTGTGGCTCCGCGTGACCGGTTCGTAACCCGGTGTGCCACCGGCTGCCTCCGGAGGGGCCGCACCCGGGCCGCACGCAAGCTGCTGCAATCCGCAATCGCGCCAGCCTCGTAGCTGGTGATACAGGAACCTGCCTATGGAAATGTACCTCGGTGACTGGCTTGGCCGGCGCGCCCGGCTAACCCCTGACAGGATCGCGCTCTACGATGCCGAGTGCGGTATGCAACCGCTGACCTACGCCGGGTGGAACGCACAGGCCACGCGCGCGGCGGCGCTCCTCCGGCGCCTGGGCGTGGCGCGGGGCGAGCGGGTGGCCGTGCTGGCCTACAACTCGGTCGCCTTCCTTGACCTGTGGTTCGCCTGCGGCAAAATCGGCGCGATCATGCAGCCCCTCAACTGGCGCCTCACCCCCGGCGAACTGGCTGACCTGGTCGCCGATGGTACCCCCAGCGCCTTTGTCTATGGTCCCGAATTTGCTCCGCTGATCGCCGACCTGCGCCCTCTGGCGCCCTCGGTACGCGTCTGGATCGCCTTTGATGCGGCCGCGCGCGCCGCGGCGAGCGATGTCGCCTTCGCCGAACGCGATGGCTGCGCTGAACCGGTGCCCCCGCTTCCCCTGGGCTGGGATGACCCCTGGGTGATCTGCTACACCGGCGGCACCACTGGCACGCCCAAGGGCGCCGTGCTCACCCACGGAAATGTCGCCTGGAACGCCGTCAACACGGTAGCGAGCTGGGGCCTCGATGCCCACGATGTCGCCATTCTGAACGCCCCCCTCTTTCACACCGGCGGCCTCAACGTCTTCACCGCGCCGCTGGTGCTCGTGGGCGGCGCCTCGGTCGTCTGTAAGAGCTTTCAGGTTGACCAGGTGTTCGATCTGGTCAACTCGGGGCTGGTAACCCTCTTCTTCGGCGTGCCGACGATGTTCATCGCCTTGCAGCAACACCCCCGCTGGACCGAGGCCGATTTCTCCCGGCTCAAGCTGGTGATAAGCGGCGGCGCCCCCTGCCCGATGCCGGTCTTCGAGGAGTTCTGGCGCCGGGGCGTGGATTTCAAGACCGGCTATGGTCTGACCGAGGCCGGCCCCAACACCTTCTGGCTGCCACCCGCCGATGTGCGCCGCAAGCCGGGCGCCGTGGGCCATCCGCTGATGTTCATTGACCTCAAACTGGTGGACGCCGAGGGCCGTGACGTGGGTCCGGGCACGGTGGGCGAATTGCTCATCCGCGGCCCCCACGTCTGTGCGGGCTACTGGGGCCGCCCCGCCGAGACGGCCAGGGCGTTCACCCCCGATGGCTGGCTCCGCACCGGTGATCTGGCCGTGTGCGATGAAGAAGGATACTACACGATCGTCGGCCGGCTGAAAGATGTGATCATCTCCGGGGGCGAGAATATCTATCCTGCCGAGGTCGAGAGCGTGCTCGCCGCCCACCCCGCTGTCGCCGAGGTAGCGCTGATCGCTGCCCCTGACCCCCGGTGGGGTGAGGTGGGCTGGGCCGTAGTTGTGCCGCGCCCTGGCCAGGCGCTCGATACCGACGGGTTGCTGGCCTTTGCCGGAGAACGGCTCGCCCGGTATAAGCTCCCGCGCCGGGTCATCTGGGCTGAAGCGCTGCCCAGGACCGCTGCGGGCAAGATCGACAAGCAGGGTCTGGTTCGCGCCTACGTCACCTCACAACAGGAGGAACGCGCATGAGTACAATCCCC
>JBDNDG010000064.1:0-15221 GCA_046719255.1 Chloroflexaceae bacterium
CCGGGACCGCCGTTTTCCAGGGAGACCTCAGGTTCCAGTGCCAGATCATAGATGCGCACGATATGACGCTGCTGCTCGAGCAGGGTGGCCAGGTAGGCCAGAGTGAGAGGTGGAGCCGCTTTCTTCCCGATGGCAGGAAGTGCGATGAGAGCTACGTTCACGCGCGGACCTCACAAGTGCAGGGGAGCGGCGCTTTCCTGGATACTATACCACAGTTATACACCATTGTTGATAAATCGTTAATGACTTTCTGGCGACTGTAGATGACAATCTTCTTGCGACGCTCATTCGAAATTGGCGCACCTGGAAGACCCTCGCGCGCCGGAGGTGATGGGGGCGTCGAATATTCTCTCCCTCCGGCCTGGCAGGAAACCGGGGAAACCCGGTTTCCCACCTGCGTCAGGCTCCATTCGTGGGGCGTGCGACGCCACGATGAAAACAGGTGTATGGTTGGGAGGGCCGCGCCCTCCCAAATCCTCGCCACTGGCGGGTGGTGTCCTGGGAGGGCTGCGCCCCTTTACACCCTCTCGCGCCCGGGCAAGGTTCGCCTCAGGCGGCAGACTCGCGGATGACCTGTTCACGCCGCACGAGGGGCAGGGCGAAGGTGAAACGGCTGCCTTTGCCGACCTCACTTTCAACCCAGATCCGCCCGCCGTGTCCCTCAACGATCTGCTGGCAGATCGAGAGACCCAACCCCAGATGGACGCCATGCTGCGAATTGCGGTTCTCGATCCGGTAGAAGCGGTTGAAGATCTTATCCTGCTGGTCAGAGGGAATGCCTACGCCTGTATCGATCACATGCACCCGGACTTCACCGGCCCGCACCTCGCCAGTAATGGTAATCGAACCACCCGCAGGTGTCGCCTTCATCGCATTCTCAACCAGGTTCGTAATGACCTGACCGATCCGCTCGCTGTCGATCAATAATTCCGGGATATCATCGGGTACCTCGGCGCGGATATGCAGGCCGAACTGTTCGGCCTGCACCTGAAAACGGGCGCCGGTAGTCAGGATCAGGTCGGTTAGACTCGCCCACTGCGGTTGAAGGCGCAGGCGCCCTGACTCGAGCCGATTGAACTCCAGCAGTTCAGTGATCCGGCCCTTCAGCGCACTGGCCTGCTCATCGGCCAGACCAAGGAACTCCCGTTGCAGGTCGTTCAGCGGACCAGCCTTCTCCTGAAGCACCACCTTCAAAAAGCCGTTCAACGTATTGAGCGGATTACGCAGCTCGTGTGAGACCATCGAAATGAACTCCACCCGCTGCCGCTCCTGCAATTTCTGGTCAGTGACATCGTGGATGGCGAAGGCTACCAGACTATCACCATCATCGGCCACTCGTACCAGCGAAGCGTAGATTTGATAGTGGCGCTCCTGATCATCCTGACCTACCTGCACCGCATGGCTGATCAGACCGCTGGCCTTCTGGCGCACCTCCTGGTTCAGGCGATCAAGTGCTTCGCGCAGCCCGCCGCCGTGGGCATCGCTGTAGTGGAGCACCTGATAGGCTGCTGGATTCCCCAGCACCAGAGTCCCCTGTTCATTCACAACGATCAGGCCATCGCCAATATCGCGCAACACCGCTTCGAGCATCAGGCGGTGGCGGGCCAGTTCGGTGTGCAACTTGGCATTGTGAATGGCAACGCTGGCCTGAATACCGAACGAGGTCAGGTGGCGCAGTTCGGTAGCGGTAAAGACGTGGGGCTGCGTGCTCACCACCGTTAATGCGCCAAGCACGTAGTTATCGGAGTCAATCAGCGGCACGCTCAGCGCCGCCAGAGCGCCGGTACGCTGCAGGTCGTGCCAGTCGGCCTCGTGGCGGGCATCATCCACGATCACCGGAGCGCGCGTTTGCACCACCTGCAGCGCGAGTTGTTCGGGCCAGCCGGGCAGGAGCTGCCCCTCGCCACCGAGGGTGCGATGGGCACAGCCATCGGCCTGCAGCATCGTCAGCGCTGCGGCGCTGACCTGGTTCGGCCCGAGCATTTGCATGAGACTGTCGAGAATCTGCTGCAACACATCATCGAGGCTCAACGACCCGGTAATCGCCCGCAGACTCTCTTCAAGCGCCTGCTGGCGCCGGATCCGCACGCGCAGGTCGTTGTTAACACTCTCCAGCTCTCCGACCCGCTCGATATGTTCAACGCGCGCAGCGTCCAGACGTTCACTGAGGCGGCGCGCGGTCCAAAGCCGATACTCGGCCAGGCTCAACAACAGTGCAACGAAAAAGGCACTGCCACCGACGAGGCCGATAAAGGCCAGGGCGTGTTCGGTCGCAAACGGGGTGGCTCGCTCGCGCGCGTAGAGAACGGCGAGGTACAACACGCCGAGCATCGCTGGTACGCTCATCGTCCAGAGCGCATGGCGGCGATAGCGCAGCGCTTTCAGCACCATTACGGCGTAGATGGGAAAAATGCCGAGTGTCAGCGGCCCGCTATAGATGAGCAGGTAGGCCGCCAGTACGGCATCCGTGAGGGTGGAGACCAGGATTATCAGGAGGATGCGCTGTTTGTGCTCCTCCTGGAGACTCGCGTTGACGGCAATGAGTAATCCAAGGTTGACCAGTGCATAGACTAGCAACCCGAAGGTAGTCACGCTGCCGATGGGCATGCGAGCAAACCACCAGGCCAGGGCCAGCACTGGAAGGGGCAACAGAGCGCGTAACCAGTCACGAATGCTGGTCCGCAGCCATGGCTCAGCACGCTCAAAGAGCGTATCGGTTGAAGACATCGCCAATCCCTGCCCCCTCGGCAGCGTTTCCGGTTACGTGCCCGCACCTCTACAGGTCAGGGCTACGTCAAAATCCGGTTGCTCCACTGTGCCGGGGCGGTACCAGGCACGGGGCGGGACCCGTCATGCAACGAGACCGCTCCTCCTGGGGAAGCGCGGAGGAGCTGTGCCCCTCCACCATTGCGCCTTATCTCAGGGCTCAAACTTGTAGCCGAGGTTGCGCACGGTGATCACGTGGCGCGGATGCTCGGGATCCTTCTCGATCTTGGTGCGCAGGCGTCGAATGTAGACCGCAACCAGGTTGCTCTCGCCCTCATACTCATAGCCCCAGACCTTGCTGAGGATCTGGCTAATGTTGAGGATGCGGCCCGAGTTCTTCATCAGGTAGTACAACAACCGGAACTCCAGCGGGGTCAGCTCAACCGAACGCCCATCGGCGAAGAGCACCTTGTGCTCCACCGGGTCCAGCGTGATGTCGCCCTGGCTGAGGCGTGACGAAGGGTTGAGCATATCGCTATTGCGGCGGCGCAGCACCGCTTCGACGCGGGCCAGCAACTCGGAAGGTTCATACGGCTTGACCAGGTAATCGTCGCCGCCGATCTGCAACCCCATCACGCGATCCTGCAATTGTGTGCGCCCGGAGAGGAAAATGATCGGCACATCCGAGTTGCGGCGTATCTGGCGGCAGATATCGAATCCGCTCGACTTCGGCATCATGACATCAAGCAGAATCAGGTCGGGGTTGTGCTGCTCAACCGCCTGAAGAATACCTTGCGCGTCGTACGCCTTGCAGACCCGATAGCCCGCCTCTTCGAGCACGAATGAGGTAAGCTTGACGCTGGGAATATCGTCGTCGGCTACCAGAATGTTCATGGCCTTATCTCCTTCATCAACAAGGGCTGAAGATCTTGCGCTCGTCCGCGGCGCGACGCTCACACGGGGATGGGTCCGAGACAAGCACAACCCAACCGAGGAGAACGCCCTTTGTCAACATCAACGACAACGCTGGACGGATTAGCGCTTGCGCCATAACTCGCTGTCGTTAATACTAACTCCCGACATTACCAGAAAGTTACGCCCCCTTTCAGAAGAATCAGGGACAGGTGATCTGGCTACTTGCTGCGGCTACGAGAGCGTCACTGCGAAGCATCGGGCGGTGACGGCAGGCAGCATATTCTGGGAGTTTCGCGCCACGGCACGGGGAACCCGGTTGCCCCCCATGTTCACGTCAGAGCGCATCACTCGGCGATGACGCGGTCGGGCACCTGGCGGTCCTCGGCCGTAGTGCGATCGGAAGCAATCTCTGACCCGTTGAGGAGTTCCAGGCGCCGCTCGCGGATCAGCGATGCAACGATCGACAGCGTGATGATTGCCGCGACGACACCCAGCGATACGCCGGTGGGGATGGCGAAACTGACGCCCAGCAGCAGCCCGGTCAGGTCGGGGAGCACCATCTTGACGCCCACGAAGGCCAGCACTACCGCCAGCCCCAGCCGCAGGTAGTGAAATTTGTGGACCACGCCGGCCAGCACGAAGTAGAGCGAGCGCAGACCGAGGATGGCGAAGACGTTTGAGGTATAGATGAGGAAGGGATCGCGAGTGACGGCGAAAATGGCCGGGATCGAGTCCAGGGCAAAGATGACATCGGTGGTCTCGACCATAATCAACACCAGGAGGAGGGGTGTGGCCATGGTCATTCCGTGTTGCACGGTAAAGAACTTCTGGCCATCGTAGGTGGTGCTGACTGGCACGAAGCGACGGAAGAGGTTGAGCACGGGGTTCTTTTCTGGCTCGATCTTCTCGTCGTCGGCGGTAGCCATTTTGATGCCGGTGAAAATGAGAAAAGCCCCGAAGATCCAGATGACCCAGTGGAAGCGCTTGATCAGTTCGACGCCGGCAAAGATCATGCTCGCGCGCATCAGCAACGCGCCGAGGATCCCCCAGAACAGGACGCGGTGCTGGTACCTGGACGGCACCGCGAAGTACGAGAATATCAGCACGAAGACAAAAATATTGTCCACGCTCAGGGCTTTTTCAATTAAGTACCCGGTGAGGAAGGCCAGCGCCGCATCGCCAGCGGTGTAGGCGCTGTTGGGGATCAGGCGCTCCCAGAAGAGGAAGAGCAGCAGATTGAAGAGCATGGCCAGGCTGATCCAGACGACGCTCCAGATGGCTGCTTCCTTGAGCGCTACAACATGGGCCTGCCGATGGAACACACCAAGGTCCAGGGCCAGCATGGCCAGGACAAACAGGTTGAAACCCACCCAGAGCCAGAGCATTGTGTCAAACACGGGATATTTTCCCCTTACCTGGTGCGTCCGGCAACGTGGCGCGCACCCGTTGCCGGGGGAGAGGTGAGAGGGTCCGACCCTCCCACGCATCTCCCATTCTATCACGTATCCACGGGCGCCACAGGGGTCCCCGGGAAGGCCCGGAGGGCTGATGCAACGCTGGCAAGTTCGGCCCTCATCCTCTGTCTTCGCTCTTTCACGGGCGATTTTTTGGGGCCACGGCCTCTCCTTCTCACCCCCCGGCCCCCCTCTCCCTGATCGGGGCAGGGGGAGCGGGCGTTGGGACGCCACATGGGGACTCCCCCTCTCCCGCGGGGGGTGAGGGCTCGCTGTAGCCATGGCTTCCTGATGCGCTCCGCAAAAAACCCTCTCCCTGAGAGCCGTCCCCGCTCCCGCACGCGGGAGCAGAGGAGCCCGCGTGTGGCTTCCGGAGATCCTGCGCCCGGGATGAAGTTCGCGTGGGCTCGAAGGCACTGAGTCAGCCCTGCCCCCCTGAGCAGCCGTTGCGCCATAATGCTATACTATCGCTCGTCGCCCGTATCCGACCGTGTGGAGCCGGCGAGACATGCGCGCGGCTACGCCGCACCCAGACAGGACGACAACAGGTTTAGTCCTGCGAGGGCTGCGCCTTCCCAAACCCTCCCCGTGTAGAGGGCGTGCCACCTCCAGGAACAGGTTTATTGTTGGGAGGGAGCGGAGGGGCGCGGGGAAACCGGGTTTCCCCGTATTTTCGCATCAGGAGGATCGTCTATGGCATCGGCAGAACCGCCTCGCACGCTCATGGACTTCTGGCTCGACGCGCAGCGGCAGACCTGGCAGCGGCTGTACGGTATGACCGACGGCCAGGGGCCTCCCGCTCTGCCGCAGATGATCGCGCAGTGGCAGCAGGCCGCGACGCAGGGCTTCACAGCCTGGCTCACCGGGGCCGATCCCTTCGCGCAGGTGATGTCGCGCCAACTGATGAGCGCGCAGGCAACCATGTTGCAGGTGGTTGAGAACCTGGCGCGCTCGTGGCAGGATCTGACGCCGCGGCTCGCTGCTGGCGAAGATGAGACGCGGGCGCTGCGCGAGGCCGCTGAGCATCTGCGGCGCCAGTTCTTCCCTGAACCGGCTACGGTTGCGCGCGCAATCGAGGAGAGCAGCGATCTCTGGCGGCTTTACCTGGAGGAGATGCAGCAACTGGCCCGGCCCTGGGCCGAGGTGCTGCGCCCGGCGGAGGGCACGCCTCCCGGCGGCAGCGCCTTGCTAGAACTGACCAGCCTCTACTGGGATGCCTATGAGCGATCGTTCGGGCGCCTGGTCGAAAGCCCGCGTATGGGCTTCTCGCGCGAGCTGGAGGAGAAGTTGCTCCGCGGCTTCGATGCCTGGGCCGACCTGCGCCGCGCCAGCACCCATTTCCAACTGGTCGTCGCTGACATGTGGACCGATGTGTTCGAGCAGGTGTTGCGCGGCCTGGCCGAACGCAGTCAGACGGGCCGCCCTATCCAGAGCCTGCACGAATTGCTTCAGTTCTGGACCAGTGTGGCCGACCGGCAGTTAGAGGCGGCCTTCTCGGGCGAGGCCTTTCTGCAGGCCCAGCGCCAGTTGTTCAATGCCGCGATGCGCTACCGCCTCCACGAGCAGCAGATCGTCGAGTTTGGCCTGCGGGCAAGCTATGTGCCGACGCGCAGCGAGATTGACGAGGTGCACCGCAACCTCTACGAGCTTCGCAAGGAGCTGCGGGCGCTGCGCAAGGAACTGCGCCAGGCGCGTGAAACCCCGGCCCGGCGCGCGCCCGCCCGCAAGAAGTCCCTGTGAGTGCCCGTCGGCGCTCGCCTCAGGCAGGGGGATGGGGAAACCCGGTTTCCCCATACGCTGACACGATGAAGGGACGTTGTTCTTGGGAGGGCTGCGCCCTCCCAAACCCTCCCGCACACGGCCTATTTCAGGAGATCCGCGATGAGCCAGCCTCCTATTCAACTGAACCCGGTTGATACGCTCCACGAGCTGACCGAGATGCACCGCAAGCTCGTGGAAGGGATGCGGACCCTGAGCCGCATGCGCCACGATGATATCCAGGTCGGCACGACACCGAAAGATCCGGTCTATCGCGAGGACAAGCTGGTGCTCTACCGCTACCGGCCACTGGTCGAGCAGCCGTTCCCCATCCCGCTCCTGATCGTCTACGCCCTGGTTAACCGCCCCGCCGTGGCCGACCTGCAGCCCGACCGCTCCCTGGTGCGCAACCTGCTGGCTCAGGGGATGGACGTTTACCTGATCGACTGGGGCTACCCCTCGCGGGCCGACCGCTACCTGACCCTCGAAGACTATATCGCCGGCTACCTCGATACGTGCGTGGACGTGGTGCGCGAACGCCACGGCCTGGAAAGGATCAACGTGCTCGGCATCTGTCAGGGCGGCACTTTCTCGGTCTGCTACGCCGCGCTCTACCCGGAGAAGGTAAAGAACCTGACGGTCATGGTCGCGCCGATTGACTTCCACGCTACCCAGGAGGGACGGAGCGGGCTGCTGAACCTGTGGGGCCTGGGGCTCGATGTGGATCAGCTCGTCGAGGCTACGGGGAACATTCCCGGCGAACTGATGAACTTCGGCTTTGTGATGCTCAAGCCGCTCCAGCTCAATTTTCAGAAGTACCTGGACGCCCTCGAGATGATGGACGACGAGCAGAAGCTGCTCAACTTCCTGCGTATGGAGAAGTGGATCTTCGATAGCCCGGATCTGGCAGGCGAGGCGTTTCGCCAGTTTGTCAAGGACTTCTTCCACGCCAACAAACTGGTTCGCGGCGAGGCCGAGATCGGCGGGCGCCGGATTGACCTGCGCCGACTGACGATGCCAGTGCTGAACATCTACGCCGAACAGGACCACCTGGTGCCGCCGCCCTCGTCCATCGCTCTCGGCGACCACGTGGGCACGTCCGATTACACCCTTTGCGCCTTCCCGGTCGGGCACATCGGCATGTACGTGAGCGGCAAGGCCCAGCGTGACCTGGCGCCAACAATCGCTAACTGGCTCAAGGCACGCGCCTGAGCGGATGCGAGCCACTCCCTACCGCCGGTGCCACACGTAGATCGGGTCCGGTCCTACTGTCAGGCGCAGACGCCCGTTCTCGACCGGCAGGGAGCGCTCGGCGCCGTCGCGCAGGATCAGACGCGCCTCCTCGCTCCGCGTGGCGAGCGTGACCCGCGCACCCGGGGGTGACCACAGCACGTCCAGCGCTTCGCCGTTGCGCTCCAGCCGCAGGTCGTAGATTTCGTGGCCGTGAATCGCGCTCAGGTCGTCAATCCAGATCGTGCCCCCGCCGACGAAGGCGTCCACCATGTCGTCGAGCACGATGGCCCGCACGGACGCCGGGAAGTCTACCCGCCGGTTTCCACCGGGGACGATCACGTTGCCCGGTTCGACCTCGCTGCCGATGGGCGCCTGCAAGAAGTGCCAGCTTGCTGCGCCGACGGGGCCGAGGACGAATTGCAACACCTCGCCCTCTGCGTCGCGGATCCACACCTTCAGCCCGTGGGTGCTGCCATCGCCGTAGACCCAGGCGCCAATCGCGTAGGGCGCGCCCTCCAGGGGGAGCGGCGGTTCGCGCTCGAAGGCGACGTAGTCGTTCTGGCGGGTGCTGAAGGTGTAGTTGAGTTCGGCGCTGCTGCTGCCCCGGTAGGCGTTGTTGCTCAGCCGCAGGGCGCCGTTCGGCTGGCTCACCCGACGCCATCCCTGGACGTTTTCGAAGTCTACCAGCACCCGCTGCTCGAAGAGATCGCGCCGTTCGACGTAGGTCGTGTCTGCCAGGTGCTGGTTCAGGGTGCGGAAAGACTCAAAGGCTGGTTTGCGCACGCTGTAATCGGTGCGCCCGCGCCCCGGGCGGATCAACCCGTAGGGGTTGCCCGGATCGTCTTTGAAGGTGTACCAGAAGATCCGCTCGACCCCCGCTTCCCAGAGCAAAAGCATGGCGCGCGGCAGGTGATTGGCCTGGCTCTGCTCGTCGGCGCGCCCCGCGCTGTCGCGGTCACTGGGGCCGCTGGCCCAGCCCACCTCGGTCGCCCAGATCGGTTTCTCTCCAAACTGCTGCCCCAGAGCCCGTACAGCAACCACCGCCGAGACCAGGTTGCCGTCCTCGGGGGCGTATGGGTTGACGTAGGGATGGATGGCCAGAATGTCGAAGCTGTTCCAGGCGCCGTGTTCAGCCACCGCGCGTAGAAAGGTTGTATCGAAGGGGTTCACGCCGCCGACGAGGATGGTCGCCTCCGGGTCCACCTCGCGGATCGCCGCCGCTGTGCGGTTGAGCAAACTGGCATAGGCCGCTGCGTCGGGGGCCGGCCGCCAGAAGATGGCGTGGTCAGGTTCGTTCCAGATCTCCCAGTGTTTGACGTAGCGGCGGTAGCGGGTGACAACTCCCCGCGCGTAGTTCACAAAGGCGTCCGGATCAGGCGCATGGTAGGAGACGTCGTTGGGCGTGTCGTTGCGATAGGGCGTGGCCCAGCCCACCGACGGCCCGAGCACCCCCAGCACGTTGATCCCCCGGCTGAGCAGGGCCCGCAACGCCGCGTCGGTGAAGGTCCAGTCCCACACATCGGGGCGGGGCTGCACACGGTGCCAGTGCAAGTCTTCGCGCACCCAGGTGACGCCCAGTTCGCTTACCAGAGCCGCCGGGATGTCCATCGAAGAGGGGTCGGGGTAGCGTGTGGCCAGGTGGGAATTGAGTCCGAAGACTGGCGGGCTGATGGGCGGCCCCAACGGTGCGACGGGCGCAGCGCGTGGCGTCGCGCCTGGCGCCGTGGCAGCGGTTAGCGCCAGCAGCGCCAGCAGGATCGGGATCGCCCGGGTGAGAAGGTGGCGCATGGCTTCTTATTTCACTCCGCAACCTCGATGGTGACCCCCGCAGGGGCGACGGCTGTCAGCTCTGGCGCGAACACCGGGGTGATCCAGGCCGGCGGTGCGCTGTAGGTCCCCGCGGCAATGGCCCGGGCGAGGATGGTCCAGGTGTAGACGCCGGGAGCCAGATCGGACGCCTGGAGTATGAGCTGCCCCTCGGCGAATGCCGAGGTCTGGCGCAGGGGCGAGGCAGCTGCGCCCGGCAGGGCTTCGAGGCCGGCGGGCAACGGCACGACGATGCTGGCCCTCGGCAGAGGCCGCGCCGTTACCAGGGTCAGCCGCAGGCCAACGATCTGGCCCGGGCGAACGGTGGCAGCGGCGAGGGGCGCGCCGCCGGCCGGGTCAACCAGTTCGGTGTGGAGGGCGATCTGCCCGGCGGCTTCGCCGGGCGCGCGGGGACGGCCATAAGCCAGGAGGTACCGGGCCGCGGCCCCGGCCTCGACCCGCAGGGTCGCGTCGGGGGGCGGGGGGATCACGCTGGCCCGCAGAGTGGTGGTGATGGGCGCACCGTCGCCGAGCAGCGGCGTGCCGTTGAGGAGCACGCGCCGGGGGCCAACCGCGGGCGCGGCCTCCACCGGCAGCGCGGCCGCCACCCGCGCGGCGTCCCAGGCGCCGGGCCAGCCTTCCACGCCCCAGGCGGCCAGGAGCGCCCGTTCGGCGTCGGGGAGTTCGGCGGCGCCGGGGCGGCGCGCCCGCAACGCCTGCACTGCTGCCGCCGTGACCGAGGTGGTTCCACCGGGCAGGCCGGTGGAACGATCGACGGCCCAGTGCACCAGATTCGACTGGCCCGTGCCCGCCGGGAGACGACGGGCCAGGGCCTGCAGGCGATCCAGGGCCGGGGCGGCCTGTTCCGGGGGCAGAGCCAGGCTGAGAAAGGCCAGCCCGTCGGCGGAGAGCGGTTCATCGAGCAGCGCGATTGTCCCGGGATCGGTGCGCCCGGCCCGGGCCAGGGCGTAGGCCACGTAGGCCCGTGTGTCAGGATCGGCAGTGGACGCGGCGCGGTTCAGGTAGGTGACGGCCCGCAGATCAGGCGGGCGGCCATCGTCCAGGGCGGCATGGGCGGCTGTCAGGGCCTCCAGAACCAGCGCCGTCACGAAGGGACGCGAGGGAGTGGCCGGCCACCAACCCCAGCCGCCGTCTTCATTTTGCGCCGCCTCGAGTTCGCGCAGCGCTTCGCGCGTCAGTGTGGCCCAGCGGGCGCGTTCCGGCCCCTGGGATCCGCCGGCCAGCCGCGCGGCGATCAGCGCCAGACTCGCCTCCTCGTCCACCGAGCGCGACGGGGCGGCGGCCAGGCGCCCGGCCTGGTCCTCCAGCGCCGCGCCCGCGCCTGGCGCAACCGCCACCACCAGGGGGACGGCGGTCGTCGAGCGCTCCACCGATACTTCCAGGAGACCAGCGCCGGGGAAGGTCGCGCCGCGGAACACGGGGGCTGGAGCGGTCTCGACAGGTATGCTATGGGCCAGCAGGTCGCGCTGGCCATCGGTCACGATGCTGAGGCTGAGGCTGGCCCGGGTCGCATCGGCTTCGGGACGCACGCGCCAGGAGACTCGAGCGCTGGCGCCCGCGTCGAGGGTGAGCCGCTGCTCGACCGGCGCGGTTCGCTCCAGGATGAGATTGCTCCGGGTGAGCCGCACCAGCACCTGGCGGCTGCCAGTTCCGGTATTGCGGAGTTCAAGGGCAATCACGCTCTGATCGGTCGGGCGGAGCGTCGCCGGGGCCAGGAGATGGTATGTCAGCGGCAGGCTGGTGGTGACCACCACACTGGCGCCGGCGGGTGGTTCGGTGGGGTCAGCCGTCACCGCGCTCACGAGCCACCGTCCGGGCGTGGCAGGCAGGCGCATGTGCGCGCTACCGGGCGCGTCGGTGCGCCATTCGACCGGGAGGGCGTAACCCGGCGCAGGCACCGCAACGGCGCGCGGCGGCGCGGGCAGGTTCATCGGGGGCTGCGGCAGCGTAGCGGCAACCGGCGCCAGCAACGGCTCTGGCTGGAAGTGCTGCATCCAGGCGGCGGCGCCCAGCAGCCCTTCACCCTCCCCTTCGGGCGCCGGAGCGATGGTGAGCAGGGTGGTCTCGGGAGAGGCAGGAGCGCCGGTAGCGGTCGTGATCGTCAGCACGCCTGTTGCCCCGGGGGGCTGAACCGGCGCTCCGGTGTTGAGCGCAAGTGTGGGTGGATCGGCGGCGCTCACCAGGATCGTAGTGCTGCCCCAGCGCCAGGTGTTGCCTGCCGTAGCCACCGCGCTCAGGCTGACACCGGGGGCCATCGCAGCGGTAATCGGAAGGGTTATGACTTGACCGGCGCGAAGGCTTTGCACCTCGGCTGCCAGCAACGTGCCGCGTTCGATCATGAGCAGCACGGTGCTTGCGGCCTCCGGGGTCGCCACGAACAATCGGGCAACCTCACCGGGGCGGTAGCGGTCACGGTCGGCGATCAGGGCAAGCTGGCCGTCGGGGAGGTTCCAGTTGGTGAAGCGCGCACCCACGACCCACAGCTCCATGCCGGTCACAGCGCCGCCAGCCGAGGCCGTTACCTGGTAGCGACCGGGAGGCAGCGGGACCAATTGCACCCCGGCGCGTCCATCGGCCTCCGTGGTGGCCTGACGCACCAGCAGCGGCGCGCTCCCCTCCGCGAGCGCCACTTCGACCTTCACCCGGGCGCCGGGCACGGGGCGCCCGAGCCCGTCGAGGGCCAGCAGGTTCACCGCGCTGCGCTGGTCAGCGGCGACCACTCGTTCGGAGAGAGTTGCGGCGACCAGGGGCGCTCCACCGACGAGCGGCCCTTCGACCTCGACACCAGCGGATGCGCCGGCGGGCCCAGCCGGGGCCATCCACAGCCGATAGCGCATCGCGCCGGCAGGGCGGGTCGGCAGGGCGATGCGCAGCTCGCCGGCCGCATCGGTGGAAGCGCTGCCCGACAGGCTGAGCGCTTCCACGGGCGCCGCATCCAGACGGTAGCCTGGCGGCACGGGCGGCATGCCCAGCGGTTCCAGCCGGAGGCTCCAACTGAGGGCTGTGCCCGGCAGCGGCAGGCCATTGCGCTCCAACCGCACCCGCAGGCTATCGGGTTCTTCGAAGACGGCAGGGGCGAAGGGCGGCGGGCCATCGCGGCGGACAACGCGCAGCGACACGCTGCCGGCAACATCGCCGATCTGGGTGGTCAGGCGGTAGTCGCCGGGGGCGAGATCCGGCGGCAGGGTCAGGGTTCCGCGCACGATCCCGCTGGCCGGGTCAGGAGTGCAGACCGTGGGCGGGAGGGGCGTGGCGCCGCCGGCGAGAGGGCGCAGTTGCATGCGGCAGAGCGCGTCGGCGGCAGGGGCGACGAACTGGCCGCTCCGGTCGCGGCGACGCACCAGGCCAGTCATCTGGAGCGTCTCGCCGGGGGCGTATTCGGGCCGGTCAACGAACGTCAGGCTGCGGTAGGCAGGCGTGGCGCCGGGGAGGGGCGCCCAGTCGGCGCGCACCACTGCCGGGCGATCGCCCCCGGCAGAGGCGATCAGCGGTCCCTCACCCCCGGCGATGGCCGTGATCCACAGCCCATCGGCACCGGTTCGCCCGCGGGCCAGCAGCGTACTCCCGCGGTAGAGCGCCACCGGCAGATCGGGTACGGGCGCGCCGCTCCCGGCATCGGTGGCCCACACCAGCGCCTGGTCATCAACGGCGCGCAGGGTCAGGCGCGCCGTCGAGACGAGTAGCACCAGATGGGCGCGAGGACCCTCGGGGGTTGACACACGGAGGAAGTAGGCTCCCGGGGCGAGGGCTGCACCGTCGCTCAGCCCCACCGGCACACGCGAGCGCGCGAGCCGGTCCGGCGGATCGCGCAGATCCACGCGCCAGCTCCGGGCCAGGGTCTGCCCGTAGCGTTCGGGGTTGAACAGTGCGCGTTCATCGGGGCGTAGCGCCACGGCGCGCAGGAGCGTAGCCTCATCGAGCGGGTAGAGTTGCGCCTCGAGGGCCGTCAGATTGATACGCTCAAACTCGACCGCGGCAGGCGCATTCGCCGGCAAGGGAACAATGCCGCCGAACGCCTGAGGCGCGCCCAGGGCTGGCGCCGCCGGAGCGGTGCGCAGCCCGACCACCACATCGCTCGCCAGCGGCTCCCCGGCCCGGTCCAGCGTCCCTGCGGCCAGGGTCATAGTGTAGCGCGTCGAGGGACGCAACTCCGGGCGCAGGCGCACCTCGGTCTCGCTGATCGTGATCGGGACGTCGCCCACCGGAGGCTCGAAACGCAGGCCGGCCCGCAGCCCCTCCTCACTCATCGGCGAGCTAAAGACCAGGCGGATGGCCTGCCCGGGAGCGATGATCTGGCCCTGACCGGGGAAGAAAGCAACCAGGCGCGGTTCAGGCGCGATGGCGAAGCTCCAGGGCGCGATCCCGGCGCCATCGTCCAGCGGATCGGCGAGCCTGACCGTGTAGCTGATTCCCTGGCTCCAGGCCGGGCGAGGAGTAAAGGTAAACACCCGGGTCGCATCAATAACCGCGGTGACGAGATCGCCCTGAATGGGCGGCTCGATCCGCAGGGCACGCTCGATCCGCTCCGGGGCCACGGGGGCAGCCAGGCGCACGGTCAGCGGAGTACGCGGCCCGACCCAGCGGGCGCCGTCAGCCGGAGCGCGGTCGAGCACCTCCGGCCAGGCAGTGCTGAAGCGCCAGGTGAACGGCGTTCCGAGTTCGACCCCTCGCAGATCGGTGAGATCGGGGGCGATAGTGACCGTATAGGGCGTCGCCGCGGCCAGAGGCGCCGTAGGGCGGATCAGCAGCGTATGCTGATCGAGCCAGCGGAAGGTGGCAGCGAAGGACGGATCAAACTGAAACTGCCGCATCTCCAGCGTCTGGCCAATCTGCTCCGCGCGGGCCATAGGCTGGCTGAAGACCACGGCCAGCGACGCATCCGGCGCGACCCCGGCGCCACCAGGCAGCGCGGCGACCACGGCAGGTTGCGGAGCGGTGCGAAAGCGCACCGTGACCGGTTGGGCCAGAGGGCGCCACCAGCGCCCCAGCGCCCGCTCATCGAGGCTGACGGTGTAGGTCACGGCGGGCACGAGGGTCGTAGCTGGCTGAAAGGTGAGCACCGTCGCATCGGGGGACCAGATGCGGCTCCCCGGCGTCTCCGGGGTGATCCGCAGGGCAGCGGCGGTAGCCGCGCGGTTCATTGGCGCGCTAAAGCGAATGGTGATCGCCGTGCGCGGCAGCACATCGGCGGCATGGTCCGCCGGTTCGATGGCCACAACGCTCGGGGTGGAAGCCAGGGGTGTCAGCGGGATAAGCGCGGATACAGCAAACCCTCCTGCCAGGAGCAACGCCGTGCAGCCCAGAATGATCGTCCAGATCCGAGCCAGG
>JBDNDG010000065.1:0-15099 GCA_046719255.1 Chloroflexaceae bacterium
AGCGTTCCCGTCACCTTTCCCCTCATCGCAAATATCAGCGGAGACATTGGCGACCGCTACGCAATTACCAGCCTGCCCGTCACCTATTTTATTCGCCGCGACGGCACGATCAGCGCCCGGCACATCGGGGCGCTGAACGAGCGCGTGCTCGCGGAACAGCTCGAGGCTCTCGAATGAACCCTCCTTCCCCCGATGACGTGATCCGGATTGCCCAGCAGCGTATCGGCGAGCGCCAGGCCGCCAGCGCGCGCGTGGAGGTACGCAGCGAGCGTCCCTGGCGCTGGTTTTTCGCCGCGCTTGTCGGCGTGCTGCTGGCAGCCCTGTTCTTCTGGCCCGGCGCGCCCCTGGAGTGGAAGATGTACGCCGTGGTCCACGGCGTCTGCGCCCAGCAGCACAACATTTTCCTCGGCAACTTGCAGTTCCCCCTTTGCGCCCGCAACAGTGGCATCTACCTGAGTTTTATGCTCACGATGCTCTTCATCTACGCCATTGGCCGCGGGCGCGCCGGGGGCCTGCCACCCTGGTCCATTGTCGCGACGCTGCTGCTCTTCGTGGCGCTTATGGCTGTGGATGGCTTCAATTCGCTGTTTGTGGACCTGGGGCAACCACATCTGTATACGCCAGACAATTTTCTGCGCACGCTTACCGGCATGGGGATGGGCATTTTCATTGCCGTGCTGCTGCACATTATTCTGGTGAAGACCCTGCGCAGGGATGTGGATGACGGGCAGGCGGCGCTGAGGAACTGGTGGGAACTGGCGGGGATCATTGCCGTCAATCTGCTGGCCCTGGGGGCGATTTACGGCAATCTGAGCGTGATGTTCTGGCCTCTGGCCTTCCTGGCCTTCTTCGGCATTACCGGAGTGCTCTACCTGGTGGCCCTGCTGCTTACCAGTCTGGTGATGGGCTACGAAGGCTCGGTGACCGATCTGCGCCAGCTTGCTCGCCCGGCGGTGGTGGCGGTCATACCCACCCTGCTCATTCTGGGGAGTATGTCGTGGCTTCGCTTCTGGTTGGAGGGCCTGGGGTTGGGGCTGTAATACTATGCCTCGCGAGCGGCGGTTTAGGGGCGGACAGAGCGTATGCGCGCCGAGGGGCGTTAGGGCCTGGGGATGCCCTGGTTGGCTCTCCCCTCTCCCGCGCGCGGGCGAGGGGAGAGCAGAGCCGCGCGCGGGGGCAGTCCTATGCTACAAGCCGTACTGGCTCGCACGTGCTGTCCGCCCGTAAACGGGCGGGGGATGGGGCTTCAAATGGTTGTACCTGCTCTGGGATGGGCTTCCTGATGCGGGGGGGGAAATGCGCCAACGAATGGGAAACGAAGAAACGAATACGAACGGCGTGAACGCGACGGTCTCGTGACCACCCCTTGAAAGGGGACGGGGCAGCCCGCGGGGCGATTGCAACGTTGTTGGGCTTGCCCAAAACCCCGGTTTTCAGGTTCGTTCTGACGGCTTCACCGTCAGAAACAGCTCGTGGGTCGGCGTAGCCGCTCCACACCCCACCGGTGGAGGCGGACTTTGCGTCAGCCCCGGGGCCACCCGGTTTCCCTGCGCGACGGGCCGGGGCATGTGGGGTATGCAGGGTGTGGGGGCTTGTACCCCAAACACTCTACCCCTGAGAGACATGACCGGCCTCCACCCCGTGATAAAAACTCCCCGCTGGTATCAAATATAGTACATCACCGAGCCGGCGCGTTGCCGCTTGCGCTGGCAGAGGTCATCCAGGGTGGTGCGGCTGAGCATGGCCTCAATCTGGGCGCGGAGTTCGTTCCAGACCTCATCGATCAGGTCGTGATCCTCAGGGACACCGGGGACCAGATCCTCGCGCGTTCCGTCGCCGGGGAGCAACGGCCCTTCGAGGGCGATGAGCACGTCGCGCAGCGTGATCGTCTCGGGGGAACGGGCGAGCATGTGGCCGCCCTGCGGGCCGCGCAGGCTTTCGATCAGCCCGGCGCGACGCATCGTGATCAACAACTGATTGAGATAATTGATTGGAATACCCTGGCGCCTGGCGATGTCTTCGCTCTGGATCGGCCCCTTGCCGTAGCGCTGCGCGAGATCGAACAGCGCGCGCAGACCGTAATCGCCTTTGCTGGAGATGCGCATGGGGTTCCCATAGTAGAGCAAGTTGCTCAAGAATCCTGGGGGTATGGTACCATTTGCATGCCGGGGTGTCAATGGGCGATGCCGGACGCCCCGGGGCTTGCGCAACGTATGGGCGCCGACGAGCGTTATGGCGTGGGGTGTGCTGGTTGGTCCTCACCCTCTCACCCTCTCCCGCGCGCGGGCGAGGGGAGAGCAGAGCCGCGCGAGGGGGCAGTCCAGTGTGCTACAAGCCGTACTGGCTCGCACGTGCTGTCCGCCCGTAAACGGGCGGGGGATGACCAAGGGTTGTACCTGCTCCGGGATGGGCTTCCTGATGCGGGGGAAAATGCGCCAACGAATGGGAAACGAAGCAACGAATGTTCAAGGTCTGCCTGACTCTTCCGGGGATGCGCGCCAACCCGGCAGCCGCGCGCCCACGGGCGCTATGATCTGCACATCCCTTGAACGTGCTGGTTTCGTGATACGCTTTGAAGGGTTGCGCCCCCAAAACCCTGCGCCTGAGAACGGAGAAAGGGGCAGATGGGCGCGCGATCAACCCTTAGCGAACAAAGAGCCGGTCAATCGCGTCGGCTAGCTGGCGCAGATTAGTCACCTCGTGCAGCGCGTCACACATCGGCGCGTAGCGGTAGATATCGCTGCTGAGCGAGCCGGGGTCGTACACACCCCACTTCCAGCGCTCCTCCGTCGCGAACCAGACCACCCGGCGGGCGCGGCGGGCGATCTGCTCAAAGGCTTCCAGGTTCGGGTCGTTCTCGTTGTTGCGCGCATCTCCCAGAATGATCACTGTGGTGCGATGATCAACCGTGCCCAGATGGTCACGCACGAACTGGCCAAGGGCGCTGCCCAGGTCGGTGCTGTAGCTACGAGTGGGCCGGATCTCGCGCATCACCTGCTCGATGGCCTCCTCAGGACGCGACTCGGCGAAGTACATAGTCATGTCGTAGAGCCGGTCAATGAAGGCGAACGAGCGCGTGCGGCTGAGCTGGTCGTGCAGGGAATAGATCATCAGCAGCATGAAGGTCATCACGTGCTGGGTGGAGACGCTGCGGTCGCAGAAGACCACCAGTTTTGGTTTGAGGTGGCGCTTGCGATGGCGCACAACCATTGGCACGCCACCGAAGCGCTGGTTGGTGCGGATGGTGTTCTTGGCATCGAGGGTACCCATCTTACCGCGGCGCTGGCGCAAGGCGAGCCGGGTGCGCAGGCGGGCCGCCAGGCGATTGACGATTTTGCGCATATCGGCAAGATCGCAGGCATCGAGGCGCTCGAAGGGCCGGTCGAGCAGTTCCGCCTCTGAGCGCTGGCGGGGACGGGCGCGCCCTTCGCCGCGGGCGATGTCGGCCATTTCGCGCGCCACTTCCTGGCCGATCTGCTCCGCGAGGGCCTGCTGGTTCTCACGGGCAGCCTGTTCGATTGCCCGCAGGGCCTCCTCGGCCATGCCTTGCTGGCGCAACTGCTCAAGCAGGTCGCGCAATGCCTGCTCGAGCTTGTTGAATTGCAGGTCGCGCAGGGCCTGGCGGGTCATCCACTCGCGGTAGCGCTGGTTGCTCATCGTCGGGGGCGCCATCTGGCGGAGCATGGCCTGCATCTGCTGGCCCGACAGCGGCTCACCCGTGACCATGGCGCGGAAGAGGCTGGCCAGGTGCTGGGGGTTGAGCTGGGCGAGCATCTGCTGAAGCTGGCGCAGCAGTTGCTCACGCTGCGCATCGGAGAGCTGGCCCCCGCCGGCCGGTTGCAGCGGCGGGGGCGCCTCCCGACCGAAGTAGAGCGGGAACAACTCCTGGTAGGCGCTGAAGTCCTTTGCGTCTTTAATCAGGCTGGCCTGGAGCGCCAGGCGAAAATGGTCGCGGTTGAAAATGCCTGCCTGCTCGGCAGCGCGCATCGCGTCAGCGGTCTCGGCGAGACTGATCCGCACTCCGGCGGCGCGCAGAGCGGCGATAAACTCAGTAATGCGACGATCCATGCTCACTCCGATCGTGCGGTATCAATTGGTCCATTCGCCGCCCCGATAGCCGCCCCGGGGCCGGTCGGGCCGCTCGGGCCGCTCGGGCCGCTCAGGCCGGTCAGGCCGCTCAGGGCCACCCTGGAGAGCGCGACGGGCGCGACGGATGTCGCTCTCGTACTTCAGCAGGACGCTGAGCGTGGTGTCGAGGGTGGCTTTATCGAGCTGGCGGCTGTTCAGCTCCACCAGCGCCCTGGCCCAATCAAGTGTTTCACTGACACTGGGATGCTTCTTCAGGTCCATCTCGCGGAGCCGTTGCACCAGCTCCACCGCCTGCCGCGCCAGGCGCGGGGCCAGACCGGGGACCTTGAGTTGCACCACCCGCAACTCATTTTCAAGGTCGGGGTAATCAATGTGGATGTAGAGGCACCGGCGCTTGAGCGCCTCACTCAACTCGCGGGTGTTGTTGGAGGTCAGCACCACGGTGGGCATGTGGCGGGCCTTGATGGTGCCCAGTTCGGGCACGGAGACCTGGAAATCGCTGAGCACTTCGAGCAGAAAGGCCTCAAACTCGGCATCGGCCCGATCAATTTCATCAATCAACAGCACCACGGGGCGCTCGCTGGTCAATGCCCGGAGCAGCGGCCGCGGCAGCAGAAAGCGTTCGGAGAAGAAAACGTCCTCTTCGCCCGCCAGGCGATCGGCAGCCTCACGCAGCGTCTTCGCGTCGCCGAGCAGATCGCTCAACTTCTCCCGGAGCAACTGGGTATAGAGCAACTGCTTGGCGTACTCCCACTCGTAGAGGGCCTTGGTTTCATCGAGGCCCTCGTAGCACTGCAGGCGGATCAACTCCCGGCCGGTCGCGCCGGCCCAGCTCTTGGCCAGTTCGGTCTTGCCAACGCCTGCCGGACCTTCGGCGAGCAGAGGCTTGCCGAGCTTGTCGGCCAGGAACATCGCTGTGGCGATCTCATCGGAGGCTATGTACTGCTGGGTCGCCAGCAGATCGCGCACGTCGCTGATGGAGGTGAGCATGCGGTTGGCTGCCTTTCTCTCGAAGTGGTACCGACGCCTATTGTTCACATCCGCCTGACAATCTGTGGAGGTGTGGAGGTGTGCAACATCCCTCTGCATTCACCTCCCTCACCTCCACAGGGTCTCCACGCCCCTCCCGGTAGGGAAGATCTGGGAGAGACTGGCTCTCCGGGGCTTACCCCGTCTTCACCCCGATGGGGGGCAACGCAGCCCCACAGGCGCCTGGCGAGTATAACGCTGGGATCTATATGTCAGTATACCATGGCGGCACCGTTCGTGCCGGAGTTGTGACCCGGAAAATCGGGTGGTATAGTGAGAGGGGAGCTTCGCACGACGAGTATGCAGCGCCATGAACCTTCCGCGCTACCGCGCCGTCCTGTTTGATCTGGACGGTACGTTGACCGACCCATACGACGGCATCACCCGCACCTTTGTGCATGCGCTCGAGCGCCTGGGCGTCAACCCGCCCGACGACACGACGCTGCGCTCGTGGATCGGGCCGCCGCTGCACGAGAGCTTTCGCGCCTACCTCGGCGACGAGGAACTGGCCCTGCGCGGCGTATGCGCCTATCGCGAACGTTACCGGGCAATCGGGATGTACGAGAACCGGGTCTATCCGGGCATTCCCGAACTCCTGCGCGATCTGCGCGCAGGGGGGTGCCGCCTGTTCCTGGCGACCTCCAAGCTGCACAGCGTGGCCGAGGCCATCCTTGACCACTTCGGGTTGACCGGCTACTTCGACGCGTCCTTTGGCGCGTCGCCGGACGCCAGCCTCAGCGCCAAGGAAGACATTATCGCCGCGGCGCTTGCCCAGATGCGACCCGACGAACGCGAGTCCTGTGTTATGGTTGGCGATACCGTCTACGATGTGGCCGGGGCGCGAGCCAATGGCATCCCCTGCATTGCCGTAACCTACGGCTACGGCGCCCGCGAGGCGCTGGAGGCCGCCGGACCCGATGCGCTGGCCCATAGTGTCGCCGAGTTGCGCGCCCTGCTGTTGCGCGAGTCCTGACCTGAGGGCCTGCAAGCGGCGCTTGCGGTGCCACTCCAGCCGTCCATGCGGCTGTACCGTACACAGACACGGCGAAGATAGGTTTATGTTTGGGAGGCTGCGTCCTTTTAAAGAGTTTCACCTGCGCTGGGATGGGCTTCCTGATGTGGCAAGACGCCTCTGCGCCAACGCATGGGAAACGAAGAAACGCAGGCTCAAGGCGTGTCTGGCTCCTCCGGGGATGCGCGCCACCCTGGCAGCCACACGAGCACGGGCACCACGATCCGCGCATGCCGTGAACGCGACGGTCGCGTGATACCTTTTGAGGGCTGCGCCCTCCCAGAACCTCCCGATGCGGAGGGCCTGCCATCCTGCCGGCTGGAAGCACGTATGCCGCTACCAACGATTGAAGAGTACCCTGAACGCTACCGCTTCCGCTATTGTCCGCGCTGTGCGACGCCGCTCGAAGTGGCGCAGATGTTCGACATGCGCCGGCAGCGCTGCCCGGCGTGCGGCTGGGTCCACTACCCCTTACCCAACATCGCTTCGACGGTGGTCATTTTCCACCAGGGCGGCGTGGTGCTGGTACAGCGCGACATCGAGCCGGACCGGGGGATCTGGCACCTGCCGATCGGCCATGTCGAGTTCGGCGAAGATCCCGCCGATGCAGCCATTCGCGAAGGCGAGGAGGAGACCGGCCTGCGCCTGGGCGCGCCGCGCTTTCTCACCTACACCCACAGCCCCTCGTACGGCGATCCGCGCATGTTTTACATCGTCTTCAGCTTCGCCGCCGATGCGGTTGGTGGCGCGTTAACCGGCAGTCACGAAGGACGCCACACTCGCGTGGTGCCCTTCGACGAACTGCCGCCACTCAAATGGACCAGCCAGCAGGCCGCGATCAACGCGCTCCGCGCCAGCCAGGGGCGCTGAGGTTTCTCGCCCTCGAGCACATTTGCAAGACCTACGGCACAACGCCGGTGCTGCGCGATGTGAGCCTGGAGGTGGCGTCCGGCGCCATTGTGGCGCTCCTCGGCCCCTCGGGGTGCGGCAAGACGACGCTGCTGCGCATCATGGCCGGGCTGGAAGCCGCGGACAGCGGAACGGTGCGCCTGGCAGGCGAGCGGATTGACGGCGTGCCGCCGCACCTGCGGGGCTTCGGGCTGATGTTCCAGGACTACGCACTCTTTCCGCACCTCGACGTGGCTGGCAACGTAGCGTTCGGGCTGCGCGGCATGCCGCGCGCGGAACGTGAGCGCCGCGTGGCCGAGCTGCTCGATCTGGTGGGCCTGCGGGGCTACGGCTCGCGCCGGGTCTACGCGCTGTCGGGTGGAGAGCGGCAGCGAGTGGCCCTGGCCCGCGCCCTGGCCCCGCGTCCGCGGCTGTTGATGCTCGACGAACCGCTGGCGGCCCTCGACCGAACGCTGCGCGAGCGCCTCCAGGATGAGCTGCGGGCCATTCTGCGCGCCGTGGGGGTCACGGCGCTGTACGTCACCCACGACCAGGAGGAGGCCTTTGCGCTGGCGGACATGGTGGCGCTGCTCAACGCGGGCCGCATCGAGCAGGTTGGCACACCCGAGGCGATCTACCGGCAGCCGGCGAGCGAGTGGGCCGCCCGCTTCCTGGGGCTGGGCAACATTGTCAGGGGCGTCTTACGCGCCGATGGGCAGGTCGAGACGCCCCTGGGGCCGCTGGCCTGCCGCGCGGCGGCGGGGTTGCGCGCGGGTCAGGCCGCTACCGTGGTGATCTACCCCGATGCGGCGCGGACGGCCGGTGGGGGACCGGGGGGCTGTATCGAGGGAACGCTGGGCGAGGCGCAGTTTCGGGGCCGGGTCTATCGGGTGGAACTGCGCCTCGCCGGGGGAACGACGTTGAGTTTTGAGCTGAATGCGCCGCCGGGCGCGGCGGGGGCGCCCGTGGCGCTGCGGCTGGCCCCCGAGGGGGTTTACGCCCTGCCGGCAGCGGCGGAGCCAGGGTAGGGATGCCAGCCGGCCGCGTCGGGAGGAAGTGACGCTCAGGCGCCGCTCTCCGCTTCTCCAGGCTGATAATGCCGGTGATAGATGCGGCGGGAGGGGGCGTGGGAGGACGAAACCCTCCCCGCAACAACCGACCCATCACAACCCGGTTGCCCGGTCACTGGCTGTGCGTCGCAGCCGCTCGCGGCGCAAAGGCCAGCAGCACCACGCCAAGCTCGTCCTCCAGGGCCTTGAGCTTCTGCAACTGCTCCTCGGTCAGCGGGGCAAACGGGCTTTCGGACCGATAGGCCACGATAACGCTGCCGAATTCCTGCTCCAGGCTGCGAATGCGCGCCAGGCTGGTCTCATCGAGGGTCGCGGGCCGAACAGTGGTGGGAAGCATAGAGTGCTCCTTGGTCTGGTGATGGCAGATGGCTGTCTGGTTTTATTATACTCCTAATACAGGTGGGAAAACCGGGTTTCCCCGGGCCCCTGCCCTGAGGGGAGGGTTTTGAGCGTTCCGCCCCCCTCCCAGCCTCCCCCCGGCGGGGGGAAGAGCACGGTTTCCTCCCCCGTCGGGGGAGGGTCTGGGAGGGCGTAGCCATCCCAGGAACACGTATATTCATCGCGGCGTTGTGCGCCCCGCGAATGGGGGCCTACCATGAAAACAGGCCATGCGCGGGAGAGTTGGAGAGACCAGGCCCTCCCAGGAAACAAGCCGTTTTCATCCCGGGCCGGATGGAGCGCCGGTGGGGGCGCGCGATCTTTCGTCCTACTTTCGCTTCCACGGCAGATGTGGTATCATGCCCACATTCATGACGCGCTGCATATAATCCCGGTTTACCGTCCCGGTCAAGGAGGACCCGATGCAGGACCAGTTGAAGCGTGTCGCCGTAATCGGCGCCGGCACGATGGGCGCAGCCATCGCCGGCCTGGTTGCCGGCGCCGGCCTGCCCGTACTGCTGCTCGACGTGCCCCCCGACAAACTCACCCCGGAGGAAGAGGCCAGGGGGCTCACGTTGCAGCACCCCGCCGTTCGCAACCGTATTGTGCAGGGCGGGTACGACCGCATGCGGAAGGCGCGCCCGTCGAACCTGTTCAGCGAGCGCACCGCCGAGCTGATCACCCTCGGCAACACCGAAGACGACTTCGCGAAGCTCGCCGACTGTGACTGGATCGTCGAGGCGATTATCGAGCAACTCGGCCCCAAGCAGGCGCTGATGGAGCGGCTGGAGGCCGTGCGCAAGCCGGGCGCGATCGTTACCACCAATACCTCGGGCATCCCCATTGGCCTGATCGCCGAGGGGCGGAGCGCCGAGTTCAAACGGCACTTCTTCGGAGCCCATTTCTTCAACCCGCCGCGCTACCTCAAACTGCTTGAACTCATCCCCGGCGACGATGCCGACCCCGCGGTTGTGGCTACCTTCCGACGTTTCGCCGAGGACCGCCTGGGCAAGGGCGTGGTGATCTGTAAGGATCGGCCCAACTTTATCGGCAACCGCATCTTCTCCTACGCCGGTCAGGTAGTGCTCAATTATGCCCTGGCAAACGGCTATAGCGTCGAAGAGGTAGATGCCCTCACCGGGCCGCTGATTGGCCGCCCCAACACCGCCAGTTTCCGCCTGCTCGACCAGGTCGGCGTGGACGTGATGCACTATGTCGCCTCGAACCTCTACAAGGCCATCCCCGACGACGAGAGCCGCGAGGTCTACCGCGAGAACGACTTCCTCGAGCGCATGGTCGCCAGCGGCAAACTGGGCCGCAAGGTCGGCCAGGGCTTCTACAAAGAGGTGCGGCAGGGCGACAAGCGCGAGTTCTGGCCCCTGGACCTGGCGACGCTGGAGTACGTGCCCCCGCGGGGGACCGCCAGCATTGACGCGCTGATCGAGGAGGCCAACCGGA
Organism: Chloroflexaceae bacterium; assembly: GCA_046719255.1. Lineage (GTDB taxonomy): Bacteria > Chloroflexota > Chloroflexia > Chloroflexales > Chloroflexaceae > JACAEO01. The sequence goes on from JBDNDG010000065.1 coordinate 9,925, forward strand.
TCAAGGGCCTGCCGGAGCGCCTGCGCTTCCTGCTGCGCCGCAGCGCAGAACAGCCCGACGACCGCGGCGCGGCCCTGGTGGCGCAGGCCCTGCTGCCGATGATGGCCTACGCCGCGCGTCGCCTCCCCGAAATTGCCGACAGCGTCGCCGATGTGGACAATGCCATCCGCTGGGGCTTCGCCCACCAGATGGGGCCGTTCCAGATCTGGGACGCCCTGGGGTTGGCCGAAACCGCCGATCTGATGCGCTCGCGCGGGCTGGAGTTGCCGGCCTGGGTGGACCAGCTTGCCAGGGGCGACGGGCGCTTCTACAAGCAGGAGGCCGATGGCAACCAGGCGGCCTACAATGTCACCACCGGCCGCCACGAGATCATTGTGCGCGACCCGCGGGCGATTGACCTGGCCGCGCTCAAGGAAGCCGGCAAGCTGGTGCATGGCAACGCCGCCGCCAGCCTGGTGGATCTGGGCGACGGCGTTCTGTGCCTGGAACTCCACTCCAAAGCCAACACCGTTGGCGGCGCGGTGATCGAGATCATTCTGGCGGCGGTCGAGGAGCTCAAGCAGGATCGCTGGGTCGGGATGGTGGTCGGCAATCAGGGCGCCCGTTTCTCTGCCGGCGCCGATTTGAACGACTTTGGCGCGGCGGTCGAGGCCGGAGCCTGGGAGGATCTCGAAGAGCTGCTCGGCCTGGTGCAGCAGGCCTACCAGGCGCTGCGTCACAATCCCAAACCGGTGGTGACGGCGCCTTTCGGGCAAACCCTGGGCGGCGGGGCCGAGCTGGCGATGCACGGCGCGGCAGCAGTGGCCGCCGCCGAAACCTACATGGGCCTGCCCGAGTTCGCCGTTGGCTTGATCCCCGGCTGGGGCGGTTGCAAGGAACTCAACCGGCGCATCATCGCCGAGGCGGCCCGTACCGGCGGCGATACGCTGAAGGCCTTCCAGCAGGTCTTCGAGACCATCGCGCTCGTCAAGGTTGCCACCAGCGCCCACGAGGCCCGCGAGCTGGGCTTCCTGCGGCCAACCGATCGCATCGTCTTTAATCAGGACTACCTGCTCGGCGAGGCCAAGCGCGAGGTGCTGCGCCTGGCAGCCGAGGGGTACCTGCCGCCTTCGAGCACCCGGACGTGCTATGCCCTGGGGCGCGATGGCCTGGCCGCGGCCCGGATCGCCATCTACCAGCTCGCCCAGGGCGGGTATGCCACCGAGTACGATACGGTGATTGCCGATAAACTGGCCTACATCCTCTGCGGCGGCGACCTGAGCAGCCCCCAGTTTGTTGATGAGGCCTACATTATGCAACTGGAACTCGAAGCCATCCTGGCCCTGCTCAAGGACGAACGCACGATGGCCCGCGCCCGCCATATGCTGGAGACCGGTAAACCGTTGCGGAACTAAGGCCTGGGCCACTACCTTCCTCCCCGCCGGGAGGGCCAGGGAGGGCCTGGCCCTCCCACAAACCAACCTGGCGTTGTTGTTGTGCGGCGTGGCCGCCATCCCCGCCAGGAGGGCCGGGGAGGGCCTGGCCCTCCCACAAACCAACCCATCGTCAACTGTTGCTGTGCGGCGCAGCCGCATGGACCGCTGAGGAGAAATACAGCTATGCGAGAAGCAGTCATCGTAAGCGCGGCACGCACCGCCGTGGGCAAGGCCCCGCGGGGCACGCTGCGCACCGTGCGCCCCGACGAACTGGCGGCGCTGGTGGTCAAAGCGGCGATCGAGCGGGCGCCGGGGCTTGACCCGCGTGAGGTCGAGGATGTGATCATGGGCTGCGCGATGCCCGAGGGCGAGCAGGGCATGAACCTGGCGCGCATCGCTGCCCAGCGCGCCGGCCTGCCCGACACGGCCTGCGGCGTGACCGTCAATCGCTTCTGCGCCTCGGGGCTCCAGACAATTGCCACGGCGGCCCAGCAGATCATCATGGGCCAGGCCGATGTCATCGTCGCCGGCGGCGCCGAGAGTATGAGCATGGTGCCGATGGGCGGCAATAAGTTTTCGCCCAACCCCTACCTGGCCGTCCACGACCCGGCGGTCTACCTGGGCATGGGGCTCACCGCGGAGAATGTGGCAAAGGCCCACAAGATCAGCCGCGAGGACCAGGACGCCTTTGCACTGAGTTCGCACCAGAAAGCGCTGCGCGCCCAGCAGGAGGGCCGCTTCGCGCCGGGGATCGTGCCGGTCGAGGTGGAGCTTGTGGAGCTTGACGCGGCGGGTAAGCGCGTAACCCGGCGCTTCAGCTTCGACACCGACGAAGGCCCGCGGGCCGACACGTCGCCGGAGGCCCTGGCGAAGCTCAAGCCGGTCTTCGCGGCGACTGGCACGGTGACGGCGGGCAACAGTTCGCAGACGAGCGATGGGGCGGCGGCAGTGGTGGTGATGAGCCGCGAGAAGGCAGAGGCGTTGGGCCTCAAGCCGCGCGCGCGTTTCCTGAGCTTCGCCGTGGGCGGGGTGGCCCCCGAGGTGATGGGCATTGGCCCGGTGGTAGCCGTGCCGAAGGCGCTGAAGCTGGCCGGGCTGAACCTCAGCGATATTGACCTGATTGAGCTGAATGAGGCTTTTGCGGCCCAGGCCCTGGCGGTGATCCGCGAGCTGGGCATGGATCTGGAGAAGGTCAACGTCAACGGCGGCGCGATTGCCCTGGGCCATCCCCTGGGCTGCACCGGGGCCAAGCTCACGGTGCAGATCCTCGACGAACTCGAACGCCGCGGCGGCCGCTACGGCCTGGTGACGATGTGCATCGGCGGGGGTATGGGCGCTGCGGGAATCTTCGAGCGCCTGGCGTGATGATGCGCCACGCTCGCGGCGCCTGCCCATCCCTACCCTCCTCCCAGCCTCCTCCGCTGGGGGAGGGGCGGGGGTGCTGTTCTATGAACACAGAGGACCCGGAGTTCCTTACCCCCTGCCCGTGGGTCGCCAGGTGACCCCGGCACCGGTTGGGGTATGGGGAAACCTGGTTTCCCCATACCCCCCTGCCTGTGGGGTGGCAAGGACTCTCCGGCGGGAGGGTCTGGAAGGGCTGCGCTCTCCCACGCGAATCTCTGTTCATTCCCGGGCGTCTAATACCTGATCAGCACGCGCGTGCCCACGTCGGCCCATTCGTAGAGCCACTGAGCATCTTCAATGCGCAGATTGATGCAGCCGTGGGACGGGCGCACACCAGTGCCGTGGCTGTTGTGCCAGTAGGTGCCGTGGAGCGCCACGCCGCCAACCACATACTGCACCCAGGGGATGTTCGGCACGTTCCAGCACTCGCCGCCCATACAGCCGAACATGGTCTGCATATCGTACTTCGCGTAGATGGCATAGTCGCCGACCGGAGTGTTGAAGCCATCACGTCCGGTGGCAACGGGCGCGCGAAAGACCAGCAGATCGCCTTCATAGGCGCTGAGCCACTGCTCGCTCAAATTGACCTCGATCCGGCGCTCCCAGATCGCCGGATCCCAGATGAGCGCGCCGTCGAGTTGAGGTACGGGGGCGATGTTCAGGCCGCGGATTCCGGCCAGCTGGCGCCCCAGGTCGCTGAATTGCACCTCGAACAGGCTGTTGAGATTGAAGCCGTTGGCGGCCTGCATGCTCTGGAAGAAGGGGGGCAGATCCTCGGGGAAGTAGACGAACCTGGCCCGCTCGAAGTATTGCACACTGCGCCCGTCTTCGTCCACCACCTCACTGAGCGGATAGCCGAAGATACGCAGGTCGCCGCGGCGCTCCCATACGCGGCGAAACTCGCCCCAGAGGCTATGGCGCGTCTCGGGAAAATAGCGGGCACCATTCTGCGGGTCATCAATACCGCCGGGGAAGCCCTGCACCTCGAGGATTTCGCGGCCCAGCAGCCCGAGTTGCACCTGATCGGGCGTGCCGACGTGCTCCGGGCTGTACTCAAAGCGGGCGCGCTCGAAGTACTGCACGATCCGGCCCTGCTCAACGAACTCCTCGGTGAGTGGATAGCCGAAGACGTGAAGCTGCCCGTTGGCGCGCCAGAAGTCGAGAAAGCCGCTGCGATTGCTCAGATGGTGTCCGGTCGCAGGAAAGTAGATCGTCTGGAGCAGTGGCAACTGCGCCGGATCAATGGCCGATGCCTGTTGCTGCGCCGCTGCCCGGAGCGCGGTCTCACGGGCGCGGGCCGTTTCGATGGCGCTGCGAGCCTCGGCGTAGCTCATCGGGGCAGGAAAATCAGCGGCGGGGTGGCGGAGAGCTGCGGCGCGCGCCCAGCCCATCCCCGCACCCAGGCACAGCGCGACGAGTGTCAGGACCAGCGCCGGCATAAGGCGGCTCTGCATACGATCCTCGCACATGTGAGCGACGTTACACTTTACAGTTGTAACTGTCGCTACGCGATATTTTTTCCATTATATCCAATAAGAACGGAGAATCCTAGGGGGTCTGGCACAGATTCGCTGTAAAATTGCTACCGATCGCGGCGTTCAAGGAAAAGGGGAATCTGTCAGCGCGAATACCCTCCAGGTCAGGCTTCGTAGTAGACCGGCGGGCGCCGGCGGCCCGGCCATACCTGTTGCCAGAATGTGTGACGGGGTCGAGCAGCTCGGGCAAGGTCGAGAAGCTGTTGGAATGGCGATTATGTGGGGTGGCCGACCAGAAGGGCTCCGGTGGGCGAAGCCCTTCCGGGAAAGATCTTTGTCCCGCCCCAGATCGGGGCGAACGATGTTTCCCTCGTTCCTACCCTGGCCCCCCCTCCACCGGGCGCTCGACGATCAGCAGGCGAAAGGCATCCTCAGGATCAATGCCGGCGATTGCGGCATAGCCCCGGGCGATGCGCCACGCAGTGCGGCGTTGCATACCTCCGCGGCGACCCGGGTGCAACCCCGGGTGGAGCAGGCCCATAATCGTCGAATGGCTCACCTCCGCCTCGCGGGCGAAGGCGCGCTGCGAGTACCCGGTGCGGGCGATGAGGTCGGGAAAGCGCTCCGAAAGATGCAGACGAGGACGCTTCATTACACCAGTTGAGGGCAGGGGGTATGGGGAAACGGGGTTCCCTCGAATGAGAATAGACTTCTGGGAGGGCGCAGCCATTCCAGGCCCTCCCCTCCGGGCTTTCAGGTGTAGGGTTTCTGGCGGATGCCGCCCTGATACGCTGCGAGTCCTCGCCCCCCCTGCCCCCCTCTCCCGTGCGGGAGAGGGGGGTATGTTGTTGGCGTTGCGATGCACCAGCTCTGCTGGCGCA
>JBDNDG010000066.1:0-14926 GCA_046719255.1 Chloroflexaceae bacterium
ACACAACCACGAGCGGTAGCAGCACGACCGCACTCAGCACCCGTTGGACCAACGCGCTAGGATTCCTCTGAGAGTCCGCCGAAGCGGCACCGTCACGGTCGTGCGGGTTGCGTGCAAAACATAACGTCACACCCCACACCCATCGCGCCATTGACAGGCGCCAACTCCTACGTTATACTCTAAGCGCAACGAGACTCCGTAGCTCAATTGGATAGAGCGACAGCCTCCGGAGCTGTAGGTTGGTGGTTCGAGCCCACTCGGAGTCGCAGAACATGATGTTTCCGCGAAGTGCGCCCCCCTTCGATTGCACGTCGTCGGGGGCGCCTGTGTTACAGGTTCTGGAAACCTGTCCGATGCCATCCGAGCCATTCCTGCCGCCCCTCGAATATCGCAGTGGCGAGTTGCTGATCCGCGCCTACCGTCCCGGTGATGGCCCGGCCCTCCAGCGCGCCACCGTGGCTTCCTACCACCACCTGCGCCCCTGGATGCACTGGGCGCGAGCCGAGCAGAGCGTCGAGGAGTCGGAGGCGATCTGCCGCCGCTTCGCCGGGCGTTACCTGCTGGGTGAAGACTTCGTGCTGGGTATCTGGATCGGCGATGAACTGGTGGGCGGTAGCGGCTATCACCTGCGCTACGGATCCATGGCCGCTGGTAGCGCCGAGATCGGTCTGTGGATCAGCGCAGCCCGCGCCGGGGCCGGTCTGGGTACCCGCGCCCTGGCCGCCCTGCTGGCCTGGGGTTTCACTGATTGGCCCTGGCAGCGGCTGTTCTGGCAATGCGATACACGCAACCACGCCAGCATCCGCGTGGCGGAAAAGAACGGCCTCATCCGTGAAGGCACCTTGCGCTCTGCCAGTGTTGACACCACCGGCGTCCGCCGCGATACGCACGTGTACGCCATTTTGCGCAACGAGTGGGAGTGTCGCGTGTCGCTCCGAGAACGATCCCGATAGGGCCCCCGTACAATGCAGCCACCTGACTACAACCCCGCCGTGCCCTACCTGCCCCTGCTGGCGCATCCCGACGTTACGGTTCAGCAACACGCCTCTGCCATCCTCCTCAGCACGTATGGCAATCACGCTCTCACCCTGCTGCGCCGCTGTCTCTCCTCTCCCGACACCCACCTTCGCCAGCAGGCCCAGCTCGCGCTGCAGCACATCACTCGCCTCAGCGGGTTACCCATTTACGCCGAGCCGTTCAGGGGGTTCTACATTGAGTCCCTGGGCCGGCTGCGCCTGTTTGTGGACCACCGGGAAGTGCGGCTCGATACCTGGGTGCGCCGCGAACACGGTAGCGTGGGCTGGCAGAAGCTTCAGGGCGTGCTGGGGTACCTGTTGCACTGCGGTCGGCAGGGGACAACCATCGCCGCCCTGGAGACGGCCATCTGGGGCTCTACGCGCGCAGCCACCACCGGGAGAACCCTGCAAACCCTGCGCGATCTGCTGACCAGCCTGCGTGACGCGGCGTTTGCCGAGTACGCTCTGCTTATCGCCGATAACCACTGCCTCCTCAACCCCGATGCCTATCGCAGCGATGTGCAGGCGTTTGAGCAGACCTTTGCCCTCGCCACGCACACCGAAACAACCCGGGGATTGGAAGCCGCCGCACCCCTCTACCGGCAGGCGCTGCACCTCTACGGCGGCCCCTATCTGATCGATCTTCCCAACGGCGCGCCCTGGGCGCACATCCGGCGCGACCACCTCCGGGGCAATGTTCTGATCGCCGCGGAGCGCGTCGCGGAAGCGCTGTACACCGCCGGCCGTTTCGCCGAGTGCGTCGCGCTGTGTAGCCAGATCTTCGATAGTGATGAAAGCGCCGATGACGTCGTGGCCTGGCTGCTGCGCGCCTACAGCCAGCTCGGTCAAACCGGACTTCTGGAGCACACCTATCGTCGCTACCTGCAGGCGAACGACCTCGACGAGCGTAGCCTGGAAGGGCAGCACGATGTCGTGGTCGCGACCTACGCCGATCTCCGCGCCCGTCAGTGAATGGCAATTCATCAGCACGCTGTCGAATTTGTCACCCCTGCCTCACGAACTAGCTCCGGTCGTTTGTTAGCATAGCCTCAGGATGCGCTGTGTTACGCTGCGTGCCTGCAAGTTGCGCTTGCGGCATCAACGGGTGCAGGGTGCTTCGGGCAGGGGTAGAGGTTCACACCCCGGCAGGCAGGGGGCTGGAGAACCAGCCTTCCCTCCCCTCTCCCAACCTCCCCCCGCTGCGGGGAGGAGCCCGCTTCCCTTCCCCGGAGAGGGGCAGGGGGAAGCCGGGTTTCCGCATATCCCCACCGATACGAACAGGTTTGTTCCTGGGAGAGCTGCGCCCGCTCAAACCCTCCCCTCCGGGAGGGGCGTGGGGAAACCTGGTTTCCCCATCTGTTCACGTTAGGCGTCATGCGTGGGGCGCACAACGCCAGAATGAACATAATACCATTCCAAGTGGTACAACTATATCTTGGGAGGGCGCAGCCCTCCCAAACCCTCCCGCGTGCGGGCTATTCTCACGTCAGGACGCCAGTCTAGCAATGCGAGCAACTATGAAACTCCTCAAACTGTTTGTGCTCGAGATGAACTTTACCGGTGGGACGCGACGCGGCTACTATCTCTTGAAAGAGCTGGCGCGTGGCTTCCCGATCGAACTCTACCTGATGCAGCGCGTGCCGTTGACCACTGAACAGAAGGCGGAACTGCAAACGTATACCCAGACCATCCATCAGATCCCGCGTCGCGACACCACCCTGCGCGATCAACTGGCCATCGCCCGGCGGGCGCTCACCCGTGGTCTGTCATACCACGCGGCGATGGCCGAACACTCCTTCGCCGCCAACCCGCAGCTCCGGGCACTGCGCCCGAAGCCGGGCGACTGGGTGGTCGCCGCGTTGAGCCTGTGGACGGCGCCAATCCTCGAGGCCCCGGGGCCGCGCTGGGTGCTCGACCAGTGGGACGCTGACGTGCACTACTGGGATGTGCACACGCGGCAGTTCAGCAATCCGCTGCTGCGCCTGGTGGCGCGAGTCAATCGTAACCAGACCTACCGCTTCTGCCGCCGGGTCTACCCGCGTTTCGGGCGTATCCTCTCGGTTTGCGAGGAGGACCGGCAGCTTACGTTGCAGGTAAGCCCGACGGCCAGGGTCGATGTGCTGATGAACGGCCTCGATTGCGCGTATTTCTCCCCCGACTGGTCAATTGATCCTGGCCGCACGATCCTCTTCACCGGCACCTCCGATGTGCGCAATATGAAAGCGCTCCGCTTCTTTGTCCACCAGGTGTACCCGCGCGTGCGAAGCGCCGTGCCTGATGTGCGCTTCATTCTGGGTGGGGCCTTCAGCGATGAGACCCGCCAGGAATTCGCCAACGTTCCCGGAGTTGAGTTTACCGGGCGCGTTCCGGACATCCGCCCGGTGTACCGCCAGAGCGCCATTTTTATCAGCCCCTACGAGGATGCATCGGGGACGAAGATGAAGGTTTCCGAGGCTCTGGCTATGGGGCGATGCCTGGTGTCGCTGCCTGCGGGGATCCGCGGGCTGCCATTGCGGCACGAGGAGAATGTGCTGCTGGCGCAGAACGCCGAAGAGATGGCTCACCAGACCATTCGCGCCCTGGAAGACCCGGCGCTTGCGCGGCGGATCGGCGCCAATGGGCGCGTGTTTGCCGAGCAAAACCTCGACTGGGAGCGGGTCCTTGGTCCCCGCCTCCGCGAGATTGTAGCCGCGGTTGGAGAGGTCAGTCCCCGCGTCACGGGCAGCGAGGCGCGCCTGGTCTATCAGTCTTTGTGAAGGGCGCATTCGCGGGGCGCGCAACGCCCGAATGAACGTACTCCTGGGCGGGCCGCACCCGCCCGCGCCCTCCCCCGCAGGCAGGCTGGTTCCTGGAGAGAGGCCGCACTGCTGCCCCCCCGCTGCGTCGCAACCCGATTAGCCGGCCCCGTCCCCAATGGTCGCGGTACTACCGCGACCATTGGGCATGGCATGCCAGCCGTCCATGCGGCTGCGCGCACAACGCCAGAAGGAACGTCACTGTTCCTGGGAGGGCGCAGCCCTCCCAGACCTTCCCGGTGGGGAGGGCTTGCCGCCCCCACAGGCAGGGGGATGGGGAAACCCGGTTTCTCCTGTGTTCGAGCGCGACTCGCTACGTGCGAGGTATGAATGCCCTGGCACGCGATGGCCAGATCGGGTACACTCATCAAGACCAGATATAAGGGCAAGGCCCTCCTTCATTGTTTCTGGGAGGACTTGCCGCCCCCACAGGCAGGGGGACGGGGAAACCCGGTTTCCCCATATGTTCACATCAGAGCTATGGAACCTCTCAAGAACATCGGAAATCACAACCCTTGCGCACTGCCATCTGGCCAGGGAGAGACCGTAGTCAGGCAAACAGTTGCTCGATTCTGGCGCAGCCGGCTGGCCCGCGGGCTGGCCGTGCTGGTGTGCATCGTTGGCATCGTTATGTTAACTTCAGGCTGGTGGCTTCCGGCAATCGGTCAGTGGCTGGCCCGTCCAACGCGGGTTGCGCCGGTTGACGCCATCGTGGTGCTGGGTGGGCGCTACCCCTACCGCGATCAGCACGCCATCGATCTGTACCATCAGGGAATCGGGCAGGAGATCTGGCGTACCGGGCCAGTCGAACTCCCCGCCGGGCGGCTCGTCCAGCGAGCCCGCAACCTGGCGCAGGAGCAGGGTATTCCGGATGAGGCCTACTTCGTGCTGGAGTCGTACAGTACCTGGAACGACGGCGAGCAGATCGCGGCCCTGGCCCGCGAGCGGCAGACACGCAGTGTGCTGATCGTGACCGATTGGGCCCATAGCCGGCGGGCGCTGTGCATCATTTCGCGGCACCTGGCGGGTAGCCCGGTGGCGGTGTATTACGACCACCCGCATGACCTGGCCATCCAACCCGACAACTGGTGGCGCGATGCCTACGGGCGCGAGGCGGTGCTCAGCGAACTGGGCAAAATGGGCCTGTACGCCCTTCGGTATGGGACGCTGCCGTTCGGCTGTTAGTGGCGCCTCCAGCAAAAGGCCTGGGTAGCGCAAAAAAGTCCTGGGAGCGGGGCGCCTCGCCATCGGACGCCGGTGAGGACGAAACGCCCTCGCTCCCAGTCGTCCCGGGACTAACAGAGTGTTTTGCTGAGCGCATGCGAAACGCCCCAAACCCTTCAACGTGAACATTCGTTTATGGGTTGGCACGCATCCCTGGGAGAGTCAGACGCGCCTTGAGCATTCGTTTATTCGTTTCCCATTCGCTGGCCCATTCCCCCCCGCGTCCCCGAGGCGAGTTGCCGCATCAGGAAGCCCATCTCAGCACAGGTAAAACCCTCCCGCACCGGGCCTGCGGACACGTTGTGTTCACCCTGCTCGCGGGAGCACGGGCAGCTTGCCCGCATCCAGGCCAGATTGCGGGCGGGACGTCCGCGCGCCCGGGGTGGCGCGCCCTGCCCCGGATGTGAACATGCGCGTCCAGACGGCCCTTTGCGCGCCACCCTGATTGGCGGTACAATCGAGCCATCCAGAGCAACGCGTGCCTGCCCGAAGGGCAGGATCGGCCCCAGGAGGAAGCGCTCATGCGCGTGGTGGCAATGATTATGGCCGGTGGCGAGGGCACGCGGTTGAGCGTGCTCTCCGAGAAGCGCGCCAAGCCATCGGTGCCGTTTGCGGGGAAGTACCGGATCATTGACTTTACGCTGTCGAATTGCGTCAATTCGGGCATCTTCGATGTCGGGGTGCTCACCCAGTACCGGCCCCACTCTCTGAACGATCACATCGGCATCGGTAAGCCGTGGGATCTCGACCGCAACCGGGGCGGGGTACGGCTGTTGCAACCCTACCAGGGCCGCAGCGACCAGTCGTGGTACCGCGGCACTGCCGATGCGATCTACCAGAACCTCAATTTTATCCAGGAGCGCCGCGCGGATCTGGTCCTGATCCTTTCGGGTGATCACATTTATAAAATGAACTACAACACCATCATTGACACCCACCGGCGTCACCGCGCCGACCTGACCGTGGGGGTCATGGAGGTGCCGCTGGAGGAGACGCATCGCTTCGGGATCATGACCACGGATGAGCAGGATCGGGTCATCGAGTTCACCGAAAAGCCTAAGGATCGCGACAAGGGCAATCTGGCCTCGATGGGGATCTATGTCTTCAACACTGATGTGCTGATCCGGCGGCTGTCGGAGGGCAGCCAGGAGCGGCCCCGGATCGACTTCGGCAAGCACGTGATTCCGGCAATGGTGGCCGAAGATCGCGTCTTTGCCCATCGCTTCAGCGGCTACTGGGTTGACGTGGGAACCATCCAGTCGTACTGGGAAACGAGCATGCAACTGCTCGACCCTCAGCTTGACTTCGATCTGTTTGACCCGAACTGGCGTATCCGCACCCGTAGCGAGGAACGCCCGTCGGCCAAGATCGGGCCGCAGGCGCGGGTGTCGCGGGCGATCATCTGCAATGGCTGCACCATCCGCGGCACGGTCGAGCGTTCGGTGCTGTCGCCGGGGGTGTACGTTTCGCCGGGAGCGATCGTGCGCGACAGTGTGGTGATGAATGACACCTGGATCGGCCCGGGCGCCGTGCTCGACCGGATGATCGTCGATAAGCAAGTAGTGATCGGCGCCGGGGCCCACCTCGGCGTGGGTGATGACCTGACGGTGCCGAACAAGGCCGAGCCAGATAAACTCAATACCGGCATTTCGGTGATCGGCAAGTCGGCTCACATTCCACCGGGCGCGATCATCGGCCGCAATGTCGTGATCAACGCCGATCGCGATGCGGAAGATTTTCCGGGTCGCGAGATCGCGTCGGGGGAGACGCTCTAGCGCTTACGCGGCGGCGGTACGGCGCAGCCCGCTGCGCCCCCGTCGGCGCCCCTGAAACCTATGCTCCGCACCCTGACCCTGATCCTGGCGGGCGGCGACTCGCCCGCCCTCTCTGTCCTCACCGCTGAACGCACCGAGGCCGCCGTGCCCTTTGCCGGGAAGTTTCGCATTATTGATTTTCCCCTTTCCAATTGCGTGAACTCGGGGATCTACAACGTCGCGGTGCTCACCCAGTACAAACCGCGCTCGCTCCACGCCCATCTGGGGGTTGGCCGACCCTGGGATCTCGACCGGGCGCAGGGCGGCTTGCGCGTGCTGCATCCATCGCCCACCCCCGATGGGGGAGGCTGGCAGCGGGGTACCGCCGATGCGGTGCGCTACAATCTCGATCTGATCGAAGATCAGCAGGTTGATGCGGTACTCGTGCTTGCAGGCGATCATATTTATAAGATGAATTACACCCCGTTGCTCGAACTGCATGCCGAGCGTGACGCAGACCTGACCCTGGCCGTCCACAGTGTCAGCCCGCACGATACCCATCGCTTTGGTATCGTGACCGTGGGCAGCGATGGGCGGGTGGATCGCTTCGAGGAGAAGCCGCGGCGTCCCCTCTCCAACCTGGCCTCGATGGGTATCTATGTTTTCCGCAAGCAGTTCTTGATCGACATCCTCGCGGGCGCCGAGCACGATTTTGGACGCCACCTCCTGCCCCGGATCATCCCCAATTCACGCACCTTTGCCTTCAATTTCCAGGGCTACTGGGCCGATGTCGGCACGGTGCAGGCCTACTATGAAGCCAACCTGGCCCTGCTGGTCGAAACACCTGCGCTCGATCTCTACGACCCGGAGTGGGTCATCCACACTACCAGCGCCGATCTGCCGGGCGTTGAAGTGGGTGAGCACGCCCGGGTGGAGAACTGTCTGCTGAGCGATGGATGCCGCGTCTACGGCACGGTGATGCACTCGGTGCTCTCCCCCGGCGTGTACGTCTCGCCAGGGGCGGTGATCCGCGATTCGATCGTGCTGGGTGATGCCTGGATCGGCCCGGAGGCGGTGGTGGATCGCTGTATCATTGACGAGGGGGTACGGATCGGCGGGGGGGCCGTGGTGGGTGAAGGCGATATCGCCACACCTAACCTGGCAGCTCCCGAGCGCCTGAACACCGGCCTGACGCTGGTGGGCACCCGCGCGCAGTTGCCCGAGGGATTGACCGTGGGCCGCAATGTGGCCATCCGCCCGCGAACGGCCGAGCAGGCCTTTCCGAAGAGTGGCGTGGTGCCGAGCGGAGCGACGGTGTAAGGCGCGCCCGGCGCCGGCGTTCAGAGCGCCGGGCATGGTTCAGATCCGGGCGTTCCAGCCATGACGATTCCTGAAGTAAGCGTTGACCCGGCGTTGAAGAGCCGCCTTGTCGCCGGGCACCCCTGGATCTACCGCAACCACGTTCGGGAGGGACAGCGGCTGGCCTCGGGCCAGTGGGTGCGGGTGCGCTGCGGGAGCTTCATTGCTTACGGCCTCTGGGATGCACGCAGCGCAATTGCGGTACGCCTCTTCAGCCGGAGCGCCCCGCCCGACGCGAACTGGATCGCCGAACGGGTCTGGGAAGCGTGGGAGGGTCGCGCCGCCATTCGCGAGACGGCCACGACTGCCTACCGCTGGATCTACGGCGAAGGCGACGGTCTGCCCGGTCTGGTGGTGGATCGCTACGGCGACTACGCTGTGCTCCAGACCTACGCCGAGAGCGCGCGGGTTGTGGTGCCGCTGGTGGCGTTGGCGCTGCGGTCCTGCGACCCGGCGCTTCGTGGTGTCGGGCTGCGCGAACGCCCCTCCGACGATGCTCCCGGCGGCGGTGACCGGGAGACCGGCGATGAGGAAGCGCCCACGGCCCTGCGCGCCCTGTGGGGCGAAGCACCTCCACCGGACCTGGTGGTGCAGGAGCACGGGCTGTACGTGTACGCCGATCTCTACCGCGGCCAGAAGACTGGCCTGTTCCTCGACCACCGCGAGAACCGGCGCACGGTCGAAGGGTTGGTGCGCGGGCGAACCGTGCTGAATTGCTTCGCCTACACCGGCGGGTTTTCGCTCTACGCCCTGCGGGGCCAGGCAGCGCACGTGATCAGCGTTGATGTGGGAAAGGGTCTCGCCGAGGCCGCGGCGGCCAACGTGGCCCTGAACCGCCTCGACGTCAGCCGCCACCAGTTCATCACCGAAGACTGTTTCGCACTCCTCGATGCGTATGCCAAAGCCGGCCGGCGCTTCCAGGCCGTGATTCTCGATCCGCCCAGTTTCGCGCGCCAGAAACGCAGCCTGCACGGGGCCATGCGCGCCTATGTACGCATCAACAGCCTGGCCCTGCGCTGCCTGGAGCCGGGCGGTTTGCTCATCTCCGCCAGTTGCACCAGCCAGGTTGGGCCGGAGCAGTTTCGCGCCCTCCTCGCCGACGCCGGGGTCCAGGCCCAGACCCGCGTGCAGATTGTGCACGAGGCGGGCCAGCCGGCCGACCACCCCGTGCCGGCAGGTTTTCCCGAGGGACGCTACCTGAAGTTTGTGGTGGCCCGGGCGCTGGCGCAGGAATGACGAAATCATGGTATTCCCGCGCGGCACTGCGGGTTACAGTGCCAATTCCACTTGAATCCTCCGCACGCAATGTTGCGTCAAAGCCCACCTGGACGCCTTGCGCGACGATCTGCCCTCCAAACTCTACAATCTGAAAATGGTATAATCTGCTCAACATGCACGTACTGCACATTGCCTGGGAATACCCTCCTCACATCGTTGGCGGCCTGGGACGCCACGTCGCCGAACTGCTCCCGGCCCTGGCCAGCCAGGGAGTGCGCCCCGCCGTGGTGACCCCTCGCCTGCGCGACGGGCCGGAGGCCGAGCTGAGTGACGGCGTCGCCGTGCGCCGGGTACAGGCACCCCCCATCCCCGATGCCGATTATCCCACCTTTGTTGCCCGTGTTAGTCGAGATCTGGTGCAGGCAGCCAATGAGTTGCAGGAAACCTACGGGCGCTTCGACCTGGTCCACGCTCACGACTGGCTGGCAACCGAGGCGAGCGTGCAACTCAAGTACCAGTGGCGCGTGCCGCTGATCGCCACAATTCACGCCACCGAGCGCGGGCGGGGGCGTGGGGGCCTGCACAGCGACGCGGCGCATCGCATCAATGACCTGGAGTGGCACCTGACCTACGAAGCCTGGCGGGTGATCGTCTGCTCGCACTTTATGGCCCGCCAGATCCATGAGTACTTCCAGACACCCCTCGACAAGATTGACGTGGTACCCAACGGCGTCTACATCAGCGGCTCGCCGTTTCGCGATGCCGATCACTGGCTGAGCTTCCGCCGGCGCTACGTCGCCGACGACGAGCGGATGGTGTTTCACGTGGGACGTATCGTGTACGAGAAGGGGCTGCACGTGCTGCTGAACGCCTGGCCGGCGGTCATCGCCCGGGTGCGGGCGCGCCTGGTGATCGCCGGCACCGGTGGGTACCTCGAGCCGCTGAAGGCGCAGGCGGCGGCGCTGGGGATCAGCGATCGGGTTACCTTCGTCGGCTTTGTTTCCGACGAGGAACGGGACCAGCTCTACCACGCAGCGGATCTGGCAATCTTCCCCTCGCTCTACGAGCCGTTCGGGATCGTGGCCCTGGAGGCCCTCGCCAACGGCTGCCCGCTGATCGTGAGCGATGCCGGCGGGCTTGCCGAGGTGGTCCAGAATGGGATTACCGGCCTGGTGGTGCGCGCCGACGATCCGGGTGAACTGGCCGATGCGATCACCGCGGCCCTTAGCCGGCCCGACATCGCCCGCGCCCGCGCCGCTGCCGCGCTGCGCGAGATCCGCGAGTATTACACCTGGCCGCGCATCGCCGCCGCCACCGCCCAGGTCTACACCCGGGTGCTGGAGGCGTGGCGGGAGACCGAGTGGGGGCAGGAGGCCAGCCAGATGAGCGATGCCGCGGAAAATCAGGGCTGATGCGGCGTCTTCGAGCACGCAGCCCTCACCGGAGCGGCGCCATTGCGGGTGTGGTACACTGAGGCGCGCACAGGGAGCCGGGTTGCGTCGTGTCCCTTCCCCGCCGGGAGGATTCGGGAGGGCTGTGCCCTCCCAACAAGAGACCTGGTATCATCGTTGCTTTGCGCGGCGCAGCCGCATCTAATCGCACGCGCGTACCATCCGCACTGACCTTCACGAAAGCATATGCCAGGCAACAGTTTTGGACAGGTGTTTCGCCTCACGACCTGGGGCGAGTCGCATGGGCCGGCAGTGGGCTGTACAGTTGACGGCTGTCCCGCAGGGTTGCCGATCAGCGAGGAGGAGATCCAGCGCGACCTGGATCGGCGCCGGGTGGGGCAGAGCAGGGTCAGTTCGCAGCGCCAGGAGGCTGACCGGGTACAGATCCTTTCCGGTGTCTTCGAGGGTCGGACGACCGGAACGCCGATCAGCATGGTCGTGTACAATACTGACGCCAAACCGGGGCACTACGAGTCGATTAAGGACCTGTACCGCCCTGGTCATGCCGATTACACCTGGGATGCTAAGTACGGCTTCCGTGACTGGCGGGGCGGGGGACGCTCCAGCGCCCGCGAAACCATCGGGCGCGTCGCCGGGGGCGCAGTAGCGCGCAAGCTGCTGGCCGGGATTGGTGTCCACATCGTCGCTTACACCCTGCAACTGGAGGAACTGCGCGCCCAGAGGTTCGACGAGGAGGAGATCGAGCGAAATATTATGCGCTGCCCTGACCCGCAGGTGGCGGCGCTGATGGTTGAGCGGGTGGATCAGGCTCGCCGCGCCCTGGACTCGCTCGGCGGTATTGTCGAGGTGCGTGCCCGCGGGGTACCGCCCGGCCTCGGCGAACCGGTCTTCGACAAGCTCCAGGCCGATATTGGCAAGGCGATGTTTTCGATCCCGGCGATCAAAGGCGTGGAGTTCGGTGAAGGTTTTGAGGTGGCGCGCATGCGCGGTTCGCAGCACAACGACCCGTTTGTGCGGCGCGAGGATGGCAGTATCGGCACCCAGAGCAATCACCACGGCGGCATTCTCGGCGGTATCTCGACGGGCGAAGAGATCGTTGTGCGGCTGGCGGCTAAACCGCCAGCCAGTATCGCCCGGCCTCAGACCACGGTGGACCGGGAGGGGAATCCTGCGACCATCGAGGTGCATGGCCGCCACGATCCGACCGTGCTGCCGCGCCTCGTGCCGATTGCTGAAGCGATGCTGGCGCTGGTACTCGCCGATCACTGGCTGCGCCAGCGCCTGGCGCGCCTCTGAGGGGCGATGCTCAGCCCGCAGCGCCAGACATCGCTGCTGCTCGCGGCCGTCGCCGGGCTGTGCTGGGCGGCGGCGTTGTCGTTGTTACTCTTCGGCAGCCTCGCTACCGAGACTGAGCCGCTCGCGCTCCAGCGTTTGCTCTTCTACGCGCTCATTCTCACCGCACCGCTGCTCACCTTCGCCCCCGTCGAGCGAAGCCTGGATCTTCCCGGCCTGACGGTAGAGGGGAGCATCGGCGCCTTCGTGCTCCTCTACAGCCTGGCCTTCGTACCGGCGCCACGGGCATGGCTGCTGGCCCTGCCCGAGCTGCCGATCTATACGCTGCTGCTCATGGGATTGTTCCTTTGCGGCGCGGCACTGAGCCGCCCGCTGATCCACGGCATCAGCGTGCGCCTGTTCCGGGTGCGAGCGCGCGCCTTCGACCGCCGGCGCGTGCGTCGCCAGTCCTACGAAGTGGGCTTCCTGGTCGCCACGGTCGCAGCTCTGGCCGGATTGCGGGTGCTCACCTGGGTCAGCCTGTTACTGCTCATCATGGCGCTGGTGATCGCCGAGTTGCTGTTTCTCTCACAGGTGCCGGTCGAAACGCCGCACGTCTGAGAAGGGAAATGGGGTTTCCCGATGCCCCTGACCGGGGGCAGGGTTTGCAGCGTCCCGCCCCCTTCCCAGGAAACAACCCGCCCTCGGGGGGTTGGGAGGGCTGCGCCCTCCCCGGAAAAAACTCATGCTCATCGTGGCATTGTGCGACGCAGCCGCGTCGCCAGACGATACCGTGGAGGACGCCACAATGATCCGCATCAGTATCATCGGTCTGGGTCTGATCGGCGCTTCGCTGGGCATGGCCCTGCGCAACGCCGATCCCGCCGCGTCGCCCCTCGGTCCGCTGGAGGTGGTGGGGTTCGACCGCGACGCCAGAGTGGTGCAGGCGGCGCGAGGGCGCCTGGCCATTGACCGTGGCGCCAGCTCGCTGGCCGAGGCGGTGCGCGATGCGCAGATGGTGGTGGTGGCAACACCGGTGCTGGCGGTACGCGAGGTCTTCGCGCAGCTAGGGCCTCTGCTGCCGGCGGGGGTTGTGGTGACCGATGTTGCCAGCACCAAGGCGGAGGTGAGCCGCTGGGCCGCCACCTTGCTGCCGGCAGGGGTTGACTATGTGGGTGGGCACCCGATGGCCGGGAAGGAGCGCGCCGGGGTCGAGGCCGCCGATCCTGCCCTGTTCAACGGGGCGATCTACTGCCTGACGGTCGCACCGCACGTCAAGCACGGCGCGGTAGAGGCGGTCGAGGCGCTGGCCCGCACTGTCGGCGCAAAACCCTACTACGTCGATCCCGAAGAGCACGACGCATTCGTCGCCGGCATCTCGCACCTGCCAATGCTCCTCTCGGTGGGCCTGGTCGAGGTGACCGGGCGCAGCCCGGCGTGGAAGGAAATGGCGCCGCTCGCCGCGACCGGTTTCCGCGATGTCTCACGGCTGGCCTCCGGCGATCCCGAAATGCACCGCGATATCTGCCTGACCAACGCGCAGGGTATTGCGCGCTGGCTCAACGACATGGCCGGCTTCTTGCTCGAGCTGCGCGACCGGATCGAGGCGGGCGATGCGGCTGCGCTGGAGGACCTGTTGCGCCGGGCGAAAGCCCAGCGCGACACCTGGCTCGAGTCGCGCCCGCATCTGCGTCCGGGTGAGGAAGCCTTTCTCCAGCAACCCGAGGTGCAGCGTCCCAACCTGTTTACGTTTCGCTGGCCCAACCGCCGGGAGTAGGGTTGGATGACCATGCGAACATATGGGGAACCCGGGTTTCCCCACGCCCGTGCCCGGCGGGAAGGCTGGCGAGGGCGGCGCCCTTCCGGGTCACCCTCAGAGGAGGTGGGGAACCCGGGATTCCCCATACCCGTGCCCGGCGAGGGCGCGGCGTAGCCGCGGCAAGGCAAGATGTTGCGCCCTTGTTCACCATCCGCCGCCGGAGCGCCCTCCGCCAAACGAGCCGCCCGCGCTGCCCCCACCGAAGGAGCCGCCCGATCCGTGCCGGCTGCCCCATCCGCTGGTACCGCCGCCCCTGCTCCAACTGCCGCTGCCACCCCAGCCCCCGCTGATGATGATCGGGCCGGGGCCGGGCGTATCCGGCCGGTCATGGGAGCGGAGCTGCCGCTCGATGTCGCGCGCCTCGTCGCGGATGCGTTCGGCGCGTTTGAGGGTCTGGTTCAGCGCCGTCTCGCCGGTGATCGGCAGGCGGATCAGGTCAAACTCCTGCCGGAGAGCCTGCAAACGCTGGAACAGGCTGGCAGGGGCGCGCCGGCGCACGCGCGCGCCAATGCTCTCGGCGGAGTTGAGCCAGTTGCGGGCCTCGGCCAGGGTGGCGTTGAGCTTGCTCCGCACCTGTTCGAGGCGTTGCACATCGCCGTACACCGCCTGGTAGACCGTCCGCGTCTCTCGCTCGAGGGCCTGATAGGCGGCGCTCAGTTGCTCCAGAGCCGCGCGCCGTTCCGCTTCCTCGACCTGACGCGCGTGGGCGTCGAGGGCCCGGGCCTGCTCGAAGCGTTGAATCAGGGCCTGCAGCGCCGCGACGCTCGCCGGGGTGATGTCGGCGTCGTGGACATTGGCGAACCTGGCGATCTTGTTTACCTCGCCGGCAATGATGGGCTGGAGGCGATCCACCTGCAGGCGCAGTTTTTGCATCATCTCGGCCTCGGAGCGGGCCTGGGCCAGGGCCTCGTCGGCGAGCCGGTCGGCGGCGCTGGCCGCCGCAGCGAGCCGCAGCCAGTCAGGTTTCTCCTGTTGGGCCTGTCCGAATAGGCGCGCACCGAACGCCGCTTCTGGACTGCCTCTTCGAGGGTTATGCCTGGTCGATCATCGGGCGGCG
>JBDNDG010000067.1:0-14922 GCA_046719255.1 Chloroflexaceae bacterium
CAGGCGCTGCGTATCTGGAACGATCCGGGCTATCGCCCTGTCTATGTGGTCGTGGGAGCCGACCTGCCGGCGCTGCTCTTCTACCTGATGGCGCCCGTGGTGGGCCTCTTCGGCCCGCATGCCTGGAGCGCGCGCCTGGTGAGCGCCCTGGCCGGCGCCCTCACTCCACTGGCGCTCTTCTGGGCCGCCGGCCCGCTCATTGGCCGGCGCGCGGCGCTCTTCGCCGCGGCGCTGGTCGCCTGGGCTTCCTGGAGCCTGAGTATGAGCCGCTGGGCCTTCCCCGCCACCCTCGACCACCTACTGGTCCTGACGGCGGTGGGGTTCCTCTGGCGCGGCCTCGCGCCTCCGCAGGAGCGCGCTGGCGCCGCGCGCCGGGTGGCGTTCCTGGCGCTGGCGGGCGTGCTCGGTGGCCTGGCAGTCTACACCTACCACACCGGGCGCGTCGCACCCCTGGCCCTGGCAGCGGTAGCGGCGATCCGCCTGGGGCCGGCGGCGCCGGCGTGGCGGCGGGCCATGCCCGGCCTGGCCGTCGCTGCCCTCGCCGGCGCATTGACCGTTGCGCCGCTGGCACTCTACGTTCTGAATGACCAGGAAGGTTACAACCGGCGCGTGGGCCGGGTCTCGGTTCTTGATGGCGGCAATCTGACCACGCGCACTCCCGCCGGGCTGATCCTGGGCAATCTGGAACGTTACCTGTTGATGTTCCACGTGCGCGGCGACTTCAACGGGCGCCACCATATGCCCGACGCGCCGATGCTCGATCCGGTGGCAGGCATGCTGCTGGCCCTGGGCGCCGGTCTGGCCCTGCCACTGGCGCGGCGACGCGCAGGTGTGGCCGCAGTGCTGGCCCTGGGGGCGATCTACCTGATCCCCGGCGTCTTCAGCGGCAACGCGCCCCACGCGATGCGCTCCCTGGGCACGCTGGCCCCCGCAGCTATGCTGGCCGGCCTGGGGCTGGCAGCCCTGGCCCCGCCAGGGCGCGCCGCCGTCTGGGCCGTGGCCCTGCTGGCCAGTCTGAGTTTCAATGCCTGGCTGTACTTCGGCGTCATGCGGCTGGAGCCGCGGGTTTACAACGAGTTTGATATGGTCGAGACGGCAATGGGACGCATCGCGGCGGCCCCCGCCGCGAGCAGCGACGTCGAACTGCGGGCCGTGCGCGTCTGGCTTCCCGAGACGCTGCTGAGCGCCGATACGGTGCGCTTCCTGACCTGGGGCACGCCACCAGAGGCGTACACCGGTGCGCCCATCCCCGGCGACGCGCCCGCCCTGGTGCTGCTGCCAGGCGATGCCAGCCCCGCTATGCAGTCCGCTGCCCTGGCTGCCCTCGGCCCCGATGCGACATTCCTTGGCCCGATCGCCACCTACCCCGACGGGGCACGGCCCCTGGTCCTGGCCTTCGCCCGTGGCGCGGCCGCAGCCAGACTGGCGCGAGACGGGCTATGATACGTTAGTACCCCATTGTAGATTGTAGATTTCGGATTGCAGCTCGTCGCACAAGACGTCCAGGTGCACTTTGACGCACTGCTGCTCGCGGGGTGTTCACATCACATTCGTACTACCTTCTGGATGCAATGGTGAATGACCTCGTACCTGTTCACACGTGGGGTAACGCGCACGCCTGGGAGCGAGGACGTCCCGCCATCGTCGTGCATTCGAGGGTAAGATGCCCTCGTTCCCAGGAGCCGGGTGAACACGTACAGTACCTCCTGAAGCTCACAGGGACCGACCCATGACCCACTTGCCTGCGAGTCGCTGGCGTCTGCTGCCCTACAGCGCACACCCGCCGGAGGCCGAACTGGCGGCCGCCGAGGCGCTGCTGGCCGGTCTCGCCCACACCCCGCGCCCGGCGCTGCGCTGGTACGGCGCGCGCCGCCCGGCCCTGGTGATCGGCTCGGGCCAGCGCCTTAGCGATGTGGATGCGTCGGCGCTCGCGGCAGCAGGCATCACCCTGCACAAGCGGGCCTCCGGCGGTACGGCGGTGCTGTTTGTGCCGGGCTTCCTGATGCAGGACATCGCCCTGCCCGCCGACCACCCCCTGCACCAGCCGGATGTCAGCGAGTCCTACTCCTGGCTCGGCGAGATGTGGGCCGCCACCCTCGGCGAGCTGGGTATTGCCGCGCGGCTGGTGAGCATCCCCGAGGCACGCGCCGATGCGCGGGCCCTCGATCCCCTGGCGCGCCTGGCCTGCTTCGGTGGGCGATCGCCCTACGAAGTGCTGGTCAACGAGCGCAAAGTGGTGGGCTTTTCGCAGATCCGTCGCCGCCCCGGCGCCCTGTTGCAGGTTGGTCTCTACACCCACTGGCCGGGCCGCGCGCTGGCCGCCCTGCTGCGCCTGCCCCCTGCCGAACGCGAAAGCCTGGCGGCGCTGCTGGACAGGCGCGTCGCGGGCCTGGCCGAACTGCTGCCCGAGCCCCCCCCGCCCGAGCGGATCATCGCCGCCTTTGCCCGCGCGCTGGCCGACCGGCACGGCGTGGTCCTCACCCCTGAGGGCTGGCGCGAGGACGAACTGGCCACGGTCGCCGCCGCCCAGCCGCGCTACGCGCCCATCCGGCCCCCGGACGAGGTATGAACCTGCCGCAACCTTCCCGCCTCCCCGGTCGTCATAGCAGGCGGAGTGGAAGGCAGGAGCAGGCGGAATGCGCGGGTCCGGGAGGGCACCACTCCCCCGGCCCACCTGATGCCTCTGTCGCAGGGAATGGTCTGGGAGGAACGTGGCGGGAGGGAGCGTGGGAGGGCGAAACCCGTCCCGCAAACAACTTCACAACACAGGTTGATCAGTCAGCAGTTGCGAGAGGGGATAGGAATACAAATGACAATCATCGTTCGTCAGGAGCGCGGGGTGAACCTGCTCCTCCGCGCGGTTTATTTTCTGGTCTTCGGATTGTGGTTCAGCGCGATCTGGGCCGCGGTGGCCTGGGTCCTCTGCGTTACGATCATCGGGTTGCCGCTTGGGCTGTGGATGCTCAACCGTCTGCCGCAGGTTACCACGTTGCGTCCGCAACGGGGCGATCTGCTGGTGAGCGCCACGGGCGAGATCTACCGCACGAACATTCCACAGCGACCGTTCCTGGTCCGGGCGCTGTGGTTCATGCTGGTGGGGTGGTGGTTCAGTGCCGTATGGCTCTCGATCGCCTGGGCGCTCTCGGCGGTGATTATCGGGTTGCCGATTAGCTTCTGGATGTTCGACCAGGTGCCGGCGATTATCACCCTGGCACGGACATAGCCCCTCACGACGCCGGGGGTTCCGGGAAGGCCGTACCCTTCCGGAACCCCCATTCCGTCCGCACCGGCCCCCTGCGGTGTATGACTTTACATTCCCCCATAGAGTCATGGCTCCCCCGTCGCGCAACGCTCAATAATGGTGTATAATCGCAGCAGCCGTCCATGCGGCTGCGCCACACAACGCCAGAATGAAAACACCTACTCTTGGGAGGGCGTAGCCCTCCCAAACCCTCCCCCCAGGGAGAGGCGTGGGGAAACCCGGTTTCCCCACACGTTTGCGTTAGACCTTCGCGGCCCTGTACGCCCCGGGAGGAGCCATGCGTCACCGCCCTCACCTGATCGGGCTTGCCGCCTGTCTACTGGTATTGCTCGCCACCTGTAGTCTTCCGTTTACTGGCGGACACCCGTTGCGCATGGCCGCCTTTATCGCTGCGCCAACCACCATCACCGGCCCCACGGTTTTGCCCACCGTCACCCCCGTGGCAGCACCGGCTGCAACCCCGCCCCTCGAGCCACCTGCCGCGCCACCCCTGGCGGCCGTACTGGCCCCGGCCCGTACCGGCGATGGCGCGCCCCCGGCGCCGGAGCTGCTCGCCCGCGCCGCGCAGATGGACGCCTACCTGGCTTCGCTGGCCCAGCAGAGCGCCTTCAGCGGCTCGGTGCTGGTAGCTGCCCAGGGTCACGTCCTGCTGAGCCGGGGCTACGGTATGGCCAATCGCGAAGAGGGCATCGCCGCCACGGCAGGTACACGCTACCGCCTGGCCTCGGTCAGCAAGCCGCTGACCGCCCTTGGCGTGCTGCGTCTGGCAGCGGCGGGGAAGCTGGATCTTGATGCGTCGGTCTGCGTGTACCTCGATAACTGCCCGCCGGCCTGGACGCCGATTACGGTGGCTCACCTCCTCAGCCACTCCTCGGGCCTGGCAAACTACACCGATTTTGCCGAATTTGCCGCTGTGGAGCTATCCCCCTCCACTCCGGATCAGATCATCGCCCGCTTCCGCAACCTGCCACTGGGCTTCGTTCCCGGCACCACGTACCACTATACTAACTCGAACTACGTGGTCCTGGGCCGGCTGATCGAACGGGTCGCAGGGACGAGCTACGAAGAGTTTCTGCGCCGCGAGTTGTTTCAGCCGCTTGGAATGCAGGATACCGGTCTGGACCCCGGCGACTTCGGCCCACTCAACGGCACCCGCGGCTACGCCGGGGGGCAACTCGATATTCCCCTTGATGTGAGCAACCTCTTTGCCGCCGGCGATCTCTACTCCAGCGTCGAAGATCTCTACAAGCTGGCCCGGGCCCTCGACGCCGGCAGGGTGCTGCCCCCCGAACTGGTGGCACGTATGACCACCCCCGGGCATGGCGGCTACGGCCTGGGTTGGAAGATCGAGCAGCGCGGAGCGCATCGCCTGATCTACCACCCCGGCTCGATGAGCGGCGCCGCCACATGGTTCGGGCGCTATCCCGACCAGGGCGTGACGGTGATCGTGCTCAGCAATGACTATTACGCCAATGTCTACGCCATCGCCGATTATCTGGCAGGGCAGGTGTTGGGACCCTGAGCGGGTCGCCTCTCAATAGGCAGGGGCGTGGGGAAACCCGGTTTCCCCATCTTGTCACATCAGCCGTCTATGGGGCAACCTTCCCCACAGGCGGGGGTATGGGGAAACCCGGTTCCCCATCTTTAGAACACGCCCTTCACTGACGACGCAGGCGCAGGATATCTTCACGGGCGCGGATCACCGCCGCTATGACCGGCGTGGACAGCATCGCCCCGATCACCCCGAACACCATGCTGCCCAGAATGGTCCCAATGAACGTCACCAATGGATGGAGATGAAGCTGATTGCTGGCCAGACGGTTCTGAATGATCGTCTGGATAATATTCTGCATCAACAGTACGATCAGCAGGACCGTAACCGCTGCGCTGACCCCGCCGGCGCCCAGCGCAACCAGGCAGGCGAACACGCCCGACACAATCGCCCCGAGGTAGGGGACGTACGAGGTCACCATCGTCACCAGGCCGATGGTGAAGGCGAGCGGCAGGCCGATTAGCGCCATCGTTCCGCCGATCGTCACCGAAACGACAGCGCTTGAAAGGGTCAGTGCGTAGAAGTAGCGCCGCACGGCCTGCGTCGTATTGGCGATCACCCGCTCGCCGATATCTGGCTCCAGGCCAATATTGCGCGCCAACCAGCCGACCACCCCGTGCCAGTCGCTCAACAAATAGTAGAGCAAAAACCCGCTGAGAAACACGCCAAAAAACAGCGTAATCGCACCCGAAAAGCTCGAACTAAAGAACGACCCGATGCCCGCGACAACCTGAGGGATCGCATTGAGCGCATTCGCCAGCATCCAGTCGAACGCGCCGACCGGCAAATTCAGCTGCGCCACCCACTGCTCAGCCGCAGCAGTTCCCGCATAGACCAGCCGGGCAATCTGGTCACTCTGACTGACGATCCCGTACACCGCCAACCAGAGCGCGCCGATCAGCACCAGGAATAGCAGCACCATCACGCCGAGCGAACCAAGCTGACGCGGGATACGGCGCTCGGCGAGCCAATCGACGACCGGGTAGAAGAGCATGGCGATTACGGTGGCGATCACCAGTGGCACAACCAGGCCGGCGATTGCGCTCAGCACGAACAGCGCAGCGATCGCACAGGCGGCCATGCCCAGATACAGCCAGGCGCGCACCCCGGCAACCAGCAACCCCGGGCTAACCCGATCCAACGGCGAGCGACGCGGCTCACTGTGCATACCCGGCTCCTCCAAACGTGCGATGGGGTCAATGAGGTATTCAACGCGATCGTGTCATGCTGAGCGAAGCGAAGCATCTCGGCGCCCTGATGCTGAGAACCTCCGCTTCGCTCGGCGTAACACCTGCGGGAGCGGCATAGCGAATTGGCATTACAGGGTCACTCCATGGCGCCCTAACGTGAAAATAGCCCGTGTGCGAGAAGGTTTGGGAGGGCTACGCCCTCCCAGGAACCTCGTATGTTCGTTCTGGCGTTGTGCGCCATGCGCATGACCGTCTGATATGAAAAGAGGGAAAACCAGGCTTCCGCAACCCACTGCCTGTGGAATGGCAAGCCCTCCCAAACCCTCCTGGTGGGGAGGGGCACGCTTCGACAGGCTCACCGGGGGTGAGGAGAGCCGGTTTCCCCATACCCCAACCGGTGTTGGGGTGGCCTGGCGCCCCGATGGGCGGGGACGCGGGGAAACCCGGTTTCCCTATATGCACATCAGGCATGGAACGAGTTTCTCCTGGGAAAGCGCAGCCCTCCGAAACCCTCCCGCTGGCGGGTTGTTTCCTGGGAGGGCTGCCCCCCGCCCTGGCCATCCCCCGCTGGGTGAGAGAACCGGGCTCCTCCCCCCAGGAGGGGAGCAGAACGTCACAAACCCTCCCCGCCGGGAGGGATATGGGGAAGCCCGGTTTGCCCATTGTTCATATCAGAGCTTCTCGGCAATCGCCTTCGGCTGCGTAAAGAGATGCAGGTAATCCGGCCCGCCGGCCTTGCTGTCGGTTCCGGACATGTTGAAGCCGCCGAAGGGATGGACCCCCACCAGCGCGCCAGTGCATTTACGGTTGAGGTAGAGATTGCCCACATGAAACTCCTCGCGGGCGCGCTCCAGGCGTTCGAGCGAGCGCGAGTAGAGCGAGCCGGTCAGACCGTACTCGGTACCGTTGGCAAGGGCCAGCGCCTCGTCGAAATCGCGCGCGCGGGTAAAGGCCAGCACCGGGCCGAAGATCTCTTCCTGACTGATGCGCGCCTCGTGGGGCACGTCGGCAAACACTGTGGGGTTGATGAAATACCCCCCGTCCTTGAGCAGGTCGTGGTCCACCACCTCGCCGCCCACCACCAGCCGGCCTTCCTCCTGACCAATGGCGATGTATTCGCTGATGGTAGTAAAGGCCCGCTGATCGATCACCGCACCCACGTCCGTTTCGGGCTGCGCCGGGTTGCCCAGCCGCAGGGCGCGGGTCCGCTCGATCACGCGCTGCAACACCTGGTCGTACACCGCCTCGACAACAATCGCCCGCGAGCAGGCGCTACACTTCTGGCCCTGAAAGCCAAAGGCCCCGGCGACGATC
This sequence comes from Chloroflexaceae bacterium, assembly GCA_046719255.1. Lineage (GTDB taxonomy): Bacteria > Chloroflexota > Chloroflexia > Chloroflexales > Chloroflexaceae > JACAEO01. The sequence continues at coordinate 7,319 of JBDNDG010000067.1, forward strand.
CCGGCGGCAGCGGCGTCCAGATCCGCGGTTTCGTCTACCACCGTGGCATCCTTACCGCCCATCTCGAGAATGGTGCGCTTGAGCCAGTTCTGGCCTGACTGGCGTACCGCTGCCCGACCCAGAATCCGCAAACCGACCTGCTTCGAGCCAGTAAAGCCAATGAAGCGCACCTTTGGATGATCCACGAGGTAATCACCCAGCACGGCGTCATCACCGGGCACGTAGTTGACCACCCCCGGCGGCAGGCCCGCGGCCTCCAGCACCTCCACCAGCTTCGCCGCCATCACCGGGGCGCGGGGTGAGGGCTTGAGCACGACGGTGTTGCCGGTGACAATCGGCGCGACGACCAGGGTCGTGACAATCGCCAGTGGAAAGTTCCACGGCGGGATGGCCAGTCCTGGCCCCAGGGGAAGATAGCGCAGCTCGTTATATTCGCCGGGGTAGGGGGTGAGTGGCGGCCGTTCGCCCTGGAGGCGCAGCGCCTGGCGCGCGTAGTACTCGCAAAAGTCAATTGCCTCGGCCACGTCGGCGTCGGCCTCGACCCAGGTCTTGCTGACCTCGTAGACGATCCAGGCGGCCAGGTCCTCTTTATTGCGGCGCATAATCGCCGCGGCGCGCAGCAGCACCTGCGCGCGGGCCTCAACCGGAACGCGGCGCCAGGAGTGGAACGCGGCCTCGGCTGCCTCCAGCGCCTGGTTGGCCAGGGCCTGATCGGCCTTCGCCACGTAGCCAACCACTTTCTTCGGCTCGGCGGGATTGATCGAGGCCAGCTTTTCCTCGCGGAGGATGCGTTCACCGTGGATCACCACCGGATACGTAGCGCCGAACTGGCCGGCCACATGGCGCAGAGCGCGCTGCATCGCCGCGCGCCGCTCCGAGGAGGAAAAATCGCCGAACGGTTCGTTGCGAAACTCTGGCAGCATGTTCGCGCTCCTTCGCGTAGCATCGTTCAAGCCTGATTTCTTACAAACAACCCGCTGGCGGGGAGGGTATGGGAGGGCTACGCCCTCCCAAGAATAGGTATGTTCATGCTGGCCTTATGCGGCGCAGCCGCATGGACGGCTGAGGTGAACATCGGGGAAACCGGGTTTCCCCAACGCCCTCGCCGGCGGGAGGGTGTGGGAGGGTCCAGCCCTCCCGGGAAAGAACCCGTTGGGACGACCCGGGAGCGAGGGCGTCTTGCCCTCGTAGGCGTCCGATGGCGAAGCGCCCCTGCTCCCAGGGCTTTTTCGCGCTGAGGTGAACATCTGGGAAACCGGGTTTCCCCATACCCCTCCCGTTGGGGAGCGTTCCGTCCCCCTCCCAGCCTCCCCCCGGCGGGGAAGGAGCACGGGTTCCTCCCCTGGGGGGGAGGGTTGGGGAGGGCTGCGCCCTTCCAGGAACACGTATGTTCATCACGGCGTTGTGCGCCCCGCGCATGTGGGCCTGATGTGACCATGGGGAACCCGCGATTCCCCACACCCCTCTCTGACGGGAGGGTTTGGGCGTAGTGGCGCGCCGCCGCCGCGCCTCCACGTCGTCCATGCCCGTCAAGATGTGACGCAGCCGCGTCGGCGGCTGATGACCATGAGAAACCAGGTTTTGCACCCCTGGCGGCTGGACCTACGCAGAAGCCTGCAACGGCGAAATGCCGAGCCACGCGCGATAGGTCCGTCGCTGCGCATCGTCCGGCGCTGCGACCGGGGCAATGACCGCGCGGTCGGGCGGCGCCTCGGCCAGCGTCACCGGCACCTCGATCAGCGCATCGCCCCGGAAGAGCGCCAGACGCACCGTATCGCCGGGCTGCCGCTCCTCCAGCCGCTCGTTGAGCCGTTCGTCGTTCACGCGCCACCCGTCGAGCGCCAGCAGCTCGTCGCCCGCATAGACGCCCGTTGCCCAGGCCGGACCGTCGGAGCGCACGCTCTCGATGATCGTCCGCTCACCCTGTCGTTTGAGAACACATCCCAACCACGCCCGTGGCCCCTTCCGCTCCCAGCGCAGCTCCAGACCCGCCACTACCAGAGCGCGGGCATAATCCAGTTCAGTGACGCCGGACACGTAACGCGCAAAGAAATCGCGGAACACACCCTGGCGGTCACCTGTCAGTTCTTCCACCGCCGCCAGCAGGGCACCCTCCTCAGGGACTCCCGGCCCGCTCAACGGGTAGGCAGCGTAGAGCTGCCGCAGCAGATCGTCGAGCGAACACCTGCCGCCGGTAAAGGCGCGGATCTCCATATCCAGCAGAAAGCACACCAGACCGCCCTTCAGGTAGTACGAAACGCTGGAATTGACACTGTTCTCGTCGGGGCGGTAAAACTTGATCCAGGCATCGAAGCTGCTCTGCTCCAGGCTCTGAAGCAGACGCCCTGGCTGACTCTGAAGGTGGGCAATCGCCTCTGCCAGCCGCTCCAGAAAACGCTCAGGCGTCATCAGGCCCGCCCGCACCAGCAGCAGGTTGTCGTAGTAACTGGTGGCCCCCTCCACCAGCCAGAGCATCCGGGTGTAATTCTCGCGGCGATAGTCGAAGGGGCCGAGAGGCGCCGGGCGCAGGCGTTTGGCGTTCCAGACGTGGAATAACTCGTGCGAGGTGAGCGACAGATACCGCTCGTAGTTCCGCTCCGGCCGGAACGTCCAGCGATCAACCTGGTTGGTCACACTGTTGCGGTGCTCCAACCCGCCGCCGCGGCCGTCGAGCAGATGCAGGATGAAGGTGTAGTGACGGTAGGGCAAACTGCCAAAAAAGTCGCGCTGCGCCTCCACGATCCGACGCGTATCGCGGATCAGGCGCGCCTCATCCTCATTGCCACGTCCCCAGATTGCGATGCGATGGGGAACACCATCCACCTCGAAGGTGAGCAGACGGTGGGTGCCGCACTCAACGGGACAATCCACCAGTTCGTCGTAATCGGCGGCAAGGAACTCGTTGGGCCGATCCGCCGGTTCGAGACCCGTCGTCACCTGCCAGGTGGGCGGCGCCTCGACCCGCAGGCGCAACGGCTCGGCCTCACGACCAGGCACAGCCATGAACACACTGGCGCCGTTGAAATAGCCGTGCGTGCCGTCCAGGTGGCTGGTTCGCACCGTCAGGTCATTGGCATAGACCTGGTAGCGCACCTGGATCCGTTCTGCCCCATCGGTTTCGACGCGCCAGGCATCCTTGGCAATTTTGCGCCAGGGCAAGGCGGTACTCGCAGCAACCGCCGACGCACCAAACCCCTGGACGTGCCGGGCATACTCGCGGATCATGTACGAACCGGGTGTCCACGACGGTAAAATCAGATCGACAAACGCCCCTGTCAGTCTGTCCACCTCGATCGTGACGTGAAAGAGGTGGGTATGCGGTTGGGGCATGGCGATGGTATAGGTGATCATCGTTCCGACGGGAGGAAGTTAGCGACCGGAGGGCGTGTGGCCTCTCACACTCTCTGCCAGCGGAGGCGTGGGAAACCTCGGGCTCGCCTATACGTTAGGAATGTTCCAGGGAGGGCGTAGCCCTTCCACACGCTCCCCGCCTGCGGGTCATTTCCTGGAAGGACTGCCCCCTGGCTCTCCCCTGCCGGGGGAGAAAACCGGGCGCCTCCCCCAGCGGGGGAGGCTGGCAGGTGGGCAGAGCGCCCCGAACCCTCACCTCAGGGAGGGGCCTGGGGAAACCGGGTTTCCCCATATGCTCACGTTAGCATACAAATACTTGTTCTCGGGCAGGCTGCGCCCTCCCAAACCCTCCCGGTGGCGAGGGCTTGCCACCCCTCAGGCAGGAGCCAGGGGAAACCTGGTTTCCCCGTGTATCAGTCTGTATACGGACGGAACAGACGCTCGAAGAGCACATCGAAATTCGGCGACTCCGAAGAAATACGCTCATAGATCTCCACCACGCGAGCGGCCTGGTCGCGGCGGCGCCACACGGCCTCCGCGAAGCGTCCATCGTTGACCACGCCACGCTGCTGGAGAAAGGCGTAGAACTGCTTGATCGCCGTGCAGATCTCGCGCACCTGGCGCGCCGAGGTGTTCCCCACCCGGTGGGGGTAGTAGTAGAACAGGCACTCATCGAGGGTGGCGTAGTCGCCCTCGGCGAGGTTTCGCCCGTAGTACGACTCGAGGAAATCGGCGTAGATCGAGAGGGCACGCACCCGGGCGCGGGCCGTTGCCGCGCTCTTCCCCATTTCCAGCAGATAATCCTGGAACTGCCCGAGCAAATCGTCATTGGCACCGCAGACATCGTCTGGCTCTGTTACATCGAGAGCATTATCGAATTCGTCATCGAAATCTTCATCAAGATTATCAGTTTCAGACTCTTCCCAGGACTCCTGCCAATCGCCAGGGCTCAGCACATCGAACACCAGGTCATCATCGGCCGGCTCCTCGGGGGCAACCAGCTCGAGACGGGGAAACAGATCCGGGGCACGCACCAGCAGGTCGTTCAGATGGGAGGCAATAATCAGCTCAACCTCCTCGGGGCGCGCCGACTGTAGCCGCTCAACCGTTTCCGCAGGCAGGAGGGAGAGCATCCGATCGCGCGCAGCGAGGATGATCATCGGATCGTCCGGGTCAATCGTATCATCATCGCCAGGAGCGTCCGTATCCCAGAACTCATCATTCGACCAGTCATCATCATCATCGTGATTCAGGCGGCTGAAGAACGGCTGGCGGCCAGGGTCGGCGTGCGCGGCGCCAAAGGCCGAGGCCCGCTGCACCTGACCGCTCCAGAGGCCAGCCTCGGCATCGCGCTGCCGAGCCTGGCGTAAGTCGCGCTGCAAGGCGTCAATCTCGGCCAGCAGGGCATCATCGCTGGCCTGGCGAGCGTGACCTTCAGCCGGCGGTTCAAACACCTCGTCGGCACCAAAGATGCGCAGCGTGCCGATGCGCTGGGTGGTGAGGAACGTATCGTCCACCAGATGCACGCGGCCATCGCGGAGCACGAGGTGCTGCCAGGGGCTGCCGGGGTAATCGGCGCGCCAGGGAGCGGCAGCAAAAACCGGCAGCACCACCTCGCTGCACGGCACCAGGGCCGCCTGCGCCCGACGCACCCGTTCGACAATCGCCTCGAGCAGTTCCGCGTCCTGCGCGGCAACGGCGGCGGCACGGAAGGCTTCGCGGGCCTCGCGCTCGATCTCCAGCGCCAGCGGCTCGGCGCGCACCACCCGCATCACAATGCTATCGCCGGCAACGAACCCGCTCTGCGCGTACCAGGCCCGCAGATCGAACGCCGGTAGCGCGGCGAGGTCCGCCTCGACCCCGGTGGGGAGCGTGGCCACGAGCGCGCCGTCGGAGCCCTGCAAGGCACAGGTTCCAGGGCGGTGGTTAACAAACGGTTGCAGATGGGCCAGGGGCAGCAGGCCGGCCTCGATGTCCTGCGGGCGTGGCAGGCAACGAAAGCGCAAACCCTCAAGCGCCACACGCAGCGGCACCAGTTGTGTGCGACTCAACCGCAGCCACCCCAGCTTCAATCCATCCCAGCGCAGTCGCTCACGGATGGTTGCATAGGGATTCTTGGCATTGCTTGGACGCTGTTCGAGCACCCGGTCGAGGATGTGACGCTCCTCGACCGGGCCATCATATTCGTGGGCCAGGTGCCGTAAAATGCTGGCGATTGTGGGCTCGTGCTGTGTCATGGCCCCCTGCTCCATCAGATACGAATGCTACTGCCCCGGGGCGTAGCTTGCGGGCTAGTGCCCTGACTGGAATGATTAAGGCCAGTGCTTTTCAAAACTCTTCCGCGCGGGCCAGGCTCGCCTCAACGCAGAGGCCAGGCAGCCTCGGGCGGCCCCCAGCCGGCAAACAGATCGGGCTGCACCAGGCGCGCCAGTAATTCCAGACTATCAACAACCCGAGGACCGGGACGGCTGAAGTAGCTGTTGGCATCCACGGCAAAGACCCGCCCGCTACGCACGGCGGGGAGCGTCTCCCAGCCGGGGCGTTGCGGTAGCGCCGCCAGGGCTTCACGAACGGTTCGCTCGAGATCAAAACCGCACGGGGCCAGCACCATCACTTCGGGGGCAAAGGCAACCACCTCGCTCCACGCCACCCGCCGGGAGGGCTCACCCGGCGCACCGAAACCCGCATACCCGCCCGCCAGTTCAATCAATTCGGGGAGCCAGTGACCGGGACCAAAAGGCGGATCGAGCCACTCCAGAAACGCCACGCGGGGCCGGGAGGTTACAGCGGCCGCTCGTTCGCGAACTCGTTCGACGCGAGCGCGCAACTGAGCAACCAGTTCCACGGCCCGCGCGCGCTGTCCGGTGGCGTGGCCCACGGCGAGAATGCTACCGAAAACCCCCTCCAGGTCCGTCGGCTCGAGCGAGAGGATGCGCGGCGCAGCGCCCACCTCGGCCACGGCCCGCTCCACGACACCGAACGACACCGCGCACACATCGCAGAGAGCCTGCGTAAGCACAAGATCGGGTTGCAACTCTTCAAGCAGCGCCGTATTCAGATGGTAGATCGAGATACCATCGCGAAGCTGGCCGCGGACCGCGGCGTCAATCTCCGCAGAGGTAGCATTGTGGTGATCGAGCACGCTGGAGGTAATGACGGGACGCTGACGCGCCTCAGGCGGATAATCGCACTCGTGCGTTACCGCAACGACGTGATCGCCCAATCCCAGGGCAAAAGCTATTTCCGTGGTACTTGGCAGGAGCGAGACGATGCGCATGCCACCCCCCATCTCGGTTGTCTATGGCTTACAGGGTAGCATCCGCGCGATAGTGTGTCAAGGCGAGGGGTGGCGGGGGCAGGGCGATTGCCCTGTTCCGGTTTTCGCGCCCTGAGGAGCGCAACGCGGAGCGAAGGGGGCAACCGCCCCTTCGCTCCGGCGTGCACTTCGCCCTTCGCTCCGCCCGGGACAGGCTTCGGCCTGCTCAGGATGTCGTTCCCTTCCTGACTTTGCATTCGCCCTGATGGCGGGGGAGCGCAACGTGATGTGTTGTAGCCACGGACGGTTGGCGGGGGGGGGCGCAACCTGGCTCCCCTGCGCCCTTGCTACTCCACGACGATTAGCTTCAAAAAGTTGGTCGGCCCGTAGCGATGGACTGGATGGCCGCCGGTGAGCACGATGGTATCCCCGCGCTGCACGATGCCCTGCTCGCGGAGCATCCTCTGGATCTGCTGCTCCAGGTCATCGAGGCGCTCGGCTTCACGCACCACGAGCGGCGTGACGCCCCAGTACAGGGCCGCGCGGCGGGCTGTCTCAGCACTCGGGCTAAAGGCCAGGACCGGCACCCGGGGCCGGTAGTGCGAGATCAGCCGCGCGCTCGCGCCGCTGCGAGTCAGGGTAGCAATGACCCGCACCGGTATCATCGTTGCGATAGAGGCCGCTGCTGCCGCAATCGCCCGCGGGTTGCTATGTACTTCGGGAATGGCCCAGCGCGGCACGGCGATGTCGTTCCCATGGTACGTCTCGGCGCCCTCGATGGCGTCAGCGATCATTGCCATCATCTGGACTGCCTCGGTCGGGTAGGCGCCGATGGCCGTTTCGCCACTGAGCATCACCGCGTCGGAGCCATCGAGAATGGCGTTGGCAACATCGCTCGACTCGGCCCGGGTGGGCCGGGGGTAGAAAATATAAAAAAATATTTATCTTTAAAAACAAATTCACGAGAATTAAATAAAATAATAGAAATTTTAGAAGA
>JBDNDG010000068.1:0-14854 GCA_046719255.1 Chloroflexaceae bacterium
CTCCCCCGCCCAAGAGCGAGATCACCCACAGCATGGAGGCACTGATTCACCACTTTAAGCTGTGGACCGAGGGCTTCAAGCCGCCCCGTGGCGATGCTTATGTCAGCATCGAGAGTCCCCGCGGCATTCTGGGGTGCTACGTGGTCAGCGACGGTAGCCCTAAACCCTGGCGCGTCCACTTCCGCGCCCCTTCATTTATCAACCTCCAGGCGCTCGCGCACATGGCCAGAGGGCGCCTCGTCGCCGACCTCGTCGCATTGATCGCTAGTCTCGATCCGGTGCTGGGTGAAGTGGATCGGTGAGACGGCAACCGCCCGGGTCCCGTGAACCTGGGGGGTTCGCGCCAGTGAACAGACTTCAGGTGAACCGTTATGTTGCTCGAGACACACAGGGCCGAAATCGAGACTATTCTCTCGCGCTACGACTCGCGGCGCAGCGCGGTGCTGCCACTGCTCTACCTGGCGCAAGACACCTACGGCTACCTGACCGAGGCGGCCATTCGCGAGGTCGCTGCCATCCTTGGCCTGCCGCCCACCGATGTCTTTGAAGTAGTTGGCTTCTATACCCTGTTCTACAACCGCCCCGTGGGCACCTGGGTGCTCCAGGTGTGCGACGATGTGCCCTGCTGTTACCTCGGCGCCGAGGAACTGATCAGCGCGCTCAAGCAGAGCCTGGGGATCGCCGAGGAGCAGACTACCAGCGACGGGATGTTCACCCTCCAGCGTGTCAAGTGCCTGGCCGCCTGTGACCGCGCGCCGGTGCTCCAGGCTAATCTTGATTATGTCTATGACGTGACGCCGGAGCGGGTCAACGCGCTGCTGACGAACCTGCGCGCCCGCGCCGCCGAGGCCCGCCAGCGGGGCGTGAGCGGGCGCTTCGCCGAGGACTTCGAGTGGGGACCTGATGGCGCCCTGACCCTGATCGACCGCGCCACGCCCTACCGGCCCCGCCAGTTTCCCACGGCAAGCCCGCCCACCCCGACCGAACTGGAGGCCGTGCCCGAAGCCGATGCTGGCCACGACCGGCCCACTGACCGCAAGGCCTCGCCGCTCTGATGTGAACATCGCCCGCGCGCAGGAGGGTTTGGGAGGGCGTAGCCCTTCCCACAAATGCCCATTATCCCTAGAAATGTGAGCAGTGCCATGGGCCTGAGTGAGCATATTGTGATGCGGGAACTCGATGTTCCCGAGATCAATGACTTCGAGGTGTACCGACGCCACGGCGGTTGGGAAGCCTATCGCATGGCGCTGAAGGAGAAGAACCCCGCCGATATTGTGGCCATGGTCAAAGAGTCGGGACTGCGGGGCCGCGGTGGCGCCGGGTTTCCCACCGGTATCAAGTGGGGTTTTCTGCCCAAAGGTGTCTATCCACGCTATTTGCTCTGTAATTGTGATGAATCGGAGCCGGGCACGTTTAATAATCATCAGATTATTGACCGTAATCCTCACCAGTTAATTGAGGGGGTGGCGCTTTCGGCCTTTGCGATTGAATGTCACACCGCCTACATCTATATGCGCGGAGAGTTCGCCGCAGCGGCAATCACGCTCGAACGGGCCATCGCTGCGGCCTATCGCGCTGGCTTCCTCGGCCGAAACATCCTGGGCACGGGCTTTGACCTCGACATCTATGTGCATCGGGGCGCAGGGGCGTACATCTGCGGCGAGGAGACGGCGCTGATGGAGTCGCTGGAGGGGAAGATCGGCCAGCCGCGCCTCAAGCCGCCCTTTCCCGCCGTGGCCGGGCTGTATGGCAAGCCGACGATTATCAACAATGTCGAGACGCTGGCCAATGTGCCCCGTATCGTCGAGAAGGGCGTAGCCTGGTACCGCAGCCACGGCACCGAGAAGAGTCCCGGCACCAAGTGCTTTTCGCTCTCCGGCCACGTCAACCGCCCTGGTAACTACGAACTGCCCTTCGGCGTGCCGCTGCGGGAGTTGATCGAAAGCCCTGAGTACGGTGGCGGCATGCGCGGCGGCCGCCCGGTGAAGATTATCATTCCCGGTGGGGCTTCAGCCCCCTGGCTGACCCACGAGCACCTCGACGTGCCCCTCGATTACGAGAGCGTCGCCGCTGCCGGTTCAATGCTCGGCTCCGGGGCGGTGATCGTGCTCGACGATACGGTGAAGGCACCCCACGTGGCCTACAAAATGGACGAGTTCTTCAAGCACGAGTCATGCGGTAAGTGTACGCCCTGCCGCGAAGGCACACACTGGCTGGTCCGGGTGCTCCATCGTATCGCCGCAGAGGGTCACGCTATGCCCGAGGATATTCCCACCTTGCACAGCATCTATAACCAGATGGCCGGGAACTGTTTCTGCCTCCTGGGTGAGAGCGCCGTGATGCCGATCAAGAGCGCCCTGACGCTCTTCCCCGAGGAGTTCGAGGCGGTCGTTGCGGCCAGCCGCCGGCTGCCGCACGGCAATGGGCAGCGCGATGGCAAATCCGGGCCGGTGATCCCCCTGTCGGCCAGACACTGAGGCCGGTCTAACGTGAACATAGCCCGCGCGCAGGAGGGTTTGGGAGAGCGCAGCCCTCCCAGGAAAACAACCCGCCAGCGGGGAGGATTTGGGAGGGCGCAGCCCTCCCAGGAACACGCATGTTCTTCTAGCGTTGTGCGGCGCAGCCGCATGGACGGCTGATAGAGCGCTCTGGGAAGCGAGCAGATATGGCGGACGTAACTATTACAGTTGATGGGGTGACCCTCAAGGTTCCCGCCGGGACGAATGTGGTTGATGCGGCGCGTATGGCGCAGATCGCCATTCCGGTCTTTTGCTACCACCCGCGGATGAAGCCGGTGGGGATGTGCCGGATGTGTCTGGTGCAGATCGGCACCCCGAAGCTCGACCCCGCTACCCGCCAACCCCTCCTCGATGACGCCGGCAAACCGGTGATTGCGATGCTGCCGAAGTTGCAGACCGGCTGCACCACGCCGGTAAGCGAGGGCATGGTGATCAACACGCAGAGCCCCGAGGTCAAGTTCGCTCAGCAGGGCGTGCTGGAGTTTTTGCTGACCTCGCACCCGCTCGATTGCCCGGTCTGCGATAAGGGCGGCGAGTGCCCCTTGCAGAATCTGACCATGGCCTGGGGACCGGCAACCAGCCGCTTCGACTACACCGACAAGGTCCATTTCGAGAAGCCGGTGCCTCTGGGCGACCTGATACTGCTCGATCGCGAGCGCTGTATTCTCTGCTCGCGCTGCGTGCGCTTTCAGGATGAGCTGGCCGATGATCCGGTTCTTGGCTTCGACCACCGCGGGCGCAACTGGATGATTATCTCGCGGAGCGATCCGCCCTTCGATAGCAAGTTTTCCGGCAACACAACCGATATCTGCCCGGTTGGAGCGCTGACCAGCAGCGATTTCCGCTTCCGCGCCCGCGTCTGGGAACTGCGACCCGTTCCGGCGGTGTGTACGCTTTGCCCGGTGGGCTGCAATATGACCCTGGATATGCGTCACGAGCGCCTGATGCGCGTGATGCCCCGCGAGAACGCCGCGGTTAACGATATCTGGCTGTGCGACAAAGGTCGCTACGGGCATCGCTTCTTCGAGCACGAGAGCCGCCTGACCACGCCGCTGATCCGCCGGGGCGAGAACCTGGTCGAGGCAAGCTGGGAGGAGGCCCTGGATCTGGTGGCCGAGAAGCTCGAGGCGGTGCGGCGCACCCGCGGCGGCGCGGCCATCGCCGGGTTGGCCGCGCCGCGCCTGAGCAACGAGGATCTGTACCTGTTCCAGAAACTCTTCCGCGAGCGACTGGAGAGCAACAACCTTGACCATCTGCCTGGCGCCCCCGGCGAACCAGCCCACGACGAGCTGGGCGCGCTGCTGGGTGTAGGGCGCGACGCGAACCTGATGGATCTGGGCGCGGGCGACGTGGCGCTGGTTCTGGGCGCCGATCCCGAGGAGGAGGCGCCGCTCTACGTGCTGCGGCTACGCAGCGCAGTGCAGCGGGGAGCGCACCTGATTGTGGCCAACCTGCGCCCCACCAAACTGGAGCGTTCGGCCACCCTCGCTGCCCGCTACCTCCCCGGTGGGGAGCTGGCATTCCTCCACGGTCTGCTGCGCGAGTTGCTCGCCACGGGCGGCGGCCGGGTGACGGTCAAGAGCAACGGGTTCGATGAGCTGAAGCGCGTGCTCAACGATACCACCGCCGAGCAGATCGCCGAACGCTCGGGTGTGACGGTTGAGACCATCGGCGCCGCCGCCCGTGCCATCGGCGCAGCCGGGCGCCTGGTGATCATCTACGGCGCCGAGGCCCGCAGCGCCGGGCCGGCGCTGATCGAGGCGCTGGGCGCGCTGCTGGCGCTGAGCGGCAAGGCCGGGCAGAGCCACAGCGGCCTGATCGCCCTGCTGCCCGGCGGCAATAGCCGCGGCGCCCTGGATATGGGCGTGCGCCCCGACGCCCGCCCCGGCTACGCGCCCCTGGCCCGCCCCGGTCTCGGCGCCCGCGATCTCTGGCCGGCGCTGCGCGATGGGCGGGTGCGCGCGGTCTGGATCGCCGGGCTGGACCCTGCCGCCAGTCTGCCAGCGGCGCGCGCGGCCCTGGCCGACGCCGAGCTGGTGGTGGTGCAGGATCTCTTCCTCACCGCTACCGCGCGCCTGGCCCACGTGGTGCTCCCTGTCGCCAGCGTGGCCGAACGCGAGGGCACCTACACCACCGCCGAGCGGCGGGTGCAGCGCTCGCGGCAGGCCCGTGGCCCCGTGGGCCATAGCCGGCCCGACTGGCAGATCTTCGCCGAGGTGGGCCGCGCCCTGGGCGCCCGCGCTGGCGAAGCGCCCCCCCGCGGCACTGCCTCCAGCGACGCCTGGGACTACCTGAGCGCCGCCGACGTGGCCGCCGAGATCGCCGAGCGTGTGTCCGGTTACGCTGGCGTGACCTACAGCGCCCTGGCCGCCACTGGCAAACCCGGTGCCTGGGGCCGCCAGACTAACGAGGCGATTTTCTATGACGGCACCAATTACGAGAACACCGAGGGTGTCGGAATCAAGCTGCCCGCGCCGATCGAAACCGGCGCTGTCAGCGTCAACCTGGCGCCCCGTCCCATCCCGGCCCTCGCCGACGAGCGCCCGCTCCTCCTCCTGAGCCAGCCTCTGGCCTACGGCGGCGACCCGCTCCTGCGCGGCTCGAAACTGGAGCAGCATATCCCGGCCCCCTACGTCGCGCTGAACGTGGCCGACGCCGACCGGCGCAATATCCACTCCGGCGACCTGGTGCGGCTCGACTCCGCCGCTGGCTCACTTACCCTGCCCGCCCGCGTGGTTGCTGACGTGCCACCCGGTGTGGTCATCGTCCCGTCTGATCTGCCGGGCGTGGAACTGGCCGCGGTCCAGACCGGCCCACGCACCCGCGTTCACCTGGTGAAGCTGGTGGTGTAGGGGCGCGGAACGCACAGCGACGGGCTCGTGGCCCGCTGTTCCCGCCCCCCTAGAGGTGCGCATGAACTGGTTCAACCTCCTCATTCTGGTCGTACAGGCCTTCATCATCACCCTGGCCGTGACCACCGCCTTTGCCTACCTGACGCTCTTCGAGCGGCGCCTGCTCGCCCGCTTCCAGAACCGCGTCGGGCCGAACCGGGCCGGGCCGGGAGGCTTCTTGCAGCCGGTCGCTGACGCGGTCAAGCTCTTCTTCAAGGAAGATATCGTTCCCGCAGCCGCGGATAAGCCGGTCTACCTGCTGGCGCCCGCGCTCGCGGTGATCCCGGCGATTATCATCTGGGCGGTGATCCCCTTCGGGTGCCTCAACCTGAACTGGGACTACCGCGCCTGCTTCGCCGACCCGCGAACCAGCGAGGTGCGTAACATTCTCCAGATCGCCGAGATTAACGTCGGCGTGCTCTACCTGTTCGCAGTGACTGGCATCGGTGTCTATGGCATCACCCTGGCCGGGTGGGCCAGCAACAACAAGTACTCAATGCTCGGCGGCATCCGCTCGTCGGCCCAGTTGATCAGCTACGAACTGGCCCTCAGTTGCGCCGTGCTGGGCGTGGTGATGACTTACAGCACCCTGAGCACCGCCGAGATCGTCTACCTGCAAGGGGGACTATGGGGCATCGTGCCCCAGCTCCTCGGCTTCGTGCTCTTCATGATCGCCTCGACTGCCGAGGTGGTGCGCGCACCCTTCGACCTGGTCGAAGCCGAACAGGAACTGGTGGGTGGCTACAACACTGAGTATGGCTCGATGAAGTTCGCCCTCTTCTTTATGACCGAGTATATCAAGCTGATCGCCATCAGCGCCATCGCCGTCACCTTCTTCTTCGGCGGCTGGCGCTTCCCCGGCCTCCAGACCCTGGGACGGGGCATGGAGGACCTGGCTGGCCCGGTAGTGGCAAGCCTGGTCGTCGGGCTGGTCTCGCTGGGCGCGTTTTTGCTCAAACTGGTGGCCTTTCTGTTCGTCTCGGTCTGGATCCGCGCCTCGTGGCCGCGCCTGCGCTACGACCGGCTGATGACCCTGGGCTGGAAGTGGCTGCTGCCCCTGGGTCTGCTCAACCTGGTCTACACGGCGGTTACCTTCGTCATCGTTCCCGATCAGCGCCTGGCGTCGTTCATCCTGCTGGCCCTGAGCCTCATCACCCTTGCCATCGCGGTTGGGTTCAGCTCGGTTCCGCGGCCGGTGGACAACGTAACGTATGTAAAGGATCTGCGCCAGGGCACCGTGGCGCCGCCAGCCCCAGCCGAAGCTGGTGAGAGCCAGGCGACGTCAACCGGCCCGCGCCAGCCGGCCAGTTCGAGGGGCTGAGGCAAGGTTCAACAGCGGGCGTTTCAACGTTACGGTTGCTTCACAGCGTGGACGGCTGAAATACGGGAAAACCGGGTTTCCCCAACTCCCTGCCCGGTGGGAAGGTTTGGAAGGGCTACGCCCTCCTGGAAAAACGCCACGACTCTCTGTGCGGCAAAACCGCGCAGGTGACCGCGAGAGGAGCACCCAATGCTCGGAGAGCTATTCAAAGGTCTTGGTACTACCCTGCGTTACATCTTCAAGCCGCCGGTGACGGTGCAATACCCGGAGGTCAAGCGGCCGGTGCGCGAACGCTTCCGCGGGCGCCATGAACTCAAGCGCTTTGCCGATGGTAAGGAGCGCTGCATCGGCTGCTCGCTGTGCGCCGCGGCCTGCCCGGCTGACGCCATCCTCGTCGTGCCTGCCGAAAATGACCCGGATAACCCCGTCTCTCACGGCGAACGCTACGCCGCTGTCTACGAGATCAATATGCTGCGCTGCATCTTCTGCGGCTACTGTGAGGACGCCTGTCCTACCAATGCGATTGTGCTGGAGCACCAGTACGAACTGTCATTCTACGACCGTCGCGCGTCCATTTACACCAAGGAGATGTTGCTGGTGCCCCCCGACAAGGGCCACGGCGATCCGCCGCCCATCTTGCGCGAACTGCAACGCCGACCCAGCCCGCCGGCGCAGATCGATCTGTAAGTTGCAATGGCTCCATAGCTCTGCACGTCCACACAACCGGCTTGGAGAACTGGAGAGCCATAGAGCTACACACCCGATTGTTCGGCGGGCTTGAGCCTTCTCCAGAGGAGGGACCGCCGGGTAAAGATGCGAGGAAGCGCATGGATGTTGTTCTCTTCTTTATCACCGCAGCGGTAGCCTTGATCGGGGCAATTGCTATGCTCGTGGCGCGGAACGCGGTGCACAGCGCCCTGTTCTTGCTGCTGAACTTTGCGGCCATCGCCGTGCTGTTCCTGCTCCTCCAGTCGCCCTTCCTGTTTGCCATTCAGCTCACCGTCTACGCCGGAGCCATCATGGTGCTGTTCCTGTTCGTGGTCATGCTGCTTGGCGCCGAGCGTGTCGAGGACACGCCCGACCGCATTGCCTGGCAGCGCCCGCTGGCCCTGGGGCTGGGAGCGGCTCTGGTAGGGGTGGCGGTGGTGAGTGTGCTGCGCGGAGCCCGGGAAGTGCCACCGGGCGGCGAGGCTGCCGCCACCTTCGGCGATCCGGCACAGCTGGGGGCGCTCCTCTTTACCAATTACCTGCTGCCCTTCCAGGTGACGGGTATCATCTTGCTGGTTGCAGTGGTCGGTGTGGCCGTGCTGAACCAGCGCGGGCGAACGACCTCAACGGTTAAGCGCGCGCCCTCGGGAGACTGAGCGCACCGGGCGCACATTTCGGCGCGTCAACGGGTTGCGCGGGCGCGAACAGGTCCGGGGTTCACCTGCGGCCCGCGCGCCCGGGTGGCCCCGGGGAGGCTTCGCACCACAGGGTTCCGTGGGGAGGGCCGGCCCGCCCCGCGACCCTCCCGGCCACGGCGCTCACTGTACCGGAAGGACCACAACGGAGACCATACACCCATGGTGCCTACCAGTTACTACATCATGCTCAGCGCGGCGCTGTTCGCCATCGGGGTGCTTGGCGTGCTGATCCGGCGCAACGCGCTCGTCGTCTTTATGTCGGTCGAGTTGATGCTCAATGCGGCCAATCTGGTCCTGGTGGCCTTTGCCCGCGAACGGCTGAGCATTGACGGCCAGGTGCTGGTGTTTTTTGTGATCACCGTGGCCGCCGCCGAGGTTGCCGTGGGATTGGCGCTGCTGGTGGCAATCTTCCGCACCAAGCATACCGCCGATGTTGACGAGGTCAGTACGCTCAGGGGCTGAGCGCGGAAGATCCGAGGTAGACGATGGAATGGTTGATCTGGCTCATTCCGCTGCTGCCGTTCGTCGGTTTTGTGCTGAACGTCTTCGTGATCCGGCGTGAGCGCGCGGCGGGGCTGGTGGCAAGCGGGCTGGTGGTGACCTCCTTTGTGGTCGCCGTACTCGCCATCGCCGCCCTGGCCGGGCTGCCCGAAGAAGAGCGGCGGATCATGTCGGTGAGCTGGCACTGGATCAATACCGGCGCCCTGCAAGTGCCCTTTGGCATTATGCTCGACCCGCTCACGGCGGTGATGGTGCTCCTGGTCACCGGCGTGGGCGCATTGATCCACGTGTACTCGATCGGCTACATGCACGGCGACCCGCGGGTGGTGCGCTACTTCGCCTACCTGAACCTCTTCATCACCATGATGTTGTTCCTGGTGATGGGGAACAACATGCTTATCCTCTTCCTGGGCTGGGAGGGCGTGGGGCTGTGCTCCTTCCTGCTGATCGGTTTCTGGTTCGAGCGCGCCGAGGCCTCCAACGCCGCCGTAAAGGCCTTCGTGGTCAACCGTATTGGCGACGCGGCCTTTATCCTGGGCATGCTGGCGATCTACGCCAGCTTCGGAACGCTCAATTTCTACGAGGTGAGCGTTGGCGGGCAGGTGCAGCCGGGCTTCCTCGAGCGCATGCCGGAGATCATCGGACAAACGATTGGCCCGGCCTGGCAACCCATCGCCCTGACCACGGCGATCAGCTTCCTGCTGCTCATCGGCGCTACCGGCAAATCGGCCCAGTTCCCCCTGTTCGTCTGGCTGCCCGACGCCATGGCCGGTCCCACGCCCGTCTCGGCGCTGATCCACGCCGCGACCATGGTCACCGGCGGCGTGTATATGATGACGCGCAACGAGGCCCTCTTCGCCGCCTCGCCCACCACACAGAGCTGGGTGCTGTGGATCGGCGTGCTGACGGCCTTCATCGCCGGCACCTCGGCGATTGCCCAGTGGGACATCAAGCGCGTCCTGGCCTATTCGACCGTGTCACAACTGGGTTTCATGGTGGCAGCGTGCGGTATGGGCGCCTATGTGGCGGCGATCTTCCATCTGCTGACCCACGGCATCTTCAAGGCACTCCTCTTCCTCGGCGCGGGGTCGGTGATCCACGGCACCCACGAGACCCAGGATATGCGCAAGATGGGCGGGCTGCGTAACGCCATGCCCACCACCTACTGGACCTACCTGGTCGGCGCGGGGGCGCTGGCGGGGATCGTGCCACTGGCGGGCTTCTGGTCGAAGGACGAGATCCTGGCCCATGCCCTCAGCCACGATCACTGGCCGCAGTTGATCATGCTGTTCCTCACCTCGCTGATCACCGCCTTCTACATGGGACGGCAGGTGGCGCTGATTTTCTTCGGCCAGCAACGTGACAGTCACTACCACGCCCACGAGAGCGGGCGCGTGATGACCGTGCCGCTGATCGTCCTGGCGATCGGCGCAATCATCGGCGGAGCGATCAACCTGCCCTGGGGCCACTGGCTCACCGACTGGCTCAAGCCAGTGCTGCACGAAGAGGCGGGCAAGTTCAACCTGGCACTGGCGCTGATCGCCACTGCCGGCGCGGTGGGAGCGAGCTACCTGGGCTGGTGGATCTACACCAGGAACGCCGCGAAGATCAAGGTCGGCGGCAAAGACCCCGCCTACCGCTACTCCGGCGACATCTGGGACGGGCTGGAAGAGGCCTGGTATTTCGACCGGCTCTACCAGCGCATAATTGTGCGGCCCTTCCAGCGGCTGGGGTCCTTCCTGGCCGGCGTGTTTGACCCGCAGGGCATTGATGGCCTGGTGCTGGGGGTTGGCGCCCTGTTCGGCCAGGCCGGCGAGCAGGTGCGCCGGTTCCAGAGCGGCTATGTACGCACCTATGCGCTGATCTTTACCGCCGGCGTGGTGATTGTGCTCGGGTTCGTGCTGCTCTTCACACGCTAACGTGAACAGATGGGGGAACCGGGTTTCCCCTTCCCCCTGCCTGCGGGGGCGGCAAGCCCTCCCCAGCAGGAGGGTTTGGAAGGGTGTAGCCCGGCCCGCAAGCCCCTTCCGCCACGAATATCCGACGGCGTGCCGTCGCAAGGGGTTGCTGTATGGAGACCTTGCCCGTCCTCTCTCTGATCCTGTGGCTGCCCACCCTGGGCGCCCTCGGTCTGTTGCTGGTACCGCGTGACAACGCCGAACTGGCGCGCTGGACGGCCCTGATCGTCGCCGTGCTGACCTTCCTGGTCTCGCTGGCACTCCCCTTCGGCTACCGTGCCGCGCCCGGCGACGCCTCCACTATGCGCTTCGTCGAGAACCTGCCCTGGCTGCCGATGTTCGGCGCCAGTTACAGCCTCGGGGTTGACGGTGTAAGCCTGTGGCTGGTGCTGCTGACCACCTTTCTGCTGCCGATCGTGATTCTGTCAACCTGGGACTCAGTACACACCCAGGTGCGGAACTTCCAGATCCTCATGCTGCTCCTCGCCACGGCGATGATCGGTGTATTCATCAGCCTGGATCTCCTCCTGTTCTACATCTTCTGGGAGTTCACGCTGATTCCGATGACCCTGCTGATCGGCATCTGGGGGGGAAGCAACCGCATCTATGCCGCGCGCAAGTTCTTTCTCTACACCTTCTCCGGCTCAGTACTGATGCTGGTGGCGATCATCGGGCTGTACGTGCTGCACCGCGACGCCCTTGCCACCAGCCAGCCCGGCTACGCCGGCACGTTCAACTTCAGCACGATCCTGGCGAGCCTGCGCGGTGGTGCCTTGCAACTGGATACCACCGTCGAGCGGTTACTCTTCGGGGCCTTCTTCCTGGCCTTCGCCATCAAGGTGCCCCTCTGGCCCTTCCACACCTGGCTCCCCGACGCCCACGTTGAAGCGCCGACGGCCGGCTCGGTCATCCTGGCGGGCGTGCTGCTGAAACTGGGCAGCTACGGCCTGATCCGCTTCAACCTGACGCTCTTCCCCGAGGCCTCGCGCTGGGCGGCACCCGCCGTAGCTATCCTGGCGGTGATCGGTATCATCTACGGCGCGATTGTCGCCTTCGCCCAGAGCGATATGAAGAAACTGGTGGCCTACTCCTCCGTCAGCCATATGGGGTTTATCGTGCTGGGGATCTTCGCCCTCAACCACGAAGGTATCAGCGGGGCCATCTTGCAGAGTATCAACCACGGCCTCTCAACCGGGGCGTTGTTCCTGATCGTTGGCGTGCTCTACGAACGGCGGCACACCCGCGAGATGGCCGAGTACGGTGGCATCTGGAAAGTTATGCCCGTCTATGGCGGCATCACCCTGCTCGTAACCCTCTCCTCAGCAGGACTGCCGGGACTCAACGGTTTCATCGGCGAGTATACGATCATGCAAGGAGCCTTCCTGGCGCCCGAATTGAGCTGGCCCTTCCTGGGCTTCGCCGTTCTGGGCGTGGTGCTGGCCGCGGTCTACCTGCTGCGGATGTACCAGACCGTGTTTATGGGCGACCTGCGGAACCCCGAGAACCAGAACCTGAACGACCTGAACCCGCGCGAACTGACGACCCTGGCGGTTCTATGCCTGCCGATCATCGCGCTGGGCCTTTACCCGACCTTCGCCTTCGGGCCTATGCAGGCCAGCGTCGGTGAGGTGCTCACCGGGATCACCACCGCGGTGGCCGGTCGGTAGGCACATCACAGGTGGCAAGGTCGTTCCCGAAAGGGCTGCACCCTCCCACACCCTCTCCGCAGGAAGAGGTGTGGGGGAACCCGGTTTCTTTTCAGATCAGAACATCATTGCGACCATCTACGATCCGCGCAGTATCACACAGGGAACTGAGCGTATGGAGAGTCTACAGATCCCCCCGGTTGACCTGCGCCTGCTGACGCCCCTGTTGATCGTCGTTGGCTGGGCCGGGGCCTTGCTGCTCATTGATGTCTTCTTTGTTCCCGACGGGCGCAAGAAGATTACCGGCTACCTGGCAATTGCCGGCCTGGCCGTCGCGGGGCTGGCCGGCATCCCGCTGTGGAACCTGAGCGGCAGCACCTTCTCGGGCATGCTGGTGCTCGACCGCTACAGCCTGGCGCTGACCTGGATCTTCCTCATCGCCGGGGCGTTGAGCATCGCCGTAGCCCTGGACTACCTGCCGCGGCACGCCATCGAGCAGGGGGAATACTACCCGCTGATCATGTTCGCCGTAGGGGGCATGATCCTGATGGCCCAGAGCGTCGACCTGATCACCCTCTTCCTGGGCATCGAGTTGCTATCAATCACTCTGTACATCCTGACCGGCTTCGCCTACCCGCGGGTAGCTTCGGAAGAGGCGGGGATGAAGTACCTGGTGCTGGGGGCCTTTGCCGCCGGCTTCTTCGTCTACGGCATCGCGCTGATCTTTGGCGCCACCGGCGCCACCAGCCTGGCTGGCATCGCCGCATACCTGGGCCGGCAGCCCTTCGTGCCGCAGGAAGAGACCCTCTTCCTGGCCGGCGCAAGCCTGGTGCTGATCGGCTTTAGCTTCAAAATCGCCCTGGTACCCTTCCACATGTGGACCCCGGATGTCTATGAAGGCTCGCCGACACCGGTGGCGGCGTTCATGAGCGTCGGTACCAAAGGCGCCGCCCTGGCAGCGCTGCTGCGGTTCACTCTGGCCCTGGCAGAGGCGCAGGCCTTCTGGGTGCCAATCCTGGCAGTGCTGGCAGCGGCGACGATGATCCTCGGCAACCTGGGGGCGCTGGGGCAGAGCAACCTGAAACGCATGCTGGCCTACTCCAGCATCGGGCACGCCGGCTACATCCTGCTGGGGATCATGGTCGCGGCGGAGCGGGGAGCGGAGGCGTTCCTGTTCTACATCCTGGCGTACACCCTTACCAATCTGGGCGCTTTCGGTGTGCTGATCGCCCTGGAGCAGCGGGGCGAGGCGGCCTGGAGCATTGATGACTTCGCGGGCCTGTATCAGCGCCGGCCCTTGCTGGCAGTGGCAATGGGCCTGTTCATGTTCTCCCTGGCCGGCGTGCCGCCCACAGCCGGCTTTATGGGCAAGTTCTTCGTCTTCACCGCGGCCTACGCCGGAGGTCTGGGCTGGCTCGTGCTCATCGGCGTGCTTACCAGCGCCATCGCCGCCTACTACTACCTGCGCGTGGTGGTGAAAATGTTCATGCAAGAGCCGGTGCGCGAGGTGCGCCCCGAACTCACCCGCGGACTGAACACCGAGATCCTCATCGCCGCCCTCGCTACCCTGATCCTGGGCCTGTTGCCCACCCCGATTGTACTGCTCGTAGAGCGCTCCCTGGTAGCACTGGGTGGATAGGAGCGTGGAGGTGTGGGGTGATGAAGGGTATTATGGAGTTGCTGGGGGTTGTCGCTTCTTTACCAAAAGTTTACAACCGGCTTAATATTTTTTGACGCAACTACCCTACAATTGACTCACTCAGCAAATGGGCAGGGATTTTGCGTCAGATTCCAGGCGGGCGCGCGTGGTGGTTGCAAGGCACCGCCAGACGTGGTATTGTGTCGCCACCGCAGGGTGAGCTGTTATTTCACCGTATCCGCACCAGATCCTCAGAGAGGAGGCTTTCACTATGGGCTATGCGGAGATGCACCGTCGTTCGATCGAGGACCCACAGGGCTTCTGGGGCGAGCTTGCCGAAGAACTCCACTGGTACAAGAAGTGGGACGCCGTGCTCGACGACAGCAAGGCACCGTTCTACCGCTGGTTCGTCGGCGGGGAGACGAACCTGTGCTACAACGCGGTTGACCGGCACGCTCTGGGCGTGCGTCGCGGCCAGGCGGCGCTGATCTGGGAGAGCCCCGAGGTTGGCCAGTCGCGCACCCTCACGTATTTCGAGTTGTACCGGGAGGTGAACAGGCTCGCAGCGGCATTCCAGCGGCTCGGCGTGCAAAAGGGCGACCGGGTGATCATCTACATGCCGATGGTTCCCGAAGCGGTCTTCGCCATGCTGGCCTGTGTGCGTCTCGGTGCGGTGCACTCCGTCGTGTTCGGCGGTTTTTCCATTGCCTCACTGGCTTCACGCATTGACGACGCTGAGCCGGTGCTGATTGTCACCGCCGACGCCGGAATGCGCAAGGGGCTGCCGGTGCACCTGAAAGAGATTGTGGATCGGGCACTGGAAGCCGCCGCGAAGCCGAGTGTGCGCCACGTGCTGGTGCTGAACCGTGGCCTGGTCAACATCGAGCTGCAAGAAGGTCGCGACCTGGACTGGGCCGAGCAGATCAAGGAGTTGGGTTCGACCTACGTCGAGCCGGCGCGCGTGGCTTCTACC
>JBDNDG010000069.1:0-14685 GCA_046719255.1 Chloroflexaceae bacterium
AAGTGGCTTACGGGTGCGCGGCGAAGTCTCCTTGACCCTGAGGTCTTCAGGCAGCGCCTCAGGGTCACCCAGATAACCCAAGGCTAGCACCGTCACCGGCTCGAACCCGGCATTCTGTACGAGCTGCATCACCCGCGCCCGATCGGTGTAGTAGAGATGGGCCACGATCCCGAACTCCAGGTAGTCGGGGTTGATCGGGGCGGCGACGGGAGTTGCAGTGGCCGGTGCACCGTTGACAGGCGCAGCGCTGGTCGGCTGGCCGGCAGCCGTTGGTACGGGTGCGACGGTAGCGCTGACTTGCTGGTTGGGGCCGGGTTGGGCCGCGCTGCTACAGGCGACCAGCGCCAGCGTCAGAAGCGCGACGATCGCGGCGCGCCGGAGATTACGGGTCATTGTTTACTCTCCTGGAAACTCACTCGACATTGAACACGGAGAGATCTGGTTCCCATTCTCTGTCCAGAGGGAGGGTTCGGGAGAGCGTAGCCCTTCCCGGTGACCGTCTACAACCGCACGCACGGACAGGAGGCGGAAACTCCGCCTCCCGCTGCGATGGGCCACAGCTCAACCATGGAGCGTGGCCGCCCTTAGACAGAGTTCAGGAGCGGGCCTGTCAGGGTTACCGTTACTCCACAGCTCCACAGCTCCACACGTCTCCACACAACTGGCTGGTAGAGCTGAAGAGCTGTGGAGCTGAAGATCAGATTGTCAAGCAGGTTTGAGTCATCCCATAAGTTCAGGCAGGCGTTACCGTTTGGGAAAGGCCTGAATAGCATTGAAGGACGGTCGCGGGCTCCAGTCGCCGTTAAGAACTCCGAAGGCCGCCTGCTCGTGCAACTCGTTGCCGTAGTAGCGCCAGGGGATCGCGAAATTGAGGTTCCAGATGAACATCGCGCCCACCCACGGCGCCCACTCGTAGCGCCCGATCTCCAGTGCCCGCGCCAGCCAGGCAGCCTGGGTCTCGAAGGAGATACTGTTACCGTACTCGTAGCCGGGGGTGTTATTGCGCGTCGCCCAGCCGAATTCGGTAATCCAGATCTGCCGGTCGGCCATGCCGTTGGCTACCAGGATGTTGCGGGTATCCTCGATCCGGCGGAAGTAGAACTCATTGCTGGTGCGCCAGCCCGGCCCGGGGCCGGGGCGTTCGGGCCAGCGGCTATCGGGCGGGTTGTAGTGGCCGCCTGGATGCAGACCAATGGCATCCACATTACTGCGGAACTTCGGATTGACCGCCATCTGGCGCACGTACTCCAGGTCGCTGATGGCGATATCCTGACGGTTCGTATCCGTGCTGGTGGGTGCGCCGCTCACAACGATCGCATACGGATCGGCGGCCTTGATGGCCCGGTAGGCTACTTCCAGCAGATCAACATAGTAGTTGGCATTCGCCACGCGCCCGCCCACGCCACCGTCGCGGGCGCAATCGCCCCCGTTCTCGCAGGCGCGGTTCTGTTCGTTCCAGATCTGGTAGGCCTGAACGCGACCACGGTAGCGCGCCGCCATCTGCCCCATAAACGACCCGAAATCGCCAAAGTTCTCGCGGCGGGGCATACCCGGCCCACCGGCCCAGTCAGGGGCCGAGACCACGCTGATCAGCAGGTTGACTCCCTGCCGGCTCGCGTCGTTGACAATATCGTCAAGTTCAGCCCAGTAGATCGCCCCCGAGCCGTCGTGCAGGTCACGCCAGCGGATCTGCTGGCGGATCCAGTTTATCCCGGCGTTCTTCGAGAGTGTCAGTACCCGATTGCGATCCTGCCACGGCGTGCCCTGGCCGTAGAGGTGGGCGTTGAAGCCGTAAATGAACGGTCGCGGTAGCGCCTCGGCGGCGCTGCGCGAACGGAAGGCCGGGTTGTTGCGGTGGAAGCGGTCGCGGTACTCGTTCCCAAGCAGGCCCAGCAAGATGCGATAGCGCGGGTCGGGTTGCTCAGGGTGCCATTCCATGCGCTGGCGCTCGAAATACTGTACCCAGTACACCTGCCCATCTTGCGAGTTCACTTCCTGGAACTGCTCGCTCAAGGGGTAGCCGAAGGTTGCCAGGCCGCCGTTGTTCAACCAGAAATCCCGGAAGGGCGCCGGGTCATTGCGGAGCGTATGCCCTGTCTCGGGGAACCAGGTTCCATCGCCGGGATTGTTGACTCGCTGGAATGGCGGCTCATTTTCGCGTCCCCTGGCCAGTTGTGTGCCCATCAGGCGCCCGAGGATGTAGTAACGGTTACCCTGCTGGCCGAAGTTCTCAGGATGCTCCTCCAGCACGGCCCGTTCAAAGTACTGCACACGGTAGAACTGGCCAGGGGTGGTAAAGCTCTCTTCGATAAATGGCTGTGAAATCGGGTAGCCCAGCACAAAGAGGGCATTGGGGGTGTTTTTCCAGGCCTCCAGGAACCAGTTGACGGCCGTCTGCCCGGTTTCAGGGAAGAAGCGCGCCTGGTAGGGTGGAAACGTATCGGCGATCCGGCCCTGGGCGGCGCCTGGCTTCGGCCATGCGACCAGGGTGGCCAGGGTTGCGACCAGCACCGCGACGACGATGATTCTTCTAACCATGCTCGTATTTCTCCTCGGCTAAGTGGTCGGTGAGCGAGCGTTTCTGTTCCAGGCGGTGGCACCGGCTCTGACGGGTTCAGCGGCTTTCACCGCTCACTGGGCGAGCGGGCCGAAGCCAGGGGGCGCAACTGGTCACGCATCAGCCGTCTGCGCGGCTGCGCCGCACAACACCAGAACGAACATAGTTGTTCCTGGGAGGGCTACGCCCTCCTGAACCCTCCCGGCGGGGAGAGCTTGCCGCCCCCACAGGCAGGGGGGATGGGGAAACCCGGTTTCCCATATGTTCACGTGAGCCGTCCATGGGGCTCTGGTTTTGATTGTAGTGACGAGGACTGACGGGCTGCTGATACGATACTGATCCACCTGTTACCATTCGATGACGAAACGTCACGAATCGTAAGCGACAGGCCCGTTGCCGGCCTGTGGTCTACTTGCACGCCCCTCGGCGGCCAGGCGCAGCGCCTGTTCGACGGCTTCCTCCGGGCTGGCGACTGCGACCAGGTGCTGCGAGCCCAGATCCCAGGTCATCAGGCCCACCACGGGCCGGCCCATCTTGCGCGCCAGCGCAATTTCGCTCAAGGTGCCATACTCGCCACCGATGGCGATCACCGCATCGGCGCTCTGCACCAGCACCACGTTGCGCGCCTGCCCCATACCCGTCGCAATCGCGAGGGCCACGTAGGCATTCGCGGCATCCGGGTCTGCCTGGGGGAGGATGCCCACGGTCAGGCCACCGGCTCGCGCCGCGCCCCGGCAGGCGGCTGCCATTACCCCACCCAGCCCACCGCACACCAGCACCGCGCCGCGCCGGGCGATCAGCTCACCGACGGCCTCGGCCAGGGCATTCAGGCGCGCGTGTTCAACGCCACTGCCGCACACAGCAATCACGGGCGGGCGACGCACACGGGGCGTACTCTGCTCAGAGATGAGTTCGGACATCAGGGGAAACAGGGTGGACAGGCGACACTGCCTGGGCCAGCCATTGCTGCGCTTCGGTTCAGACGGGGTTGATTATACGGGCGCCTGTAGCGCCCGTCAAATAGCGGGAAACCGGATTGTTCCGTTTCCTGCCAGGGGGAGGATTTGGGAGGGCGTAGCCCTCCCAGAAACGTTCGAAATCACGCTATGGAGAAACCCGGGTTCTCTCGTTGCACGTCAGTCGCCGACGGCGCGCGCCACGAGGGGCGGTGCGGCCATCACCGGCTGCGCTGGAGCAATGGCCTGCTCCAGGCAGTGATTGGGCACCAGCTCCTGCACCAGCGCCAGCATCGCCGCGCGGTCGCCGCGCAGCGTGGCGCGCTCGAGGGCGTTGACCCGCTCGTCGAGATTCGCCGGTACCAGGCTGCTGGCATTGGCCGCGATGAAGATCTTGGTGTGGGTGGTACGACGGTACTCTTCGCCGGGCACAAAGAGTTCTTCGTAGAGTTTCTCACCGGGGCGCAGGCCGGAGAAAACGATCTCGATATCCTCACCCACCTGGAGACCGGAAAGCTCAATCATGTCGCGGGCCAGGTCGGCAATCCTGATCGGCTCGCCCATATCCAGGGTGAAGACCTCACCGCCGCGGCCGAGCACGGCTGCCTGGAGCACCAGTTGCACCGCCTCGGGGATGGTCATAAAGAAGCGCCGCATCTCCGGGTGCGTGACGGTAACCGGGCCGCCCGCGGCGATCTGTTTCTTGAAGGTGTGCAACACCGAACCGCGACTGCCCAGGACATTGCCAAAACGAACGGCAACGTAGGGGCGCCGACAGCGTTTCGCCGTCTGGTGAACCAGCAGCTCTGCAACCCGCTTGCTGACCCCCATAATGCTGGTCGGATTCACCGCCTTATCGGTAGAGATCATCACCAGCCGGTCGACCTCGTAGCGTTCTGCGGCGGCCAGGACGTTGCGGGTGCCGAAGACGTTGTTGCTAAACGCCTCACGGATGTTATATTCCATCAAGGGAACGTGTTTGTGGGCAGCGGCGTGAAACACGACCTCAGGACGGTAAGCGGCGAAGACTTCATCGAGACGATCCGGCTCGCGAATATCGGCAATAACGGGGTGAATGCGGGGCCGCGGACCGTCACCGGGCAGCAGGGCCACCCGGCGCAGTAACTCGTGGTAGATCTCGAAGACGCTGTTCTCGCCGTGGCCCAGAACCACCAGTTCGGCGGGGTTACAGGCGAGGATCTGGCGGCAGAGTTCGCTGCCAATCGAGCCGCCGCCGCCGGTCACCAGCACCCGGCGCCCCTCGAGCAACTGACGTACCGCGGACGTGTCGGTAGCAACAGGCTCCCGACGCAGCAGGTCCTCGATCTGCACGTCACGGATCTGTGTGAAGCTGACCCGCGAGTCGAGCAGGTCGTGGAGGCCGGGGATGGTCTTCGTCCGCAGGCCGGCATTCTCACAGAGGGAAACGATGGCGCGCACCTTGCGCCCCGGGAGACCGGAGATGGCGATGATCACAACGCTGGCGCACGTTGTCCGAGCTACTGCCGGGATGTCCTGGTGCGAGCCGAGCACAGGCACGCCGTGGATGTGCATATGGTGCTTGAGCGGGTCGTCGTCGAGGAAGCCGACCACCTGCATGCCGAACTCGGGATGATCGCGCAGTTGGCGCGCGAGGTGCGCCCCCGCGCCGCCTGCGCCCATAATCAACACGCGCTGCGGCGTGCCGGGGACGGAGACGCGACGGGTCTGCACGTTGTGGACCAGGCTAATGGAGAGGCGTGGCACCGTAACCATGCCTGCTGCAAGGACCACGAACAGAAACGGTATGGAGAAGGGCACCAGTGCCACTCCGCTTGCGGCGCGCTGGATGGATAGAATTACGCCAACCAGGAGCGTTGCGACCGCGAGCGCAGCGTAGAGCGTGAGGAACTCCTGAAGCGCGGCGTAGCGCCAGTAACGAGCGTAACTGCCAGAGATCCAGAAGAGCAGGATCGTCAGGGGTACTACCAGGGTGGTGAAGAGGAAGAAACCGGGGGCGTACAGGCCGAGATCAGGTTGTTCGAGGCGCAGAACAAAGCTGCAATAGGCAGCGAGGGGCAACAACAGGAGATCAGCGCCAAGCAGATACCGGTTTCGGATGGTTGAGAACATAGATAAAAACCCCCTATCAGACCCGATCGCGTGGTCCGGAACAGCGCGAAGACGATCGAGCGCGCTTGTTGGCGTGCTTCCATAGCAAGCCAGCACCCACGTTCACTCATAGCGGCCCGATGACACCTACACTCTGCAGGACAACGACTCCCGATCTGGTGCGTGCCAGTCGCTCTTGTCGTAGAGGGTTGGAATGAGGTATACTGAAGCGACCACAAAGCACCGTTCCTTTGCGGCCCGGCATTGGAATTATCGTGCGGTGGTTACAGGCGGAATGTGCGGCAACACATTCCGCCCGATATTTTTAATGAATCTGGTGATCCTGTCCTCCTGAGGTGAACATAGCCCGTGTGCGAGAGGCATTCCTGTGTTGGGCAGCGCAGCCGTATGATCGCCTGGTGTGCCTCTGCTACGGCCTCCTGCCAGAATGCGCGAATCGGAAAAGGAGCCTGCGGCCAGTGCCCTCTCGCCACAAGCGAAACGACCGGGTCCATACACCATCTCTGCTGGTAGGTGAAAGCCGATCGAAGCGTAATGCGTCAGAGGTGTGAGGCTAAATGTCACTCTAAACAACAGATATGGCTGCAAACCCGCAAAGAATTTGAGGTTTTGTTGATGTCAAATGGTGATGATCATAATGATTGTACATATGACATGTGCAAGATAAGCTTAGTATAGCAGTTGTCTACGACACTTGCAAGCAAAAAAGTGTAAGCTTACACGGCGTACATATCGCCAACAGGGAACGCCCGGGTCGGGTAAAGATCGCATTCCAGCGCGCTGGAATGCGATCAGGCTCTGTGCACCCGGTTGTTGAGAAATGAATAAATTGTCATTGATACCCGTAATGAGCGATTTCAGGATAAACACCCATGCGACTGTTCCACACAACGACACGATAAAAAGGAAGAGGCGCAGCCTCTCCTCACGTCGGGAGGGGTGTGAGGGGCACTGCTATACTGGTGAGATTATTGCCGCCAGCTCGTAGCTGCAGACGATCAGTTCGGCAACCATGCCGCGCTTACGCCCATCGCAATTGATTTTCCGGCTGGCTGAGAGGCGTTCGTGCACCGGCTGCCCGGCGTAGAGGGAACGGGCAAGCTCGGTGTAGGAATTGCTGAGCATTACGAAGCAACCCCGCGCGGCCAGGGCGAGAAATACCTCGGCCAACCGGCGCTGCTCGGCTTCGGAGAAGCCCTGATGGGTGTAGGCAGTAAATGAGGCGGTGGTGCTGAGCGGAACGTAGGGCGGGTCAAAGTAAACGAAGTCGCCCGGCAGGGCGCGATCCAGCACAGCGGCGAAGTCGCTTACGCTGAGGTCAACGTGCTGTAAGGCGCGGCTTACCTCGCGCATATTCTCAGGATCGACGATCAAGGGGTTGCGGTAGTTGCCGAAAGGGGCATTGAACTGGCCGCGGTTGTTGAGGCGGTATAGCCCGTTGTAACAGGTGCGGTTCAGAAAGATAGTGCGCGCTGCCCGCTCCACCCGCGGACGCTGCGCGAAGTCGGGGCGCCGGTCCCACCCGCGGATCTCGTAGAAGAACTCGCGATCGCTGAAGTGCGGGCGAAGCTCCAGCAAGAGGGCGATCAGGTCCTCGACCTCATCGCGCACGGCCTCGTAGCAAGCGATCAACTCAGGGTTGGAGTCGCTCAGCACTGCGGAGTGGCGCAGCCTGCCGCTGTTCCAGAGGTGAAAGAAGAGCGCGCCGCCGCCTACAAAGGGTTCGTGGTAACGCCGGAACTGCGGGGGCAGGCGCACGGTCAACTCCGGTAAGAGTTGCCCCTTGCCGCCGGCCCACTTCAAGAAGGGACGCGCAGGCACCGCAAGCTCCCTGTGCCCCGGGCCGGCGCGCCACGACACCGGCCTGAGCCGAAGGTAAATACTGAAGCAGGATTATAGCATATCGCTCGCGCCCCTCTGCCGTAGCTCGACACCGCACCAGTCTGTACTCCACCATGGCCCTACTCTGACTGGCGCACGCCGGTGTGCGCCAGGGCCAGACTGCGCACCACCTCGACGATCAGGCGGTGTTCTTCGACCTTGATCCGTTCGTGGAGCGTTTCGGGGGTGTCGCCGGGTAACACGGGCACCTCGGCCCGCGCCAGGACGGGGCCGTCGTCCACCCGGGGAGTAACGCGGTGGATGGTGCAGCCGGTGATCGGCAGGCGCCGTTCCAGCGCCTCGGGGACCACGTGCGCGCCCCGCAGGGCAGGGATGACCAGGCCCGTGCTCGTCACATAGGTGTCGCCGCCATCGTCGGGCAACAGGGCGGGGTGCTGGTTGATCACGCGGTTGGGAAAGCGATCCAGGAAGGCGGGTGAGAGAATGCGCATAAAGCCCGCCAGCACCACCAGATCGGGCGTAAAGGCCGCTACCACATCGGCGAGCCGCCGCTCCCAGGCGGCTCGCGCAGCGGCGCGATCGGCGCCTCGGGGCGTGGCGGGGAGCGGAACAAACGCCGCGGCAACCTGGCGGGCCAGGGCGCGTTGCAGGCCAAAGGCGTCGGCGCGGTCGCTGACCACCAGCGCCACCTGCGCCTCGAGCACTCCCGCAGCCTCAGCATCCAGCAGGGCCTGGAGATTGGAGCCGGAGCCGCTCAGCAGCACGGCAACCTGATACATGGCGCACCTTGCAGCCGCCTGCGCCGGGGGCTACTCTTTCCCGATATCGCGGCGGAAGTACTTACCCTCAAAGGCGACCCGCTCGGCGATCTCGTAGGCGCGGGCGCGCGCCCGCGCCAGGCTCGCGCCGAGGCCGGTCACGCCAATCACCCGCCCGCCGGCGGTGCAGAGCCCCGCGGGACCGATGGCCGTGCCCGCGTGGAAGATCAGCACCTGCTCGTCGTCTACGGCTTCCACGCCGCGGATCGGGTCGCCCAGACGGGGCTTGCCGGGGTAGCCCTGGGCGCAGAGTACCACACATACCGCATAGCCCTTGCGTTTGCGGAGCTTCTCTGGATGCAACTGCCCCACGGCGCAGTCGTAGAACACTTCCAGCACATCGCCTTCGAGCAGGGGCAGGATGGCCTGAGCCTCGGGGTCGCCGAAGCGTGCGTTGAACTCCAGGATCTTCGGCCCGTCACGGGTCAGGATGACCCCGGCGTAGAGCAGGCCGCGGAAGGGGGTGCCGCGGGCGGCCAGTTCGTCAACCACCGGCTGCATGCAGGTGGTGACGATCTGGTCGAGTACGGCGGGGCTTACCTCGTCCACCGGAGCAATCACGCCCATGCCACCGGTGTTGGGACCGGTGTCGCCCTCGCCAAAACGCTTGTGGTCGCGGGCGGTGGGTAGCACCAGCAGGTGTTCGCCGTCGCAGAGGGCATGGACCGAGAGTTCGCGGCCTTCGAGCCGTTCTTCGAGCAACAGGCGCCTGCCGGCGCGGGTGGTCGACAGGCGGGCGATGGCCGCCACGGTGCCTTCCACATCGTCGGGCACCACCACGCCCTTGCCCAGCGCCAACCCGTCGGCCTTGACCACCCAGGGCTGGCCGCTCTGTTGCGCGAAGGCAGTGGCTTCGACCGGCGAGTCGAAGATCAGCGCTTCGGCCGTGGGCACCCCTCTGGCCGCCATGATCTCTTTGGCAAATGACTTGCTGCTCTCAATACGCGCCGCTGCGGCGGTCGGCCCAAATGCCGGGATACCGGCGGCCTTGAAGACATCGACGATCCCATCTGCCAGAGGGTTGTCTGGCCCGACAACCAGCAGGTCGATCCGTTCGCGCTGGGCCAGGTCCACAATCGCGTCAAAATCGCTCAGGGGGAAGGGGACGTTCTGACCGTATTGCCCGGTGCCGGTGTTGCCGGGCACGCTGAGGAGTCGCGAAAAATGGGGCGATTGGGCGATTTTCCATGCGAGCGCGTGCTCGCGGCCGCCAGAGCCGATCAGCAGAACGTTCATAGGGCTGTCGCAAAGGATTGGAGATATGCCGCCGGGGAAAGTATAACATACCCGGCTGACCATCCTGCTTCTTCCTTGACCAAATCGCTCTGCCGGGTTACCCTGGTAGAGGAAGCCGGGCTTCCCCACCCTCCTCCCTAACGTGAACAAAGCCCGCGCGCGGGAGGGCTTGGGAGGGCTTTGCCCTCCTAAGAATAAATATGTTCATTCTGGCCTTGTGCGGCGCAGCCGCATGGACGGCTAAGGGGAGGGTCTGGGAGGGCCGTGCCCTCCCAGACCTTCACAGGCAGGGGGAAGGGGAAACCCGGTTGCCCCTTTTTTCATATCGGAGGCACAGTCGGCCCGAGAGGGGTGCAGAGGGCGGCTGTAGCCTTGCGGCCCCTCCTGCTCAAGAGCCTGCCGGACAAACCACTGGCATCGCTGACAGTCCTGAGGTGACCAGGGATTGCCGTGAAGGGTACATACATTCTGGTGCTACAACTGGATCGCCTGGTACCCGGCTTGCGGATCGGCAAGCTGGGCGTATTTGACTTCGCCCCCGGGTTCTATCTGTACGTGGGCAGCGCCTTTGGCGCCGGCGGTCTGGCGGCGCGCCTGGCGCACCACCGCCGTGTGCAGAAGCCCCGCCCCCACTGGCACATTGATTACCTGCGCCCCGAGGCGCGCCTCCGCGAGGCCTGGACCGTCGGTGGCCCCGAGCGCTTTGAGTGTCGGTGGTGCCGCGCCCTGGCTGCCGTGCCGGCTTTGAGCGCGCCGGTGCCCGGCTTCGGCGCAGGAGATACTCGCTGTTGCGCCCACCTTTTTTATTCGCCTCGTCCCCTGCGTTCCCGGGTGCTGACCTCGATGATCCTGGAGCCAACCCTTCAGGAAACGGCGTTCCATCTGCGGATCGAGATTCACGCCTTCGACGGGTAAGATATGGCTGCGCCGGGTGGCCCCGGGTGGAGCCCTTCGCCGGAACGGGGTTCAGGCCGATTCTCCGACGCATGGTGAGCTGGTTGCCGCGCCCGCGAGACGCGACGGTCGGGCAGGGCGAATCCTGCCCCGCGACCTCTGTTTTTTGTGGCCGCCGGGCGGTGACGCGGCCGCGCGGGTGATGGAGGGGGCCTTTGCAGAATAATCACTATTGACAAGGAAGAGTCGCCCGCGTATAGTGCAAAAGCGTTGCACCCCTGGCGTGATGCGGGTTGCCTGCCGGGGCCGCAAGTTGTTGCCGGCGCAAGGGCCGGCAGAGGGAGCCGGGGTTCCCCATGCTTCTGCCGCAGGGAGCGCTGGCGCCGGACGGAAGAGCTGGAGAGCCGGGGGGCTCTACGCTCCTGTCCACACGATGAGCGAGCAGCGGGTGACCATCCGCTGCCTGTATGAAAGAACTATGGGTGATAAAGTCGTTATCGTAGAGTCACCGGCAAAAGCGAAGACCATCCAGAAGTATCTTGGCCGCGGCTTTCGCGTGACCTCGAGTATGGGGCACGTGCGCGATCTTCCCAGGAATGAACTCTCGATTGATGTTGAGCATGACTTTCAGCCGGTCTACGAGATTACCAAGGCCAGAGTGGTCAGCGAGTTGCGACAGGCCATCAAGAACGCCGATGCGGTCTATCTGGCGACGGACCCTGATCGCGAGGGTGAGGCCATTGCCTGGCACATCACTGAGGCGGTGAAAGTTCCGCCGCGCACGCCCGTCCACCGGGTAGTGTTCCAGGAGATTACGCGCAACGCGGTGGAGCAGGCGATTGCCAATCCCCGCGGCATTGATAAGAACCTGGTAGATGCCCAGCAGGCACGCCGGGTGCTCGACCGGCTGGTTGGCTACCAGCTCAGCCCGTTGTTGTGGGACAAGGTCAAACGTGGTTTGTCGGCCGGCCGGGTGCAGTCGGTGGCGGTGCGCCTGATTGTCGAGCGCGAGCGGGAGATCGAGGCCTTTGTTCCGGTTGAGTACTGGACGATCGAGGCCGATCTGCTCAAGGGCGAGGTGGCTGAGGCTTCGCCCCGCGATGTCTTTCGGGCGGCGCTGGTGGAGCGTGACGGCAAGCGCCTGGAGAAGTTCGCCATTCCCAACCAGGAGCAGGCCGAGGCAATTGTGACCGATCTGGAGGGCGCGCACTACGAGGTGCGCAAGGTTACGCGCAAGGACAAACGGCGCAGCCCTGCTCCTCCATTTACCACCAGCACGCTCCAGCAGGAGGCCGGGCGCAAGCTGGGTTTCAGTGCCAAGAAGACGATGACCCTGGCCCAGCGGCTCTACGAGGGCGTGGATGTGGGCGATGAGGAGGGGCCGGTCGGGCTGATCACGTATATGCGCACCGACAGCACCAATGTGGCCGCCGAGGCCCAGGCCGAGGCGCGCCGGGTGATCGCCGGGCGCTACGGCGACGCCTATCTGCCCGAGAAGCCCCCCGTGTACCGCGCGAAAGCCAAAGGCGCCCAGGAAGCCCATGAGGCCATTCGCCCCACCAGTTGCGCTCGCCTCCCCGAGATGCTGAACAACCACCTGGAGCGCGACCTGGCGCGCCTCTACGAGCTGATCTGGAAACGCTTCCTCGCCTCACAGATGGCGCCTGCGGTGTTCGACAGTACGACGGTGGACATCGATGCCTGGACCGCCGGGGGCCGGCCCGGCCCGAGCGCGCCCTACGTCTTCCGCGCTACCGGCAGCGTCTTGAAGTTCCCCGGCTTTCTTGCGGTCTACAATGTCAGTCTCGATGAGGGGGAGGAAGACGAGGACAGCGAGCGTCGCCTGCCGCCTCTGGCTGAGGGTGAGCCCCTCAAGCTGGTGCAACTGCTGCCGGTGCAGCATTTTACCGAGCCGCCGCCCCGGTTTACCGAGGCCAGTCTGGTGAAGGAACTGGAAACCCTGGGTATCGGGCGTCCTTCGACCTATGCCTCGATCATTTCGACGATCCAGGAGCGCGAGTACGTCGAACTGGTGGAAAAGAAGCTCATTCCCACCACGCTGGGCCGGGTGGTGACCGACTTGCTGGTCGAGCACTTTCCGAAAATCGTTGATTACGACTTCACCTCGGCCCTCGAACAGCAGCTCGACGACATCGCCGAAGGTTCAAAGCAGTGGGTGCCGGTCCTGCGCGATTTCTACGCTCCGTTCCAGCAGACGCTCGATGAGGCCCGCCGCGAGATGCGTAATCTCAAGCGCGAGGAGATCGTCACCGACTTGCT
Organism: Chloroflexaceae bacterium; assembly: GCA_046719255.1. Lineage (GTDB taxonomy): Bacteria > Chloroflexota > Chloroflexia > Chloroflexales > Chloroflexaceae > JACAEO01. Next base: position 12,696 of record JBDNDG010000069.1, read on the forward strand.
CTGCCCGAAGTGCGGCCAGAGCTACCTGGCGGTTAAGTTCGGACGGAATGGCGAGTTCCTGGCCTGCACACGTTACAGCAAAGAGGGCGGCTCAGAGTCGTGCGATTTTACCAGCGATTTCCATCGCGATAGTGAGGGTAAGATCGTTATTGATAAAGCATCGACACCTGAGACGAGCGACGTGATGTGTAACGTCTGCGGGCGGCCGATGGTGATCAAGAAGAGCCGCTTTGGCCCCTTCCTGGGTTGTTCGGGTTATCCGGAGTGCAGCAATACGCGGCGGATCGGCAAAGATGGCAAGCCGGCGCCGCTGCCCGAGCCGACCGGGGTGGCCTGTCCGAAGTGTCACGAGGGCGAGCTGTTGCGACGCCGCGGCAAGTTCGGGCGGCCATTCTTCGGCTGCTCGCGCTACCCGAAGTGTGAGTATCTCACCAACAGCCTGGAGGAACTGGCTCCCGTCGTCGAGTCCCCCGCGACTACTCCAGCGGTGGTTACCGGCGGGAAAAAGGCCGCTCCCTCCAAACAGACCGAAACCGAAGCCCCTGCCGCGCCGGCCTCAAAGAAGCGCGCTCCCCGCAAGAGCGCCTGAGGCGCCCGGGCATTCGCCTCATCGGCAATCTTTCTGTCTGGCTCCCCTGATGTGAACATACGGGGGAACCGGGTTTCCCCATGCCCCTGCCTGTGAGGGGGCAAGCTCTCCCAACCGGGAGGGTTGTGAACCTGTGGGGAAACCGGGTTTCCCCGTGCCCCTGTCCATCGGGACTGGTTGGGGTGGAGGGAGACCGGGTTTCCCCATGCCCCCGCCCATCGGAGCACCAGGCGACCCCAACACCGGTTGGGGTTTAGGGAAACCGGGTTTCCCCAACCCCCTTCTCTACCATCGGCGCCGGAATAGCACCAGAATGGCGGCCGCAAGCAGCGCGTAGGGCGCCAGCACGCCGCCGCCGAACCCTTGTGTCGTTACCTCGGGGGCGGTGGTGTCGGTTGGTGGCGCTGGATACGGACCCACCGCCTCGGTCGGCTGTGGCAACTCGGGAACCTCAACCGTTTCGGGCGGGGTAGCGGACGGGGCCTGTGCTGGCTCCTCTGTGATGGGTGGTGAAGGGGCCGGCCCGGCCGTGCCGGTCGTCGCGGTTGCGGGGGGCGAAGGGGCCGGCTCTTGCGTTACAGGCGACGATGGGGACGGCTCCGGTGTTGCGGGCAGCGTTGGCGCCGGCTCCAGGGTTGGGGGTGGTGTAGACGGTGAAGTAGCAGCAGGCTGCGTCGGCGCGCCGGTCGGCGGCGGCGCCGACGTCGTCGTTTCGCGCGGTGGTTCGCCGGTTGCCGTTGGCTCGAGGGTTGCCGTAGCCGATGGCGCAGCCACTGATGGCGTGGCCGGGGGCGTTGTTGGCGCGCCTGCCGGAGGGCTGGTTGGTGTACCCGTTGGAGGTGGCGCTCCATCGGCCGTAGGCGTGGGCGACGTAAACACCTCGGCCCATCTTGCTCCCCCGTCTGCACGTAACCCTGCCGCATTGGGAGTTACGTTGCAGGGGCCTATCTGGACCGGGGCGCTATTCGCGACCGGCGGATAGGCGGTGCCGTTGACGGTCACCTCGTAGCTCGGGTTGGCAATGCTCCGGCATTGGGGCGGATTGCCAAGCGGTAGAATGATGCTCACGGTTATGGTGACGCTTCCGCCCGGGGGCAGGGTTCCATTCCAGGTGAGAGTCTGGTTGGCAGGGTTATACGCAACTGAACCCGGGGTGATCACAGGTGTGCCAAAAATATCTGCTGGTAATCGATCTTCAAATATTACCGTAGCGACAGTCGCCGATCTGTTCTCAATGATGATAGTCCAGGTCAGGCCGTCGTAATCAGGCATCGGTTCAGCCGGTTGTGCCTGCGCGCCTGCTTTGCTGACCGTTACGGGATTATCCGGTGTCGGCGTCGGTGTGCTGGTGGCGGTGGGCGTGCTGGTGGCGGTGGGCGTGCTGGTGGCGGTGGGCGTGCT
>JBDNDG010000007.1:0-30278 GCA_046719255.1 Chloroflexaceae bacterium
CATCCCGGCTTCGGACATCGCCACCCCGGGCACGGCCAGCGTCACCGTCTTCAACCCCGCTCCCGGCGGCGGGGCGTCGAATGCCCTGACCTTCACCATCAACGCCAGTAACCCTGTGCCCACGCTGAGCAGCCTCAGCCCGGCCTCCGCAACCGCGGGTGGAGCAGGGTTCACCCTGACGGTAAACGGTACCGGCTTCGTCAATGGCGCCGTGGTGCGCTGGAACGGCGCCAATCGCCCCACCACCTTCGTGTCGGCCACCCAACTGACCGCGACCATCCCGGCTTCGGACATCGCCACCCCGGGCACGGCCAGCGTCACCGTCTTCAACCCCGCTCCCGGCGGCGGGCTGTCGGAAGCCACTATCTTGCGCATAGAGTCGAGAGTGTACCTGCCACTTGCGCAAAGGTGACGACATGGAAAACGCTGCGCGTCGCTGCTGAACATCGGCTTCCAGCAGCGGCGCACGGCGAACATCACCACCAACCCGGCGACCTTCCGATGCTCTTATGGGGTATGGGGAAACCAGGTTTCCCCATATTTTCATGTCAGCCGTCCATTCGGCTGGGCCGCACAACGCCAGAACGAAAAGAAGAGATTTCTGGGAAGGCGTAGCCCTTCCAAACCCTCCCGCACACGGGCTCTTTTCACGTTAGATTTCGGAAACGATGGTCACCTCAGATCCTGTACTCGCCGCATGAGGCCCAGTCTGTTGCCGGGATCACGACCGCGGCCCCTCCAGCGCGAAACCCCAGGCGCGCAACTCACCGGCCACGCGGTCGGCCAGCGTACTCAGGCGGGCCGCAATCAGCGGCGAAGGTTCCAGGCCTGGCTCCAGGCTGGCAGGCTGGACACCAATCAAGACGATGTGGGCCGGAGTGTGGCCGCTCAACTGGCTGAGCGCCAGGAGTTCTTGCAAGCCCACCTGGTGCATGGACATCTTGTGCGCCAGGGCACTGGGGATCTCCTCCCCCTCCAGGCGCACGATTGTGCCCGGTGGCTGGCCAGCATCTACCGCATCCACGACAAGCAGATGGGTTACTCCCTGCAGATAGGGGAGCAACCCCAGGCCCAGCGTGCCGCCGTCGAGGATCTGCACCTGCTCGGGCACGTCGTAGCGCCGACTGAGGTGCTGCACCACGTGGACCCCAATGCCCTCATCGCTCAACAGCAGGTTGCCCAGGCCCAGAACCAGGGCAACCGGGGAAGGGATGTCTGGCTGATGGTCCATGAACGTTACACGTCTGCCATACCCACAGCGGGCAGGGGGGTCGGGGAAACCAGGTTTCCCCGATGTTCATCGCAGACACCCATGCGGCTGCGCCGCACAATGACAAGATGCAAAGAGGTTTATTTTTTGGGAGGGCTGCGCCTTCCCAGAGACTCCCCGCCTGTGGGTTGTTTCTGGGAGGGCTGCGCCCTCCCAAACCCTCCCTGCTGGGGAGGCTTACCGCCCCCACAGGCAGGGATATGGAGAAACCCGGTTTCCCCATATGTTCACATCAGAGTAACATCTCGGGAGTGATGCGGCGGGTAAAGTAGTGCATAGCAATATTGACGATCCAGACCCAGTCGGGCTTACGAGCGCCCAGGCGCTTCATGATATTGGGCCAGGAGTAGATCTCGCGCTGGATTTTGATAAAAGCCTTGAGGAACTGATCGCGATCGATCCTGGCCGGTTGATACATATAGTGGAACGTATCGTACTTATTCCAGTCGTGCTGGACGATTCGCGGCTTCATCTCCTCGTACCATGGCGTGCCGGGGAAAGGAGTGGCGATAGTGAACACCGGGAACTCGATCCGGTTGCGCATGATGAAGTCGTAGGTGTGTTGAAAGCTATCGATCGTATCGGTATCGAAGCCGAAGATAAAGTAACCCTGAATGGCGATACCGTTCTTGTGAACATTGGCTACAATATCTTCATAGCGACCGACGCGATTGGAACCCTTGTGGACATATTTGATCGTCTCGGGAGAGACCGACTCAAAGCCGATATTGAGCATTTCGCAACCGGCATTTTTTGCCAACTCAGCCACATAGGGCTTTTCGAGGAAATTCATCGAGATATTAGCGTTCCATTTCACACCAAGGCCCACCATGGCGTGAAAGAGTTCTTCCGCAAAAGCCGGCTTGAAGCAGATATTATCGTCCATAAACGATATGTGGATATTTGCCTTGCCGGCTTCGTGCTGACGATATTTCATCTCGTCAATCACCCGGTCGACCTCACGAATTCGGAAGCTCTTGCCATAGATACGGGGGGTGCAGCAGAAGTTGCACCCAACGGGGCAACCCTTGGTGGCGAGCAGGGGCACGCGAAAGGAGTAGCGCTTGCTATTGGGCGAGCGCCGGGCAAAGCTGAAATCGGGACGATCAAGGGTCGTCAGAGAGCGCCAGCCGTCTGAAGGGCGATACACCGGCTTGACGGTCTTTCGATAAAGGTCAGCCGCCAGATCTTCATAGACCGACTCGATCTCACCGAAGACCACCGCATCGCTGTGGGCACCGGCCTCCTCGAGCATCATGGTCGGATGCACACCGCCGAGGACAACATACCGCCCCTGGGCACGGGCGCGATCGGCGATCGCATAGGCAGCCCGGGCGTTCAGCGTCCGCGAGGTGATTGCAACCACATCGTAAGGAGAGAAGTCGGCAGGCACCTGGTCGCCGATCCGTTCGTCAATAAAGTCCACATCGAAGTGCTGGCTGACCAGGGTCGCGACCATGAGCAAGTTGAGCGGCATACTCACCTTACCCGAATCGACCATCAGCGGGGTCTGGCTCTTGGGCTGGATCACCAGCCAGCGTTTGCGGGGAGCGCCAGGAGGGATGATTGGGCGCGGCGCGACTTCGATCATATCTGGCGAGATCAGCGTGCTCATCTTGTTGTTCCCTTGATAGCTTGTACCTGCCGTGAGAGGGTCTCAGGCGCCGCGCGCGTTGGGAGGAACCGCGAAGGGAAGGAGAACGCGCTTGCTCTCCTCTGGTTGCCGAGCGGCAACACTGCCTGGCGCGTTGTGAAACCCTGTTTGCGTGTACAGGCTGCACCCGGGCCCATCAGCGGGGGCCACGCGAGCGGCCGAGCCGCCCGCGCAACCCGGCAGCAGGGCTACCTGGCGGGGCCGCGCCCCTCTCCACCTTCTCGCGGTCGAACTCCCGGCCCGTTACCTCGGGCGCAGATGTGGGCGACAAGAGTTATGGCCGGGCTACACCTTCCCGCGGTCCGACTCCCGGCGTGTTACCCTGGCTGTGATGGACAGGTTGTTGGGGGGAGGGCCTGGCCTACTCACGCCCGCTCCCTCCGCGCCCATCACGGTCATTATGGCAGACCATGACCACCACGGTTACACGCCATGACCGACCTCGTGGACCACATCGGCGACGGATTCGGTGGACCGAGGCTGGGCAAGGGGAGTTCGCTTACCGGTCTTGATGCTCTTAATCTGGTCCTGCAAGTTACGCCGGAAGAGCAAGCTGGTAACCAGGTTGATCAGCTTGTTACGGTTGAGCAGCACCCGACGCGCGATTGCGCCCCAGGAGTACATCCGCAGGAAGTGGTTCATGTAAGTTAACTGGTACTCGAGGGGGTCGTAGCGATCGCAGCGCACAACCAGATTATGGGCCGTATACTTATCCCAGTCCTCATCAACCACCAGGCTGGCAGCCTTGTACTGACGGTACAGTTGCGTGCCGGGGTAGGGGGTCAGGATGGAGTAAATCGGCATCATGAGGGCATTCTCACGCACGAACTTCTCAGTCGCCGCCATGTCCTCATAGGTATCAATCGCGGGGTTGACCAGAAAGTTGCCCTGGATACTCAGGCCAGCCTTGCGGCAGTCGCGGATGATCCGGGCATAATCCTGAGCGGTATTGATGCGGCCCTTGTTGTAGGCCTTGAGCGTCTCCTGATTGATCGACTCGAAACCGACCAGGGCCATCACACAGCCGGCCTTAACCAGCAACTCGACGGTCTTCGGGTCGTCAAGGAACTTCAAACTAATAAAGCTGCTGAACTTGATATCGCATTCAGCCAGGATGGTGAGAATCTCCCAGAGGCGCTGCTTGTTGACGCCGAGATTCTCGTCGGTAAACATGAACCAGGGCTTGGAGCCGAGCGAGGTGGGCTTGAACCAGACCCTGCGGGCGGTCTCGATCTGCTGGCGGATGTTTTCCGGCGACTGGATGCGGTAGAGGCGCCCGGTGAAGTTAGGGGTGACACAGAACGAACAGGTGTAGGGGCAGCCGCGGGTCATATAGATCGGGATCGACTTGCGGGAGTCGACCTTGTCGCGCTTGCTGGCCTTGAAAATCCGTTCGTAGTCAATCATCGGCACTTCGGTGACCGGTGGGAAGTCGCGGGCATTGTACTGCGGTTTGAGGACACCGTCGGCCAGGTCTTGCAGCAGCAGGGCCCAGAGGTTTTCAGCCTCGCCGATCACCACGCTATCGGCGTGGGGCGCAGCCTCTTCGGCGTTAAAGGAGACGTGGACGCCGCCCAGGATGACCCGTGTACCGCGTCGGCGGAAGGCATCGGCGATCTCGTAGGCCCGATGGGCATTCATTGTGCGGGTGGTAATGCCGACCAGATCGTAGGCCCCGTCGTAGGGAATGGGGTCGCCAAAGAGTTCGTCAACCAGCTCGATGCTGTGCTGCGGGGGCGTTATGCTCACCAGCACGCCGATGGCCATGGAGAAGAGCGCCTTCTGACTGGTATCCTCCTCTTTCTTGCCTTTCGGCGTAATCAGCAGAATGCGGAGAGGACGTACCGAGGCAGGGTCGCGGAGCAGCGAGTGCCGGGTCTGCGGTGATGCGCCGCTACCGTCGTTGTAGACCTGAATGACGGGCAAATCGCCCGTACTCATGTTCGTGCTGGTACTCATCACGCTCTCCTCATCGAAGGATTCTTTCCCAGGGGTCGTTCCACGGACGCCAGAGTAACGCGCGGATTACGGGAACGATTATATGCCAACCTTGCTTATATGTCTAGAGAGTTACAATAGATAAACTATATGAAAGTAACCCGTGTGGGGAAAGAAATCGCAATTGTGGAGCGCACGCAGACACAGGCGCGAAGCCGCAGTTTGCCTGCTTCGCGCCTCCGGGCCAGGGAGCGCGTAAGCGCACCGGTAGCGTACAACACATGTTCGCCGCTTGCAGCACTCTGGGGGCGCCGGAGCCCGTCCTGCCCGGCGCGAAGGGCGGAGCGAATGCGCGGCGCGCAGGGACCGTCCTGAGCGGAGGGAAGGAATGCGGATGGCCCCGTCACCACGCACCCTCCCCTTCCGGCTCGCAGCCTCCTCAGGGCGCGCGAGAGGGGGCCGCGAACGCGCGGGGTCTACGGGATTTATCTGGCTGCCTGATCCGACACGGGCTGCTCGGACGGCGCCGCCTGCGGGTGCGGTTCGGCCTTCGTTACTACCATCCGGTTCTCGATCCAGTCCGGCTGCTGGCCCATGCGCAGGAACTTGAAGCCGCTGAAAATGCTGCTCATCAGACCGTTACCTTCCTCCATATCCACCAGCCAGGCGCTGTAGATGTGGTGAATGGCAAAGGCGATCAGCAGGTACATAATCACGTGGTGGGCCAGGCGCAGGGTTTGCGCGTCGACGATGGTAAAGACCCACCCCGTCAGTGGCCACCAGATGCTGGCCGGATGCAGCAGGCCGTACAATGCCAGGCCGGTGAAACTGATCAGCAGGTAGAGGAAGACGATGACCATGTAGGTAGTGCCTGCCAGGGCGTTGTGCCCGGCCACCTCGGGCGGATGGCGCCGGATGAAGAGGTAGTACTGCAAGGCGTGCCCCATGTTCTTGCGCCCCTCGCGGGTCAGGAAGGGGAACAACCCGCGCCAGCTAGCCCAGGCGTTGCCGCGGAAGGCCCAGTAGGTGCGCAAGAGGATGCTGGCAATGAAGATGTAGGCAGTGACAAAATGGATGCCGCGCATCAGGCCCATGAAGTTCGGGGCGTAGGGCTCGCGCCCGCTGACGGTAATGTACGGATTGCCGATGTAGTAGCCGGTGAACGACAGCACCGCGATGCAGGCCACATTGACCCAGTGGGTCAGCCGTACCGGCACTTCCCACACGTACACACGTCTGCGCATAGGCCCTCCTGATTGCAGATGGTTGCGTTCTGGTTGTCGATCGCGTGCGGCGCCTCTGGACGCAAGCGACGTCGGGTTGGCTCCCGGTGGTGGGAGACGCACGCCAGATCCGGCTCGTTCAGACCACCTGGATGCGCGTCAGTTCGCGTCCATTGCCATTGACCACGTGGACGGCGCAGGCGATACACGGGTCAAAGGAGTGGACAGTGCGCAGGATCTCCAGGGGTTGCTCGGGATCGGCCACGGGCGTGTCGATCAGGGAGGCTTCGTAGGCCCCGGGTTGCCCCCGGGCGTCGCGCGGCGAGCCGTTCCAGGTACTCGGCACGACGGCCTGGTAGTTCTCGATCTTGCCATTCTTGATCCGCACCCAGTGGCCGAGGGCGCCCCGCGGGGCCTCCATAAACCCCCACCCCTCGGCCTCGGCCGGCCATGTCTGCGGGCGCCAGCGCTCGCCGCTGTGGACGGCCAGATCGCCACGGGCCATGTTGGCGGCCAGTTCGTCGATCCACCGGTCGAGTTCGCGGGTCATCAGCAGGGTTTCGATGCCACGGGCCGCCACGCGCCCCAGGGTCGAGAACAGCGCCTCAGGACCGACGCCGAGCTTCTGGAGCACCGCGTCCACCGTGGCCCGCACGTCGGGATGGCCAGCGGCGTAGGAGACGATCATACGCGCCAGGGGACCAACCTCCATGGCTGTATCGTCGTAGCGCGGAGCCTTGAGCCAGGAGTATTTCGCGTCGGTATTAAGGTACTCGTATGGTGGCTTCGGGCCGGTGTAGCGCGGGCTGGTTTCGCCCTGCCAGGGATGCCTGGCCTCCTGGTCGCCACCGGCATAGGTGTACCACGAGTGTGTGACATACTCCGCGATGCGCTCCTGCTCCATCGCCGCCGGTGCCACGCCGAGGTTCTTGTTCAGCACCACGCCGCGGGGGATCCAGAACTCGTCAGTTCGGTCAATCGTTTTCCGCGGGAAGTCGCCATAGGTCAGGTAGTTGCCCAGGCCGCCGCCGATGCTAGCCCAGTCTTTGTAGAACGAGGCAATCGCCAGCAGGTCGGGGATATAGACCTGTTCGACGAAATCGCGGGCCATCGCCGCCCACTGTTTCATCTGGGCGATACGCTGGGCGTTGATGGCGACCTGGCTGTTGGGGTCAACCGGGATCGCTACCCCGCCGACCAGGTAGGTCTGTAGATGGGGGTTCTTACCGCCCAGCATGGCGTGGATCTTGATGAACTCGCGCTGCCAGTCCAGCGCCTCCAGGTAGTGCGCCACGCCCAGCAGGTTGGCCTCGGGCGGGAGCTTGTAGGCCGGGTGCCCCCAGTAGCCGTTGGCGAACAGGCCCAGTTGCCCTGACTCCACAAAGGTCTTCACCCGATCCTGCACGCCCTTGAAGTAATTCGCGCTCGATTTGGGCCAGGTCGAGATGGACTGAGCCAGGGCGGCGGTTTCTCCCGGATCGGCCTGGAGCGCGCTCACCACGTCTACCCAGTCCAGGGCATGCAGGTGGTAGAAGTGGATGACGTGGTCCTGGATATGCTGCGCCCCATCAATGATGTTGCGGATGATGCGGGCGTTTTCGGGGATGGTGATGTTCAGCGCATCTTCCACCGCGCGCACCGAGGTCAGCGCGTGCACCGTGGTGCAGACGCCACAGAAGCGCTGGGTAAAGACCCAGGCGTCCCTGGGATCGCGGCCCTTGAGGATGATCTCCACGCCCCGGAACATGGTGCCGCTGCTCCAGGCCTCTTTCACGCGCCCACCTTCCACCACAGCTTCAATCCGCAGGTGCCCTTCGATGCGCGTAATGGGATCGATGACCAGTTTTGCCATGGTTCCCCTCCCTGTGAACGTTGGACCCGCTGAGTTCAGGTTGCCGGTTCGCGGCAGCGCTGCCGCGCGGGGGGTTGGGGGCCTGCGGCCCCCGGGAAGCGGCTTGCTTGCGGCGGAGATCGGGCCTCACGAGCCATTCGGGCTACCGGAAGGTGGCGTCTCGCCGGCGTCCGCCTGCTGATCGGGCGGGCTTTCGTGTTTGGCGATGGGCCTGGTGGCGCCGCGCACGGCGCTAATGATCCCGTGGGCGGCGAAGGCCGCGGTAACGCCGGCAACCACGCCCATGCCGAGGCGATCGGCTGTCGCTTCGATGCCGAAGCCCTCGACATTCGGCAGCCGTTCGTAGAACGGCGTTCGCGTATCCCAGAAGTGCGGCGACATGCAGCCCACACAGCCGTGACTGGAGCCAATCGGCCAGCTTGTCGCATCGTTCCAGCCCACACTGGGGCAGTTCGACAGCGCCTGCGGCCCTTTGCAACCCATCTTGTAGAGGCACCAGCCCAGACGATGGCCCATATCGCCCCATTCCTCGACAAAGCGCCCGGCATCGAAGTGCCCGCGGCGGGGGCAGTAGTTGTGGATGAGCTGGCCGTAGGCGAACAACGGGCGCCCCATCTGGTCAGTGGCAGGAAGATCCTTGAAGGTCAGGTAGTGCACGATCACGCCGGTCAGGTTGACGACGTTCATGGGGCAGCCGGGCATGTTGATCAGCGTAATGCCGGGCACAGCGTCCTTGACGCCCACCGCGGCGGTTGGATTGGGCGCAGCAGCGGGCAGACCACCGTCCCAGGCGCAGGCGCCCACGGCGATGGTCGCGATGGCGTTGCTGCACACCTCGCGCACGATATCTTTCGCCGCGCGCCCGCCGATGGTGCAGTAGACGCCGTCTTCGCCCATGGGGATGGCGCCTTCAACCACGGCCAGGTAGCCTTTGGGATAGTTCTTGAGGGTATCGGCGAGGGACTGCTCGGCCTGCTTGCCCGCGGGGGCCATGATCGTCTCGTGGTAGTTGACGGAGAGCAAGTCGAGGACGATCTGGGACACCGTCGGATTGGAGGCGCGCAGGAAGGACTCGGTGTTGCCGGCGCAATCCTGGAACTCCAGCCACACCAACGGCAGGCGCGGCGCGGCCTGGAGCGATTCGGCGATTCTGCCGGCATAGCGCGGCGGGAGGGCCAGAACGGAGGCCATGAGGCCGCAGAACTTGAGGAACTGGCGCCGCGTCACCCCTCGATGGTAGAGGGCCTCTTCGAGATTGATAGCATCAGCCATCCCAAACCTCCTGACGTGGACAACTGTCGCGGCGCCCTTTGCGGGGAAACCGCATCACCGCCCTGCGCCACAGAGGCTCGTTGAGATGGGATGATGCTGCCACCGATGAGTCGCTCCGTGGCGCGTTCGCCTGCGCCACAGGTCGCCAGCGCAACGTTCAAACCTGGTTTGCCAGCCGGGGGCCATAGCCCTGGCTCGACCCATGCTTACGAGGGAGGCTGTCCGCGACGGGCGCGAACAGGCCGGGAACAGCGCATACCCGGGCCGTATCAGGACGCCGGAAAACGCCATGCGCGGGTGTTCCAGCGCTGCGATGAGGCAAAGGAGGCTCTCACGGAGGCCGCTGCTGTGCGCGGCTCCGTCCCCAATCTACCCCCCTCTCCAGGGTGACCGCTGTTGAGGCAGGTTGCACGTTGCTGATTCTGGTTGCTGTGTGCAACTATTATAAGCAGATTCCTGTAAGTTTTGGTTAATTTGTCGAAACTTATGCAACGAAGAAGTTAATCTTCATAGCGCCCACGGCGGAATGTGGTACCAGAGCACGCGGTTACCCCAGGCGCTCAGGCTTTCCCAGAAGAGGTAGGCCAGCAACGCCAGACATACCAGGCGCCCGCCGCGCCCGCGCCGCCAGAGCCAGGCCAGGCTTATTCCCGCCAGCAGGGCGACCAGCGGGGCGACGAAGACCATGTGCTTGTTCCACAGCCCGAACCAGCGCTCGGCGAGTGACGTGAGCGCAAACAGCGCAGCGTACGCCAGCCCCAGGTGGGCGATGAAACGCCCACGCCAGGCCATCGCCAGGGACGCCAGGGTTGCCCCGGCCAGCAGCACCGGCCAGACGCGGAAGTGCGCCGCCAGGTGCTGGCCGAAGCTGTTAATCGGCGTTCCGAAGAACAACTCGCTGTTACGACCGACGCTGCCTTCGCTGGCGATCAGGCCCAGGTAGCTGGGAATGGTGCGTTGCACCAGCGTCACGGTGTAACTGCCATAGACCACGGCCCAGGCGAGGGCCAGACCCAGCGCAACACTTGCCAGCAGGGGCGGGCTAGCGCGCCGGCCCGCCGCACCGCCGAGCAGGGCCAGGCTGGCCCCCAGTGTCACGCCCAGGAAGGGCACGAAGGCGGCGTGGGTCACATACGCCCCGATGGCCAGCCCGAGCGCCAGGGAGGCGCCCGCGGTGGGCAGCAGCGGCCAACCCCTGCCAGCCGGCGGCGCGCTGGCCCCGGGCAACGGATCGTCCTCCGGGGCGGGCCGCAGCCAGGGAGCGATCAGCCACTGCACCGCAACCAGGGCCACCAGGGTGAGCCAGATGCCGATGGTGGTCGGGAAGCTGCCGTCATGAAAGAACAGGTAGCCCACCGGTAGCGCCGCATAGACCAGGCCGCCCCAGGCTGCCCCGAGGTGGCGCTGGGGTCCGCCTCGCAGCAGCACCAGCAGCAATAGCGGCAGGGTTGCCTCGAGCAGCGCGGTGACGACCTTAACCGCCTCGATCAGCGCCGGTCGCGAGTTCCAGATCGTGGTCAGCGGCAGGAGCATGTAGTAGGTAAGCAGGCTGTAGGGCACCGGCTCGCGGGTGCCCCATTCGTACTGTTGTTCGAGACGCTCGCGCACGCGCTGCTCTTCGCCCGCGGCCAGCAGTAGCAACTGGTTGGCGCGCAGGCCGTGGTCAATCGGCATGAAGAGCGGGTGCAGGGTGCCCGACAGGCGCAGGGTGAAGATCAGCAGCACGGCCAGGCGCACCAGCGCTGGCGCGGAGGGCCCCCTGTCCGGGGGGGCGGGCAGGGGCAGGAGGCGGAGTGCCAGCGCCAGCAGCATAGTCAGGGGCAATACCTGGAGCAGCACGGGCAGGCCCAGGGCCACCTGCATGCGCGTCTCCAGGCTGGCGCCGGGCCACCCGGCCAGCATCAGGCCAAAGTAGAGCAGCAGAGCCAGGGTGGGCGGCGCGGCCAGGCGCGCCGAGAGCCCGCTCAGGCGCAAGGTCCACAGACAGAGGAGCAACGCCAGGGCCATATCGCGGGCCAGCGCCAGTGGCGGAGCGCGCCAGCCACTCGCCCCCGAACGCACCTCGATCCAGTCGAGCGAGATGCCCAGCGAGCGCTCGTCGGGGGGCACGACAAACGTTTCAGTTTCAAGGAGCAGGATCAGATCGCCACGATCGCGGACGGCGGCTTCGGGAGGAAGGGTGAGGTACACCTCCTGCCAGGAGGGGCGGAGGGGCATTTCGACCAGCGTTCGACCAGGGGTGGCGATCCGCAGCGCGCGTCCCGCGCCGGCTTCGGCCCCGCCAAAGAAGCGCATCTGCACGACCAGCGGGCCGGCACCGACGCCGGGCACGAGCACGCGCGCCCGTCCGGTCGTCCAGCGCTGGAATGCGCCGTGGGCGGCTGGCTCAGGGCGTTGCACGCCGGCGAGCCGCAGGGGCGAAGGGTTTGCCGCCAACGGTTCACGCCCGGATACCGGCGCCTGGTAGGCCAGTGCCACGACCACCAGCGCCAGCAGCGCCACTAGCGGGGCCAGGCCGCTGCACCAGATCAGATCGACCAGGGCGCCAGCCAATCCCTGCGGCAAGGCGCTTCGTTGTGCCCATAGTTGGGAGGATTTGGGAGGGCCGTGCCCTCCCAGGAGCTTTTTTTTCATCCCCGGTGGAGGGCGGCGAAGCCGCTGACGTGAACACAGAGGCAATCCGGTTGCCCTGCCTCGCTGACCAGCGGAAGGGTTGGGGAGCCCGCCCGTGAGGAAGGAGTGGGGAAACCCGGTTGCCCTACCTTCCCCCAGGCGCCCGCCTGGCGCGGGAGGCAGCGGCGTGGACCTCGCCGATTATGACAATTCTTACGTCGTGGAGCTTGCACGGTGTTCACCTTTGCGCCGTAGCTCGTCTTCAGCAGCAGGTTTCACGTGAAACGGGGGCACGCCACGCGTGGCGCTCCCGCGGCAGTAGGCGCGCCAGGCCAGGCCATAGGCCAGTTCGTAGGCCAGGTCCACGGCTTCATCCGCGGCGAGCAGGCCCTGTGTCACCAGGCCGGCGAGCCAGTCGCAACTCACCCGGCGCCAGAGATCGTGACGGGCGGGGATCGAGGCAAAAGCGCGGGTGTCATCGTTGAAGCCGGCGGTATTGTACACGCCGGCGGTCTCGATCACCTCGGCGAAGTAGCGGCGCATACCGTTCACGCTATCGAAGAACCACCAGGGCGGGCCAAGCAGCACCGCCGGGTAGTGTCCGGCCAGGGGCGCCAGTTCACGCCCATAGGCGCTCTCGTCGAGGGTAAAGAGGATGAGCCGGAAGCGCGAATCGGCGCCGCAGGCGTTCAAAAGCGGACGCAGGTTACGCGTCCACTCGGTTGCAACCGGGATATCGGCGCCCACATCGGGGCCGAAGCGCGCGTAGAGGCGCTCGTGGTGGTTCCGCAGGCTCCCGGCGTGGAGTTGCATCACCAGCCCATCCTCACAACTCATACGCGCAAACTCCATCAGCATATGGGCCGTGAACCGGGCCGCGTCCTGCGCAGTGGCGGCGCCCCGCAGCGCGCGGACAAAGATCCGTTCAGCCTCGCCGTCGCTCAAACGGGCGGTGGCCGGGCTTAGCACGCCATGGTCGGTCGCCAGGGCGCCCATGGCCCTGAACGCCACGCGCCGCTCTTCCAGCGCGCGAATGAAACCGGTGTAGTCTACCACATCTATGCCCGAGCGTTCGCTGAGGCGGGCGATCTGCGCCGGCCAGTCGGGAGCGTCAAGGGCCAGCAGGGCATCGGGGCGAAAGGTCGGGCGCACCCGGGTCAGCCCGGCGGCGTGGATGTGCCGATGGTGCTCCAGCGGGTCGGTGGCGGAGTCAGTGGTGCATAACAACGCGATGTTGAAGCGCGCCAGCAGCGCGCGGGGACGGAACTCGGGACGGGCAAGCTGCGCCTCCAGGTGGTCGTAGATCCGCTGCGCGCTCGCACCGTCTAGCCGTTCGCTGACGCCAAACAGGTTCACCAGTTCATCGGCCAGCCACAGCCCGGTGGGCGTGCCGCGAAAGAGGTAAAAGTGTTCGGCGAAGCGCTGCCAGATCCGGCGGTGATCGCTCTCCACCGGCGTGCCGTCGCGCGCGGGGATGCCCAGGTCCTCCAGCGGAACCCCCTGGCTGAAAAGCATGCGCGTCACGTAGTGGTCGGGGATCACGAAGAGCGACGCCGGATCGCCCAGACGGGCCTCGGGGTCGGCCAGTAGCGCCGGCGGCACGTGGCTGTGCGGACAGAGCAGGGGCAGATTGCGAACGGTAGCGTACAGGTCGCGCGCCAGGGTCCGCCGTGACGGCTCGGGGTCAAAACCGCGATCGGGCGCGAGCCTCCAGGGAGTGCCGGACATCGGGTGGCTCCTCGTTGTAGCGTAATAGCATATTCAGATTGTAGATTCTGGATTGCAGATTGTCGCGCAAGGCGTCCAGGTGCGCTTTGACGCAACGCTGCTTGCGGAGCGTTCGAGTGAAATTGGTATAAGATGCCCGTGCGGCGGCGCCGCACACTACAGCGATGGATACAGGGGTTCACAGGCGAGCTTCGCCCTGCCAAACCCTCCCCGCTGGGGGAAGGAACCGGGCGCCTCCCCGTGGCGGGAGGAGTTTAGGGGCAGACAGAACATCCGGGCCAACGCGGCCTGTACCGCATCGGAACACCCCTGCGCACGGCTCTGGTCTTCCCTCTCCCTTAGCGGGAGGGGGCTGGGGGGGTGAGGACTCGCGGCAGCCATGGCTTCCTGATGCGCTCTGCAAAAAACGCTAAAAGAGAGGGTGCAGGGGTGCGGGCCTCCAGGGCATCCCTACGCCCTATCTCCCGCATGCGCCTGCATGGTCTGTCCGCCCAAAGGGGAGGCTGGAAGAGGGAGGGCGGAGAGCCTGTGGAGGTATGGAGGTGCGGAGATGAACGCAGTAACACCTTTGTTGACACCTCCACACGTCTACAGCTTCCCAGAGAAAACCCCATGTTCATCCTGGTACCGTTACCGCGCTTCTGCCATAATCCTACACGATGGTACGCTTCCGATGGTATACTCCTGACGGGAGGTAATCTGTGGACCTGACCGGCCAGCGTTGACGATTACCCCTGCCATCAACCGTTCATCTTCATGTGCGATTGTAGCCGAAGAACCGTGCTATTACCGCGCTCCCAGATGGAGTGCGTTTGTGAAGTGAGCAGAAGGGAGGCTTATGCGTCCGCAGCGGTTACCAACCGGTCCACTGGCGTTCGTCTGGTTGCTGGTCGTCACCCTTACCCTGTTGAGCGCCTGTGGGCAGCCCACGGCGCAGCAACCCACCACTGTGCCTACGGCTACGCAGCCTCCAGAGCCAACCGCCGCTCCCACGCCCACCAGTCTGGCCGTACGCGCGCTGGACGATGTGCGGAAGGCGATCGTGCAGATCGAGGCTCAGGGCACCTTTGTCTCACCCAGCGAAGGTACGGTGTTCAATGTCGCCGGGCGGGGTTCTGGCTTTATTATTGACGAGAGCGGCATTGCCGTGACCAACAACCACGTGGTCACCGGCTCGGCCCTGCTTAAGATCTTTGTTAACGGCGAGAGCCGCCCGCGTAACGCCCGCATTCTGGGCGTCTCTGAGTGCTCTGACCTGGCGGTCATTGACATCGAGGGCGACGGCTATCCGTTCCTCGAATGGTACGATGGCGAGATCAAAGTCGGTCTTGACGTGTTCGCTGCCGGTTATCCTCTGGGCGATCCGGAATTCACGCTGACCCGCGGGATCGTTTCCAAGGCCCGGGCCGACGGCGAGACGAGCTGGGCCTCGGTGGACTACGTGGTTGAGCACGACGCCACGATCAACCCCGGCAATTCCGGCGGCCCCCTGGTGACGAGCGATGGACGGGTGGTGGGAGTGAACTACTCTGGTCGTTCGGATACCAATCAGTACTTCGCCATCTCGCGCGACGAGGCCCGACCATTGATCGAGCAACTGCGCGGTGGTCAGGACGTTACCTCCCTGGGCATCAACGGCGAGGCCTTCGCACTGGACGACGGGTCGCTCTCGGGCATCTGGGTGTGGTCAGTCAAATCCGGCTCACCCGCCGATAAGGCCGGCGTGCGCCCGGGCGATATCGTGACCCAGCTCGAGCGACTGGTGCTGGCCACCGACGGCACAATGACCAGCTACTGCGACATCCTGCGCAGCCGCACGGCGAGCGACACGTTGCAGATTGCCGTGCTGCGCAGTGAAACCGAGCAGGTGCTGGAGGGGCAGATCAACGGGCGCCAACTGGAGGAGACGGTCTCCTTTGCGCGCAATGAGGATGTGCCCGATGTGACCGATACCGGCACGACCTACGAAGAGTATTACACCTTCGAGAACGAAGCGCGAACGGTGCGCGTCGATCTGCCGCGGGCCTGGAGTGACATCTCGACCGGTTCCTGGCGGCGGGGCGATAGGGAGCTTCCTCAGAGCATCGCCCTGGTAGCCGCGCCCGATATCAGTGGCTTCCAGAATACCTGGACCACGCCCGGCATGTTCCTGGGCGCCTCGCGCCAGCTTGCCCAGGAGTTGACGCCCGACCAGTTGCTCGATGAGACGGCGTTCAACGACTCATGCACCTACGACGGCCGGAGCGACTACACCGACCCGCTGTACACCGGCAAATACGATGTGTGGATCAATTGCGGCGGCCAGGAAACGGCGCTGCTGGTCGTTGTCTTCACCCCGGAGGACGGGTCGTTCCTGGGGATGGTGCAGGTCCAGGTCGTCTCCGAAGCTGACCTGGAGGCGCTGGATCGCATTCTGGACACCTTCGTTGTCGAGCGGAGTTTCTGAGAAGCTTCGCCGGGAACAGGGTATAATAATCACTGGTGGGAGAACTTGGGAGGGCCAGGCCCTCCCAAGTTTGCGTCAGGCGCCCAAGCGGCTGCGCTGCATCCTGCCTGGATATAACTCGAGGGGTGCAGCGCCGCCGCGCCCCTCCTTCCACACCCTCCTGGTGCGGAGGGCTTGCCAGCCCCGGGCAGGGGCGTGGGGAGACCCGGTGTCCCCATGGTCTCACCTCGGCGATGGTGCAGACCTGGCTTGCGCCTAGAGAGAGGATCGGAATGGAATGGTACGAGGACGAGGTACGGGCCATCGAACGGGCACATGCGCTGAACCCGCCTCCTCCCGGAGCGACGGTATTCTACGGCAGTTCATCGCTCCGCCTCTGGTCGACCCTGGAAGAGGATCTGGCACCCTGGCCAGTGGTGAACCGAGCCTTTGGCGGCTCAACTCTGGCGGCCTGCAATTACTTTTTCGAGCGCCTGGTCCCGCCGTGCGCGCCCGGCAGCCTGGTGCTCTACGCTGGCGATAACGACCTGGGCGACGGCCAACCGGCCAGTTCGGTTATTGGCTCACTGCACCGCTTGCTGGATAAAATAGACAAGATTTGTGGCGACATTCCGGTAGCATTCATGGCCATCAAACCCAGTCCGGCCCGCTGGCGCCTGCGCTATGCCATTCGCCAGGTCAACGATGCTGCGCGCCAGGCGCTCACGGCACGGCCAAAGGGGTACTTCATTGATGTGTACCAGCCCATGCTCCAGCGCAACGGCGAGCCTGTGGCGACACTCTTCGCCGACGACGGTCTGCATCTGAGCGCCGAGGGCTATCGCCTCTGGGCGGCGATCCTCCGGACCTTTCAGTTTCCACTGTTCGATCCCTGAGGTGGACCCAGGAGCGCCCGGAGTCTCTACGCCCCGGGCCGTCCGGAAGGCAGGCTGCTCAACACCCACAGGGATATGGGGAGACCGGGTTGCCGCCCCCCTGCCAGATAGGCGCTGGCAAGGGCGCCGAGGCACCGCGCCTCTGCCCCCGGCGGATCGCGTGAGAAGAGCGGCGAGCCTGGCCCTCGCCCCCGCCCGGCGGCCAGCGCTGCGGGTCGGAGCGCCAGTTGCGGCAGCACCGCGCATGAGAAGGAAGATCGTTAACCTGTTTATTGCCGAACTCATGGCTGAACTTAATACTGCGATAATATTTCCGCTCTACCGTGTTTATGCGCCGGGCGCGCCCCCGGGTTCGAAATCGGACGGGGCGCGGCCGGGTTCGGGTGGGCAAAGCCCTGCTGAAGACCTCTGCCCGGCAACGCCCGTAGTCGCCCTGGTAGCCATGGCCCGCCCTCGCGGATGCACAATCGCGCCGGGCCGCCGGAGCTTTTGGCGCCCCGGTGCCGCCAGGAGGGGCGTGGGGCAACCGGATTGCCCCACGCTTCTACCCATCACCGTGGCGCGTGTTCGCTACCTGTCTGTGGCGGGCGGGGCTGACCCGAATCGAGCCAGTTAGCGTCTTGCGACTGTCATAAGAGCGTCAAGGACCGCCGATGCGCCGGGAGTACTATGCGTGGCGGAGTCCACGCTTGCAGCGAACGATGGAATTGCTGGTGTTCGGGCACGCGGGGGCGCGGGTACTGGTCTTTCCGACCCGTGGCGGGCGGTTCTACGACTACGAGAATTGGGGCCTGGTTGACGCGCTGCGGCACACCATTGAGGCCGGCAACATCCAGCTCTTCTGCGTTGACAGTGTGGACTACGAAAGCCTCTACGCTCGCCATCGCCCGCCAAGGGAGCGGCTCGCGCGCCATCAGCAATTCGAGGCCTATATCCTGGAAGAAGTGGCGCCCTTTTCGCAGCAACTCAACCCCAACCCCCATCTGATCACCCACGGGTGCAGCCTGGGGGCGTACCACGCGGTCGCCCTGGCATTTCGCCACCCCCAGCGCTTCCGCAAGGTGGTGGCACTGAGCGGCCGTTACGATTTGACCACGCCGATGGGGTCCTTCCGTGACCTGTTCGACGGCCACTACGATGAGACGGTCTACTTCTACAACCCCTGTCACTTCCTGCCGCAACTGAACGACCCGACGCTGCTCGAGGCCCTGCGGCGACTGGAGATCATTCTGGCCGTGGGCGAAGAGGATGTGTTCCTGGCTAACAACCAGTCACTCAGCGCCATTCTGTGGCAGAAAGGCATCTGGCACGCCCTGCACATCTGGCCCGGCGAGGCTCACTGCGCCCTTGTCTGGCGCCAGATGGTGCCGTGGTATCTGTAATACCAGTTGAGCTACCAGGTTCCGAAGGGCAGATTGCCGCGCTGACCTTCCGGCGCGCTCTGGCCGGAGCGTGTCTGCGGCCCGTTCAAGTTGAGCTGCCAGGTTCCGAAGGGCAGATTGCCGCGCTGACCTTCCGGCGCGCTCTGGCCGGAGCGCGTCTGCGGCCCGTTCAATTCGACCCGGTAGTGCTACGCTTTCTCGAGCGGCACACGGTTCACATAGGGATGGGCCAGCGCCTCGACGCCGTGTTGCAGCACGTGTTCGGGCTTCAACCAGCCAAAGGTCTGGATCAGGCGCGCCACCACACCAGTCCAACCAGTCTGATGACTGGCGCCCAGGCCGGCGCCGTTATCGCCATGGAAGTACTCGTAGAACAGGATGTGGTCGCGCCAGTAGGGATCGCGCTGGAACTTCTCAGCCCCGCCAAAGACCGGGCGCCGTCCCGTTTCGTCGCGTAAGAAGATCCGCGCCAGGCGTTCGGCGATCTCTTTTGCCACCTCGAACAGGGTCGCCTGTCTCCCCGAGCCAGTGGGCAACTCGACCGTAAAATCATCGCCGTAGTACGAGTAGAACTGCAACAGCGCGCGGATCAAGAGGACATTCACCGGGAACCAGATCGGGCCGCGCCAGTTCGAGTTGCCGCCGAACATGCCGCTGTCCGACTCGGCGGGCAGATACTGGACACGGTACTCCTGACCATTTACATGCACAATGTAGGGATGCTCGAGGTGATAGCGCGAGAGCGAGCGGATGCCGTGGGGGCTGAGGAAGCGATCCTCGTCGAGCATACGAGCAAGGAGGCAACGGAGCTTCTGCTCGTTGACCACCGCCAGCATGCGGCGACCATTCACGCCGGGCCGTTCGGGCGGGTGGATGTTGGTGGTTAGCTCACGGTGCCGGGAGAGAAAGGCTCTAATGCGCTCCAGCACCGCCGGAAAGCGCTCGAGGGTCCCAGCGGAGATCACTGTGGTTGCCGTCAGGGGCAACAACCCCACCATCGAGCGCACCTTGATCCGCTCGGCGCGCCCATCGGGAAGGACCAGCACGTCATAGAAGAAGCCATCTTCCTCGTCCCACAACTCGTCGCCGTGAACCCCCACACGATCCATAGCACCGGCAATAAACAGGAAATGGCGGGTGAACTTGAGGATAAAATCCTCATAGGCTGGATCGTAGCGAGCCAGTTCGATTGCCAGTTGAAGCATGTTCTGGCTGTAGAAGGCCATCCAGGCCGTTCCGTCGGCCTGTTCGAGGTGCCCTCCTGTGGGTAACGGCGCGCTGCGGTCGAAGACGCCGATGTTGTCCAGTCCCAGGAAGCCCCCGCTGAACAGGTTGCGTCCCTGTGGGTCTTTGCGATTGACCCACCAGTTGAAGTTGAGCAAGAGCCGGGTAAAGGTCTCCTTGAGGAAGTTCAGATCCGCCTCACCGCTGATTTTGTCAACGGCATAGTTGAACAGGGTGGCCCAGGCGTGCACTGGCGGGTTGACGTCGTTGAAGTTCCACTCGTATGCCGGGATCTGCCCGTTGGGATGCAGGTAGTCGGGGTGTAACATCAGTCGCAGTTGATACGAGGAAAAATCGGGGTCAACCATCGAGAGGGCCAGGGTGTGGAAGGCCAGATCCCAGGCGGCGTACCACGGGTACTCCCATTTATCGGGCATTGAAATGATGTTCCCGTTCATCATATGCACCCATTCGCGGTTGCGCGATGGGCGCAGTCCACCGGTGAGGGGATTGGCGCCCCGCTCGTCGAGCCACCGGTCGAGGTCGAAGAAGTAGTATTGCTTGGTCCAGAGCATACCGGCAAGGGCCTGGCGCATCACAAGAGCGCGGTCGGCGTCGAGCGCCGGGGGGGTGAGCGCGGCGTAAAAGGCGTCAGCCTCCGCCTGGCGCTCCGTGAGCACCCTGGCGTAGTCGGCGCCGAAGGGACGGAAGTGTTTCTGGCCCGGCGCGCTGGTCGTCAACCGCAGGCGGATGCTGGCGGTGGCGCCCGGCGCGATGGCGCGCACGTAGTGAGCGGCGCTCCTGGTGCCGGTACGGGCAGGATTGACCGCCTCGGTTCGCCCGTAGATAACGTAGCGGTGGAAAGCGTCTTTCACGTAGGGCTGGGGGTTGGGTTGACCCCAGCGTTGCTCGCGGTTAGTCTCGTTCTCGGTGAAGAGCACCGGGGGCGCGCCCTCGGCGTAGAGATAGTAGGTGCCCAGGTCCGGAACAACCGCCTCGATGGTTGCCACTCCTTCGGGTCCGTCAACGGCGCGCAGGACGGGGCGCGGCGCCGCGGGGTTCAGCCACCAGGTATCGCGGAACCAGAGGTGGGGGAGGATGTGCAGGGTCGCCGTCTCAGAGCCGCGATTGATGGCCTCGATCTGGATCAGGATGTCTTCCGGCTCAGCCTTGGCGTAACTGACAAAGATATCGAAATAGCGATCGTCGTTGAAGATCCCTGTGTCGAGCAGTTCGTACTCCAGGTCGGTATACGAACGGGCCGCGTTGGTCCTCACAAGGTCGGCGTAGGGATAGGCGTGCTGGGAGTACTTGTACAGGAAGCGCATCCAGGAGTGGGTCGGCGTGCTGTCGAGGTAGAAGTAATACTCCTTGACGTCCTCGCCATGGTTGCCCTCGGCATTGGTGAGGCCAAAGAGTCGCTCTTTGAGAATGGGATCGTTCCCGTTCCAGAGGGCCAGCCCCCAGCACAGGCGCTGCTGGTCATCGCAGAGACCGGCGAGACCATCTTCGCCCCACTTGTAGGCCCGCGAGCGGGCCTGATCGTGAGTAAAGTAGTTCCAGGCATTGCCATCGTCACTGTAATCCTCACGGACCGTGCCCCACTGGCGTTCGCTCAGGTAGGGCCCCCAGCGCTTCCAGGGCGTACCGTTGCGGGCATCGAGTAGCCGTTGCTGTTCAGCGCCCACTTTGGGCGTCCTGGCAGTCCTGGACTTTGGCATACTGAATCTTTCCTTCGTATTGGTTGCCCAAGCGGCTGCGTCGCACCCTGATACGATGAAAACAGGTATTTTCCTGCGAGGGCTGCGCCCTCCCAAACCCTCCCCACAGCAGGGGCCCGGTTCGACAGGCTCACCGCAGGTGGAGAAGCCCGCTTTCCCCTATCCCCTGCGCGGGCGGTGAAGGAGGGCTTGCTACTCCGCAGGCAGGGAGGTGCGGAAACCCGATGTCCCCATGTTCACATCAGATCCTGTGAAGGCTTTTCGAACCGTATCGTAAGCATCACCAGTATATGCCAGGGGCTCGATTGATGCAATCCGCCCCCGATAGCGCGGAGATGCCCCGCGACGATTCTGGCAGTATAATCAAAGGGCCGCAGTGCGCCCGGTTGACGCCGGGCCGACCGATGGAGGACCTGCGTTGGCACGCCCTGCTCGCCCTGTCCGGTCCTTCTCCTGGACCCTGCTTGGATTGGGAACGCTCCTGGTGGTGGCGCTCCTGAGCATCGGAGCGCTGGTCCAGGTGTTTGAGATCCGCCGCAACCTGGCGGCCCTGCAGATCACGCCAGCGCCAGCGCCCGCCGATACCGCGAGCGCGCCGCTGCTCCTGCTCCCCACCCTGGCGCCAACCCGCCCCGGTGCTCCGCCGCCGGTGACCGTGCTGCTCCTGGGCGCCGACCGGCGCCCGGGCGAGGAGGTTACGCCGCGGAGCGATGCGGTGCTGGTGGCACGTATTGACCCGGCGCGTGAGCGCGTGGCACTGCTGTCGCTGCCCCGCGATCTCTGGGTGGCTATTCCCGGTCATGGCTACAACCGGCTCAACGCCGCCTACCTGTGGGGCGAACACGACGGCCCCCCCGGCGGCGGGCTGGCCCTGGCACGGGCCACCGTCAGCAATGCTCTGGGGATCGCGATTGACCATGCGGTCGTGGCCG
This sequence comes from Chloroflexaceae bacterium, assembly GCA_046719255.1. GTDB lineage: Bacteria > Chloroflexota > Chloroflexia > Chloroflexales > Chloroflexaceae > JACAEO01. The sequence goes on from JBDNDG010000007.1 coordinate 22,131, forward strand.
ACTTTCGCGGTTTCGCCGGGATCGTTGACGCCCTTGGCGGCATCAGCGTGGACGTGCCGCGCCCGCTTGTAGATCACCAGTTCCCGACTGCCGATTACCGCGTAACAACCGTGCGCTTCGCTGCCGGCCGGCAACGTATGGACGGGATGACGGCGCTGTCCTACGCCCGCATTCGCCACCCCGACAGCGACTTCGAGCGCGGGTTGCGCCAGCAGGCCGTGCTGGTCGCCATTGCCGAACGCCTGCGCGAGCGCGGCGATCTGGCCACCTGGTTCGCTGCCCGGCGCGCCAGCGCCGCCCTCGTTGGTTATGTGCACACCGATATGCCAGTCGAGCGGATGCTGGAACTGGCCTGGGCACTGCGCAACCTCGATCCGGCACGGGTGGAACACTATGCCTTCACCGAGGCCGATGTGCGCTTCGGGGTAGACAACGACCGCGTCGCCCAGGTGCCCCGCCCTGGCGTAGTGGAGCGTTACGTGCGTTTGTTGTTCTACGGGCCGGGCGGGGGGTAACGCTTGAGAGGTCTTCCCTCCCTCCAACCGGGGCAGGGACGCCTCTCAGGACCTGGCGGAAATGCGTTTGTAGTTTGTTCAGTTTCAGGGGGAGGTTTTGGGAGGGTACTGCAGTGATTGAGATCAAAATGCCCCAACTGGGCGAAAGCGTTACTGAAGGAACCATTGGTCGCTGGCTCAAGCGACCGGGCCAGACAGTGGCAAAGTACGAGCCACTGCTTGAAGTGATCACCGATAAGGTTGACACCGAGGTGCCCGCTCCGGAAGACGGGACGGTGCTGGAGATCCTGGTGGGTGAGGGTGAGACGGTGCGCGTTGGCACGGTGATCGCTCGCATCGGCGCGCCCGAGGAAGCAGCGGCCGCCGTGCAGCCAGCGGCTCCCGCGCTGGTCACAGCCGGGCAGGCTGCCGTGGCGACCGCGCCCGGGTCAGCGCCACCCGCGCCTGCCCAACCCGCCCCGACGGCCCCGGCGGCCGACGGCGCGCTCCGCAGCGGGTTCATCTCCCCGGTGGTGGCGCGCCTGGCAGCCGAACACGGCCTCGACCTGACGCGCATCACCGGGACCGGTCAGGGCGGGCGCGTTACCAAGCAGGACGTGCTGCGCTACCTTGAGGCCCGCGAGGCCCCGGCGCCCGATGTGCCACCGGCGGCGCCCCCCGCGCCCTCCCAACCGCCGGTCGTGGCGCCGCCCGTCCCGACACCCGCGCCCGCGGTGCCCCTGCCCGAAGACGCCGAACTGGTTCCCCTGACGCCGATGCGCCGCTCGATTGCTGAGCACATGGAACGTTCGGTGCGGACGGCCCCGCACGTCACCACGGTGATGGAGGCCGATCTGAGCCGGGTCGTGGCCCATCGCGAAGCCAACAAGGCAGCCTTCGAGCGCCAGGGCGCACGGCTCACCTTCACGCCCTACTTCGTGCAGGCCGTTGTCGCCGGGTTACAGCAGGTGCCGGTTATGAACGGACGCTTCACCGATGCGGGCATCGTACTCAACCGGCGCATCCACATCGGCGTGGCCGTGGCCCTCGACGAAGGTCTGCTCGTACCGGTGGTGCGCGACGCCGACGAGAAAAACCTGCTCGGCCTGGCGCGCATCATCAATGACCTGGTCGAGCGGGCGCGCACCCGGCGCCTGGCACCCGACGAGACCCGGGACGGCACCTTCACCATCTCCAACCACGGGGTCAGCGGCAGCCTCTTCGCCACGCCGATCATCAACCAGCCCCAGGCGGCTATCCTCGGCGTGGGGGCCATTGTCAAGCGCCCGGTGGTGGTGACGCAGCACGGGGTGGACGCGATAGCGATCAAGCCGATGTGCTACCTCTCCCTCACCTTCGACCACCGCATCGCCGACGGCGCCACAGCCGACGCCTTCCTGGTAGCGGTGAAGGCCGCCCTGGAGCGCGTGTGACACCAGCGGAACTCAGGGGGTTCCCCTCTACACCGGCGCGAGAGGCCCTACCCCCGCCGGGTTTACGGGCGGACAGAACCTTCGAGCCAACGCGGCTTCTGCCGCATCAGGACGCCTCCGCGCATGGCGCTGGTCTCCCCCCTCCCGTGCGCGGGAGAGGGGCCGGAGGTGAGGGCCAACCAGCGTCTCCCCACGCCATCACATCCCTCGGCGCCCATACGTTCTGTCCGCCCCTGAACCTCAACCGGGAGGAGCGAGGGAAAACCGGGTTTCCCGAGAGCCTCCCCAGAACAAGCGCCGCGCGCGGATTCGCGCCCTACCACTGCGGCACCGGCGTAAAGATGTACCCATCGCGCAAATTGCCGAAGGTGCGACAGCGCGCCGCCCCCCAGCGATGGGCATAGAGGGCGATATAGGCGCACATGAGCGCATCAACCTGGTCCTCGTAAGCCTTGAGAGCGCGCCCGCGCAGTGCAGCCACATCAGTTTGCACCAGCGCCTCGTGGCCGCGCAGGGGCGGGTCGGCATCGCTCAGGGCAGCCAGGTGAGCCTGGTAGCGCCGCCACGCCTCGAGGCGCAGCCCGGCCGAGCGCCCGGGGCGGGCCTTGTACTTGAGCGTGCGCTCCAGGCCAAAGATGGCGATCATCGCCGGATGGGGAAAGACTTCGGTGACCACGCGCCCGCCAGCTCCGGCGTCGATCCGCTCGACGTGACGGAAGCCCCTGGCAACCAGCAGCTCGACCAGCCGTTCGCCGCGCACCACCCCGTCGCGGGCAAGCAGACGCCGGTTGGCGGGATGCGCCCCGGCCTCGTAGCGCCGGAAGGCCGCGCTGAGCGCCGCGTCAGCCGGCCGGCGCCCGGTGAGGTTGGGCACGACCAGGGGGGCATCCACAGCAACTATCGCCGGACAGGTCGCGGCATAGCGTTCCACACGAGCCACCATCGCCTCCAGGTCGTCCAGCAGCACCGGCAGCCCGGCGAGCACCGCGCCGGTTGGATCGCCCAGCAGGCACGCCACGCCGCTCTGGTTGCGATCCGACCAGGCCAGATCTATGCCGATGTATACAGTTGAAGAGGTTGCCCTGGCATCCATTGCGCCGTGCCGGGGGCAGGAGCCGGCCAGGAGCGTATTCCCGGCGCATCTGGCCATAGCCCTGCGTTGCCGGTTGCCGTATCTGCACCGACGTCCATACCGGGGAGGCGCGCGCTTTCCCGCTCGACGGCGCTGGATCGGCAAACTATCGCTGGTGGTTACAAAACAGGAACGAGCATAGGATTTCCTTGCCGACCTTCAACAGCAGGTGGGCAATATCTAACGTGAAAACAGGCCGTGCGCGGGAGGGTCTGGGAGTCCTGGGCCCTTCCAAACCCTCCCCTCAGCAAGGGGCATGGGGAAATCGGGTTTCCCCTACATTAGCCGTCCATGCGGCTGCGCCGAGAGTGAACGATTCCCCGTCCCCGTTCCCCGATGTGAGTTTTTGACACATCTCCGGAGTTGTGGTATAAAATCCTTTACGTTTTCGGGTAGACTCGCTGCGACGGCACCCCGACTGTGCCGCGAGGAGTTCCACGTGTCCCGCACCCAACGCGCCCTGATTGCGCTGGTGGCGATAGCAGGCTTTGCGCTTCTGATCGTCCTGATGGGTGCCGCGCTGCCCCCGCGCGCTGCGCCCACAAGCGAGCCAATCGCTGCCGCTCAATTCGCTCCCCCGGCCAGCCCCACCCTTCCACCGGCCACCGCCACGCTGCTGCCGCCAACCCCAACCCTGGCACGCCGTGAGTTTCACTCGGACTACAGCGTCAAGGTTGCGCCAACGAGCTTCTTGCCGGGGCGCGGCCCCGAGCTGCCCGGCGAGTTTGTCCACGCCGGGCGCCGGCTTGACTTCTACGTGGGCCGGGGCACCTTCTCGCCCGAGGAGGTGACCGAACTGGCCGTCAAAGCCGAGTACGCTCTGAGCTACCTCCAGAAGCGCTTCGCCGTAACCCTGAGCGAGCGGGTCTCGGTTGGGGTCTATGCTGTCAGCCAGGCGCCCGGCAAGGGCACCCGCGGTATCGCCTACACCCACGGTGATACTAATGTGCGCATTTACTACCGCCCGGGCGAAGATCAGCATCACGCCCTGGTCGTGCTTACCCATGAATTGGCCCATGCCCTCGAGGCGGAAGCCTATGGCAAAGATGCCCAGCGTCGCGCTGATACTGTGCTGCTCGAGGGCCTGGCCTGCTGGATCTCCGGCGAGTACTGGTTGAGCCTCTCCGGGTCGCCCTCGTTCCACGCCCGCGCCCGCGAGTTGTACCAGGCCGGTTACCGCGGCAACCTCGGCGCCCTGGGCCAGGGCAATCTCAATATTGCCTACGATATGTGGGCCGGCTTCGTTGATTATCTCACCCGCACCTATGGCTGGGACGCCTTCAATGCTCTCTACGCCAGCGGGCGGGGCCGCGGCGCCGGCTCTGCCGACTACCGCGGGATATATGGAAAGAACTTTCAGGAACTGCAAGAAGAGTTTTACGCCACACTCAGGTAGCGCCCCTCCCCTCGCGCCAGCGCAGCGCCGCTTCAACCGGCGCGAAGTCCCAGGGTTCCCCCACCTCAAAGATAAAGTGGGTCACACCGGCTGCCACGTAAGCATCCAGGCTCTCGCCGGGTCGCGGTGAGACGCTGCGTTCGATCTCCTGCGGATCGCGCCTGATCCGGGCGCACCACTGGTTGAGTACCACGCTCTTGTGCCCGATAGTCGCAAGGGTGCTGAAGCTGTGCCAGATCTGGGCGTACTGAGCGACGAGCCGCAGAGTCACCTGCTCGCCGCCGCCACCGATGAGGATGGGGATGGGACGGATTGGCGGGGGCACATCCACCTCCCAGCGACGCTTAATGATCGGCAGGGCTTCTTTCAGCGCCCGCAGCCGCTCTGGCACCGTGCCGAAGGGGTAGCCGTACTCTTTGTAATCGCGCTCGAACCAGCCCGCGCCCATCCCCAGTATCAGGCGCCCACCCGAGATGTGGTCCACCGTTTTGGCCATGTTCGAGAGCAGGGCCGGATTGCGGTAGCTGTTGCACGTCACCAGACAGCCGACCTCCACGCGAGTGGTGATCATAGCCATGGCCGTGAGCAACGTCCAGGCTTCGAAGTGGTTGCCCTGCGGATCGCCGTAGAGCGGAAAGAAGTGGTCCCAGTTCCAGACCGTGTCAACGCCCAGCGCTTCGGCGTGGCGCACGGCAGCGGCGAATGACTCCCATGTGGTGTGCTGGGGGTGTAACTGCACCCCGATGCGAATGCGCGGCATGCGCGTTCCTTTCCAGACTGTCATCTTCGAGTGGTATCATACCATTTTAGAGCGGTCGCGCCGGACATGCCGCTGCCCGGGGGCCCGGGGAAACGCCGTTTCCCCTGCGTTCACGTCAGGCGCCATGCGCGGGGCGTACAACGCCAGAGTGAAAATACCTGTTCTCGGGAGGGCTGCGCCCTCCCACGCCCTCCCGCGCGCGGGCTATTTTTACATCAGCCTTATGATGCGGCTGCGGCGCACCACGTCGGAATGAACCGTGTAGCGACGCAGCGGCGCTGCGTCGCTACGCCCAGAACCTCCCGGTGGGGAGGGCTTGCCGCCCCCACAGGTAGAGGGATGGGGAACCCTGGTTTCCCCACGGTTATATCAGAGCAAGAGGAACACGTCTCGTCAACCAGAGTTGTATCGCGTTCACTGGAGCAGTTCGACCATGTTCGCGCGAATCTGGGGAACCCGTGGCTCGTATCCGGTGGCCCGGGCCGATGTATTGCGCTACGGAGGGAACACCACATGTGTGGAGGTGCGCGCTGCGAACCGTTGCATCATTCTCGACGCCGGAACGGGGATGCGTCTGCTGGGCGAGGCGCTGCTACGCGAACCCGGCGCGCCACGCCAGCTTGACCTGCTGATCACCCACACCCACTGGGATCATATCATCGGTTTTCCGTTCTTCGCCCCTATCTATGCGGCGGGCTGGCGCCTGAACATCTACGGCCTGAGTCGCACCCGTGCCAGCCTGCGAGCTACCATCGCCAACGCGCTTGGCGACCCGCTCTTTCCGGTGGGTCTCGAGGATCTGCGCGCCGAGTTGCACTTTCACGAGATCCACGTCGGTAGTGCGTTCGAGCTTGGTCCGCTACGGGTGCGTACGGCCCAGGCCAATCACCCCTATCGCGCCCTTGCCTACCGGCTGGAGAGCGACTCCGATGTGCTGGTGTTCGTTCCCGATACTGGCCCGTTCCATACCGTGCTGTTCGGCGACGAACACATTGAGTGGACCGGTGCGCCTGGCGCGGGCAATGGAGCGGAGGCGCGCGCCCTGGCCGAGATGCGCGCGCGGGTGATCGAACTGGCGCAGGGCGCCGACTGGCTGCTCTACGATGCCCAGTTCACCGAACAGGAGTACGCCCGTTTTCCCCACTGGGGGCACGGAACCGCCGATCAGGCTCGCGAGATCGCCGAGGCAGCCGGGGTACGGGAGTTGCTGCTCTTTCACCACGACCCGCGTCGTAGCGACGCCGAACTCGACGCGATTGTGGCCGCGCAGCGGGCGGCGGCCAGGCCCGGGCTGCTGGTGAGCGCAGCGTCGGAGGGTCGCCTGTTGTTGAAAGGGGGGACCTGATGCAGGCACAATTCTGGGGCGTGCGGGGCTATGTGCCCACGCCCGGCATGGTCTTCTTGCGCTACGGCGGTAATACCTGCTGTGTATCGCTGCGCGGCGCGGGCGGTGAGTTGCTGGTGCTCGACAGCGGCACCGGGTTTTGCCAGCTCGGCGCCGCACTGATGGCCGATGATTTCCACGCCGGGCGTGGTGACTTGACCCTGCTGATCACGCATACCTACTGGGATCACTTCCTCGGTCTGCCCTTTCCGGGGATCGTGCACATTCCCGGCAACCAGTTGCGGATCTATGGTCCCGACAGCGCGCGCGGGCCATTGGAAATGATCTACGACAATATGCTCGCTCCAGTCTACTCGCCAGTGTTTGGCCTGGCCCATATCGCCGCTACCCATAGCTTCCACCCCATCTCGAGCGAGCCGTTCCAGGTCGGCCAGTTGACGGTGCGGGGCATGCCGCTGTCGCGGCGCGCCCAGTCGCCGATCTGGGCCTATCGGATTGAGGAGGCGGAGCGCGCGCTGGTCTATATCACCGATGCACGCTACACCGACGATGCCATCTGGCGCGAGGCGGTGCGCTTTGCCCGCGACGCCGAGGTGCTCATCCACAGTGCGCCCTACCTGCGCGGCGAGGCTGTGCGCGACTACGGGCACAGCCGGGTGGAAGACGCTATTGAACTGGCGCTGGAGGCCGGGGTCCGGCGATTGTACCTCTACCATCACGCCCCAACCCGTACCGACGATGACCTGGACGCCCTGGTGGCGCGCTGCCGCGGCGAACTGGCGGCCGACGGGGAGCACCTCGATCTCGACGCGGCCCGCGAGGGGGAGATCGTGGAGGTGTAGGGTGGGCCCCGCTTGTAGCGTTGTTCCAAGCGCGTGACCCGCAACGCCAGCGGCCCGCGCTGGGGCTGCGCCCTCCCAGGAAAGATCCATGTTCATCTTGAAAACCTATCCGCCAGCGCGTGAGTGTGAGCGAACTTGCCGGCAGCGCCACTAACGCTCCTCCCGTAGCCGCACATAGCTCTCGTACCGCTCTGGACTGATGGCGCCCGCTGCGACGGCGCCGCGTACCGCGCAGTCAGGCTCGTGAACGTGGGTGCAGCCGGCGAAAAAACAGTGACCGAGATAGGGCCGCAGCTCGCGAAAGCACCAGTCCAGATCCTCCGGGGATAGCCGCCACAGACCGATCTCGCGGATGCCCGGCGTATCGGCTACATAGCCTCCGCCAGGGGTAGTAAGGGGGATCAGTTCGGCGACGGTGGTGGTGTGGCGGCCCTTGTTCAACTGTGCGCTCACCGCCCCGGTCGCCAGGTTCAGGCCCGGCTGTACGGCGTTCAACAGGCTCGACTTGCCCACACCCGACTTGCCGGTGACGACGCTGATCTTGCCGTCGAGGATCGCGCGCACCTGGTCAATACCCAGGCCACTTACAGTTGAGGCATAGATTACCGGGTAACCAATGCGAGCATAGGGGGCGAACAGCGCGTGGGCCCGCTCCATGCCTACCAGATCGACCTTGGTAGCGACGATCAGCGCCTCCAGACCGCTGTGCTCACAGATCACCAGGTAGCGGTCGAGCATGCGCGGGG
>JBDNDG010000070.1:0-14475 GCA_046719255.1 Chloroflexaceae bacterium
CCGCCTTGGCTATCTCGGCCAGATAGTGCCGCACAAGGGGGTTCATCTGCTGGTGCAGGCGGTACGCCAACTACCGCTGCATGGACGGCCGATCCAGTTGCGGATCTTCGGCAACCCTGAGCAGAACCCGAGCTACACGCGTCGGTTGCAGACCTTGATGGGTGCCGACCCCCGCATGACCCTGGCAGGTCCCTTCAGCAGCGAGCAGTTGCCCACTGTGCTCAGCGAACTGGATCTCACGGTCGTCCCGTCGATCTGGTACGAGAATAGTCCATTAACGATCAGGGAGGCTCACGCTACGGGACGCCCGGTGATCACCTCTCGCCTCGGCGGCATGGCCGAACTGGTGCGCGACGAGATAGACGGACTGCATTTTGCTCCCGGCGACGCCGGCGACCTGGCGCGGCAGATCCAGCGCCTGCGCAACGAGCCGGGGCTGCTGGAGCGCCTGCGCGCCGGGGTGCGTCGGCCGCCCAGCATTGATGATGAAATGGCCGAACTGATTGAGGCCTATCGCCTGGTGATCGATCAGCGCCGGGCCACGCGACCGGTGGAGGTGGCCTGATGCTGCCGCGTGTCGCCATTATCGTGCTGACCTACAACGGGGTGGAAGACACCCTGGCCTGCCTGGCGTCACTGGAGCGCCTGGATTACCCCCGTGAGCGCTACCGCGTCGTGGTGGTGGACAATGCTTCCCAGGACGGCACACCCGCGGCGGTCCGGGCCGCCTTCCCCGAGACATTCGTATTCGTTGTCGAGAACGGGGCCAACCTGGGCTTTGCGGCGGGTAACAATGTCGGCCTGCGCTACGCCCTGGCGCAGGGTTTCGACTACGCCCTGCTGCTCAACAACGACACGGAGGCCGCGCCCGACCTGCTGAGCGCCCTGGTAGCCGCAGCCGAAAGCGACCCGCGCGCAGGCGCGGTGGGGCCGATCATCTACTACCACGCCGCGCCGGCACGGGTCTGGTCGGCGGGCGGCTGGATCGACTGGGAACAGGGCATCAGCCGGATGGAAGGCGAGGTGGAGGATCGGGGGCAGTTCACGGCAACCCGTGAGGTAGATTTCGTCACCGGCTGCGCGATGCTGCTGCGGCGCGCCGCTCTGGAGCGCGCCGGGTTGCTCGATGAACGCTTCTTTATGTACTTCGAGGAGACCGAGTGGTGCGTGCGCGCCCGCCGGGCGGGCTTTCGCATCCTCTTTGTGCCACAGGCAAAACTCTGGCACAAGATCCCCCTCAACGCCCGTTTTGACAAGGAGTATCTGGCGTACTACATGACCCGCAACCGGCTGCTGTTCCTGCGAGCCACAGGCGCCAGACCTCGGACCTGGTTCAAGGCCCTGGTGCTCCAGGATCTGCGCACCTACCTGAGCCTGTGCCTGCGCCCGAAGTGGCGCGCGCGGCGGGGCCGGGTGGGCATGCGCCTGGCCTGGATAGACTTCTGGCGGGGGAAGTTCGGACGGCTGGAGATGACGATTTAAGGTACCCAACCATGCGCATTGGAATTGACGTTCGCTACCTCTCTCACGGCCTGGTGGGCGGTGTTCATACGTATGTAAAGCAACTGGTGCCAGCGTTGCTGAAAGCAGCTCCGGAGCACGAGTTTGTACTCTATGCCGACACCAAGGCGCCCTTTGAGTTGCGCGACGTGCCGGCCAATACGCGGGTGCGCTATCTTCCCTATCGTAATGCGCTCTCCAGTATCATGAGTGACTTCGTGCGCCTGCGCCGCGAGATGGCTACCGACCGGGTGGAGGTTGCACACTTTCCCACCAACTATGGCTTCGGACCGCGCGGCGCCGCCACGGTTATCACTCTGCACGACGCAATTAACCTGATGCCGCTGAGCCATACGTTGCAGAGCAAAGGCACCCTTTGGGACGCCCGCGCCCGCGCGATGACGATATACCTCTACTGCTGCTCGCACCTGGCCCTGCGCCGCGCCGACCTGGTGCTAACCGTCTCGGAGCATGCACGCCGGGAGATCGCCCACTACGGTCACTACGATCCCGGGCGGATTGTCGCGATCCACCACGGGATCGAGGCCGGGCTGCGCCGGGTAACGGATGCAGCGGTCCTGGCTGAAGTGCGAGCGCGTTACGGGCTTGAGCGCCAGTTCATCCTCGCCGACGGGTTGAAGAATCCGGCGGTGATCGTGCGCGCCTGGCAGCACCTGCCGCAACACCTGCGCGACAGCCACACCATCGTCTTCTTCAGCCGGCGTGAGCCGCTACCGGTGGTGCGGGAAGCCGAGGCTGCCGGTCACTGTCGCCTGTTGCTGAACATCCCGCGCGCGGATCTGGTGGCGCTCTACAGCATGGCCTGTGCCTTCGTCTTCCCTTCGTGGCTGGAAGGCTTCGGCATTCCGATTGTGGAAGCTATGACCTGTGGCGCGCCGGTGATCTGCGCCGACAACTCAGCGATGCCGGAGGTTGCCGGTGGCGCCGCACTCCTCTGCAACGCCGAGGATGAGCATACGCTGGCAGCACACCTGACCCGCGTGCTTGGCAATCCGAACGAAGCCGAGCGCCTGCGCGCACTCGGGTACGCCCGCGCGCGCCAGTTTTCCTGGCAGCGCACGGCGGAACAGACCATTGCCGCCTACCACCGCGCGGCCGGTGTACCTGTTTCCGTATCGAACACCCAGTGTTTGTACACGCAGCAGAGTTGAGCCTATGCGCATCCTCGCCCTCTCAACCTGGTGGCCCGAGCCTGCCGATAACGGCTCACGCATGCGGATCATGCAACTACTGCGCCAGCTAGCCGCACGCCACGAGCTGCATCTGATCGCCTTCACCCAGGGCCCGGCCGCTGCGGCCCGCCGCGACGAGCTTGGCCAGCTCTGCGCCTCGCTGACAGCAATCGAGCGACCCATGCGCCCGATTCGCCTCTCCGATCGGCTGGTCAGCCTGCTAGTGCCTGAGCCAGCCTCAGTGCGGGCGACCTGGTGCCCGGAGCTGGCCCGCGCCGTCGCTGCCACTGCCACCCGGGTCAGCCCAGACGTGGCGATCGTCTTCGAGATCGACATGGCGCCGTACGTCAAATGGCTGCGGGGCGTGCCGCTCATTCTCGAGGAACTCGAGCTAACCTACCTGCTCGAGCACTACCGCCAGCAGCCGGACCTCCGGTGGCGACTGCGCTTCCTGCTCACCGCGCTCCAGCACCGGCGCTATGTGACGAAGCTCCTCGGCCGGTTCGCGGCGGTGACGGTGGTGTCGGAGCGCGAGGCCGCCTTAGTGCGAGACCTGATCCACGGGCGTCCGCTTGAGCTGGCAGTGGTGCCCAACGGCGCCGATCTAGCCGCCTGCCGGCCCTACCGCTACGACCCTGACCCAGACACGCTGATCTACCCCGGCGCGCTGAGCTACGCGGCCAACCTCGACGCTATGGCCTACTTCCTGGCCGAGGTCTTCCCTCGCATCCGCCAGGCGCGCCCGGCAACCACCGTGCGTATCACCGGGCACAGCACCCCGGCTCAGCGGGCGGCCCTGCCGGCCACAGCCGGGGTGGAGTACACCGGTTATGTCGACGATGTGCGGGCGCTGATCGCCCGCAGCGCAGTCGAGGTGGTGCCATTGCGCGAAGGCGGTGGCACGCGGCTGAAGATCCTCGAGGCCCTGGCTCTTGGCACACCAGTGGTGAGCACGACGAAAGGCGCCGAGGGGCTTGATCTTACACCTGGCCGGGATTACCTGATCGCCGATACGCCTGCAGCCTTCGCCGAGACCACCGTGCACCTGCTCGCCAACCCCGACGAGCGCACGCGATTAAGCGCAAACGGTCGCCGCGCGGTGGCCGAACGGTACGACTGGCGAACCATCGGGGCGCGCTTTGTCGCCCTGGTGGAGACAATAGCAACTCAGAAACAGGTTACCTATGGCACACGCACCCACACAACCTGATCTCGCCATTATCATCGTTAACTGGAATACCCGGCAACTACTCCTGGATTGCCTGGCGGCCATACCGGCTGCCACACCCGGCATTACTGCCGAGATCTGGGTAGTAGACAACGGTTCCACCGACGGTAGTGTCACGGCCGTGCAGAGCTACCACCCCGAGGTGCGGATCATCGCGAACCGTGATAACAAAGGCTTTGCGGCGGCCAACAACCAGGCCATCCGCGCCAGCGACAGCCGCCACGTGCTGCTACTCAACAGCGACACCGTTGCCCGGCCCGGCTCACTGACGGCCCTGGCGCGCTTCCTCGACGCCCACCCGGAGGTCGGCATGGTCGGCTCGCGGCTGCTCAACCCCGACGGCTCACTCCAGCCATCCTGGGCGATGTTCCCGAGCATCTTCACCGAGCTGGTCGGCAAAAAGCTGCGCTTGCGCTGGCGCTACCCCACCCGTGACGGCTCCCGCGCCTACAGCACCGACTGGGTTGATGGCGCGGTGCTGATGATCAGGCGCAGCATCCTGCCCCAGGTGGGCCTTATGGACGAGCACTACTTTATGTACAGCGAGGAGGTGGACTGGTGCTACCGCACCCGACGGGCGGGCTACCAGATCTGCTACCTGCCCGACGCCGAGGTTGTGCATCTGGGCGGCCAGAGCAGCAAGCAGGCGGCGACGCGCATGAAGTATGAGCTGTACCGGAGCAAGCTGCGCTTCTTCAACAAGCACTACGGCCGGCCTGTGGCAACCCTGTTCGGGCTGGGACTGCAAATGATCTTCCTCGGCAAAGCGACGATCGGCGGGGCCGTGCTGGCGGTGACCGCGGCGCGGCACCCGGTGGGCCGCGCGTTCGCCCGCGACGGCGGGCTGCTGCTGGCGGCGCTGGGGAGTCAGGTCTGGAACTTGCCTCGCGGCGAACAGCCGTGAGGCGAGGGCCAGAGCGCAACTCCTGGTGAACAAATGCTGCAATGGCTTGACAGGCTTGAGCACCCCGAGACACTGCCGGCATTACCCCGCCGGCTGCTTGCGGCGGCAGCGCTGGGCTCCACGGTCGCGTACAGCGCGCTGATCGGGCTGGCCCTGGGGCGTGGGAGCATGCGCCTGGCCATGGCTATGCTGGCCCTGCCGCTGCTCGCGCTCGCGGCGAGCTTCGCCTCACGCTACTTTGCGACCATCGTTCTAATCCTGCCTCTGACGGCACTGATGTTGCGCATGGTCAACATACCAGTGGGCAATGCCAATGAAATGCCGATCAGTATGGTCATTGCTCTGGGGCTCGTTGGAATATGGCTGACTGGCATGCTGATCAGACGCAGATGGGAGGTGACACCTACACCGTTCAACCGGGTATTGCTGGCGTTCATGGCCGTCTGCATCTTTTCCATGCCCTGGGGTATCATTTGGGCCGACCCGATCCTGAACTGGCGGATCATGGGCAACTTTCGCGTAACACAAGCCGCCTCGCTACTGTCGCTACTAGCCCTGATGTGGGTGCCGTTCATGGTGGCACGCTTCATTGACCAGCGCTGGAAGGTCTGGTTTTACCTCTGGTCATTCATTGTCGCCGGCACTATGATGACCGTCACTCAGATCTTCGGGATACACCAGAAGTTCCTGAACGATCAGGGCCTCTGGAGTTTATGGTTTGCCGTGCCACTTGCCGGGTTGGTGCTTGTCTATCCACACACGCCGTGGTACGGCAGGCTCGTGGGCGCAGCGCTGCTCGGCTGGCATATAGAACTGGTTGTGATCCGCAACTCACTCTGGGTCTCTGGCTGGCTCCCGACCCTGGCAGGGTTGTTTGCGTTAGTTTTTCTGCACTCGCGCAAGCTCTTCGTGGTGCTCCTGATCATCGCCATTCCCTACGCTGTCATCGGGCCGGGTCGGGATTATCTGGAAAAAGTAACTGCGGACAACGTCGAAGAAGGCAGTAGTGAACGCCTGGACATCTGGGAGCGCAACCTGGGGATTGTGCGCGAGCACTGGCTGTTCGGCACCGGGCCGGCGGGCTACGCGCCCTACAATATGACATACTTCCCCTGGGATGCACGCTCAACCCATAACAACTACTTCGACATTCTGGCCCAATTCGGGGTGATTGGCGCCGCGCTATGGCTCTGGTTCATGGGCGCTAGCCTGTGGTACGGGTGGTGCACGGTTCAAATCGCACCACCCGGATTGTTGCGCACCGTCGCCATTGTCGCCACCGCCGGTTGGGCCGGCGCTCTGGTTTCAATGATCTTTGGGGACTGGGTACTACCCTTCGTCTATAACCAGGGAATCGTTGGGTTTCGCTACGCAATCTATAGCTGGCTATTTCTCGGCTTGCTTGTTGTGGTGAGGCAGATGGCTGAGCAGCATATGCGAAGCGTCGTCGCCTCAGGAGTGCCCGCGCAGGAGGCTTGAAGCATGTCGGTACGTCCATCCCTGCCAGAGCAACTGGCTGTTGCAGATCGGGCCGAAGCAAAGCAGGCAGCAGTTTCTGGCCGGCGCTTCTGTGCAGTTGTCGTAGCCATCGTCTTGATACTGACGAGCCTGCCTTTCATCTTTGCATACACTACCGCCCCCACCACGCGCCACTTCACCGGGGTCATGTACAACATCCCCGATCACAACCAGTACTTTGCCTGGATGCGTGACCTGAGCCACCAGAACCTGGCCGCCAATCGCCTGACCCCCGAACCGAACGAGCCGGCCCTTTTCCACTTACTCTGGTGGGTCGCCGGGCGCGCCGGCGCCCTGCTGGGCCTGGAGTATGCCGCAGTGTTCGGCGCCCTGCGGCTGATCGCCACCACTGCCTTTCTGGCGAGCGCCTATGGCTTCTTGCGCATCGCCGTGCCCACCCACCTCCAGCGCCGGCTGGCATTCCTGGTCTTTGCCTTCGGCGGGGGCCTGGGCGTTGTCTGGATCGCCGTCAAGTATGCCCAGGGTCTGCCCGAAGCGCCCTTCCCCTTCGACATCTACACCTCGGAGCCGAACAGCTTCTTTATCGCCCTGGCCTTCCCACACTTCGGCATGGCCCTGGCGCTGATCATTGCGCTGATTGGCCTGACGCTCTACGCTCAGCAGCGCCAGCAACTGCGCTATGCCGCGCTGGCCGGGGTAGTCGGCGCGCTGATTGGCCTGCAGCATGCCTACGACCTGCTAACTGTCGGGGCCGTACTTGGCCTGTGGTGGCTCCTGATCTGGTGGCGGGATCGCCGCTTTCCGGCTTTTCTGTTCAAAGCCGGACTGATCATCGTGGCCTTCGCGCTCCCACCGGCGGCCTACCTCTCCTACCTCGTGCTGACCGACAGCACCTGGGGCGGTAAGCTGGCGCAGTTCGACAATGCCGGCGCCTGGACCCCCGGCCCACTGCACCTGCCGATCCTCCTCGGCGTTCCGCTCCTCCTGGCGCTGATCGCCTTTCGCCCCCGCATGCTACGCAGCCGCAATGATGCCGAGCTGCTGGTGGCGACCTGGTTTCTGGCCCACTTCGTGCTGATCTACCTGCCGCTGAGCTTCCAGATCCACCTGCTCCTGGGCTGGCAGGTGCCGATCGCCGTGCTCGCGGCCCGGGCCATCCACGACATCATCTGGCCGTGGCTACGGGTGCACGTCCCACGCCTGGCCTGGCCCACCCTGGCACTCGTTCTGGGATTGTGCGTGGTAACCAATGTGTACATTTTCTTCTGGCGTTTCTACGACCTCTCGCGCTACAGCCAGCCGTACTTTCTGAGCCAGGACGAAGCAGCCGCGCTGCGCTGGCTGGGCGCCCACACAACCAGCCAGGACGTGGTGCTGGGCGTGCTGGAGATTAACCAGCACGTTCCGGTCTGGTCCGACGCGCGAGCCTATGTGGCCCACTGGGCCGGCACCCTGGACTTTTTCACCAAGCGCGACAACGCCGAGCGGGTGGTCAACCCGGCGACGCCCCGGGAAGAGCGACGCGCACTACTCGATGAGTTTGCCGTAACGTATGTAATCGTGCGCGAGCAGGATAGCCCGCGCCTCACGTTTGATGCCAGTACCAGTTCCGATCTGGCACCAGTCTACGAGAATGCAACCGTAACGATCTACCGAGTCCAGCCAGATACGCAAGTGTCCGGGCCATAGCTCTACTTTGCCAGTTCGCGGCGACAGTGCCACTCACGGAGGTGTGGGGGCCTGTGGCCCTCAAAAAGAAACCCTTCTCGCAGTTCGTTCAGAAGGGCTTCGCTCTTCCGAGCCTCCCCACAGAGAGGAAGTGACAGGGTTGAGATAGTCCACAACAACGCGAAACACGTGGCTCTACGGTCAATGTTGTGTTGCCTGGCATTGTGGAAAGGAAACCCTTCAGGTTATAGCTTTTGAACCTGATTATCACAATCTATTCTTTTGCAGAACATCAAAGCGAATACCTGGGAGTCTCAGGTTGAAGTATTTCCTATCGCCGTAAGCAATACTGTGGGTGTGATCGAAATGTACGGCGACGGACCGCAGGCATCTCTCATGAAAGGCTGGAGTAAAAGACCAGGTCAGTACGTAGCTCTAGCTCCGTGTTCGACAGCGCGTTGCCATGAGCGGCTTAGATACTTTTCCCACACACAATTTTCTGTTCATCGAAAAAGGTAAGAAAAATCAGTTCATCAATGGCTGACAGATCACTCTATGATAAGCTTGCAGACTATGACCCGACTACCGATGCTTGCGCTTCACAGAATGGAGCACACGGTCCAACGCAGATGCTATTGGGCACGATCTTGCTCACACTCGTACTGAGCCTGAGCGCGTGTGTGGGGAACGTTATCACTCCTGAGACTGCAAGTCAGGTCCCTCCGCTCGCTCCAACCGACGCCATGCCCACGCCACAGCTTGCGGGCATCGCCCGCGAGCGGCGGGAGGTACACTTTCAGAGTGGTGATGCGACACTCGCCGGGGAACTCGATCTGCCCTCCGGTGACGAGAATGCGCCGCTGGTGTTCATCATTCACCACTCCGGGCCGGTGACGCGCGATGCCTATGGGTACATGGCCGAAATTTTGCTGCCTGAAGGCTTTGCCGTGTTTCGTTTCGATAAACGTGGCACCGGGTACAGCACGGGCGAGTACGGGTGCTGCGAAGCCGATGACGCGCTGGCGGCCTACCAGGCCGCTGTGAGCCAGGCGGGGATCAACCGCGAGCGGGTGTTCATCGTGGCCCAGAGTATTGGCACGCAACACCTGGCCGGGCAATTCGCCGCGTTCCAGGCAATCCAGCCGCCACAGGGCGTTGCGCTGCTCTCCAATCTGCTTGGCCCCGAGGAGATCACGGCTGTCGCCGCGCCGATTCTGGTCATCGTTGCCGACAGTGAGCCGGATCTGGCACGGGTTGGCCCCGGGGCGGTGGCCGCGCACCGTGAAGCGCTACCTTTCGGCGCAAGCCTGTATGTGGCCGAAGGCGCCGAGCACACCCTCTTTGACATTACTGACGGACCGATCGACTGGAGCGACCCCGCCTGGGTTACCCGTTACCATCGGGGAGCCATAGCGCATCTCGAGGCATGGTTACGCACGGCAATGGTCAATCAGGTGATGCGTCCGGCAACCACGCCGACTCTCGTCGCCGGAGAATGAGGAGGTCAGGAGAGTTTCATTGTATCAGACTAGCCGTTCACGTTTCGACCGGATGCAAAGATAGCATAGTATTGTTTATTGGAAGGATTATCGCATCGTGGCACCATCATTTCGCAAATCTCTGTTTGTGATCAGTGTTCTGGCAAGCGCGCTTACGGTCCTCTCCATACTGTTCGTCCCCGCGCCGGCTGCGGCAAATCTTCCCGACTCTTATCGCCCGGACCAGGCGCTCGCTACGGTCAAAAACCAGTCCGGCTCACCCCCCGAGGCCAACAGCCAGCCCTGGCAGCAAGTTGTCGGGCCATGCGCTCAGGGCACCGTGTTCGGTCGCGTGGGCGACGCGTGTGGCGGCACGGGCACCAGTTTTGATGTCACCGAGATCTTCCCCCCGCAGGTCCTGCGCGATACGGCGTCGTCCGCTGCCCCCTGTGAGAATGGCCGTACCTCCGGCATCTGCTACCGTATGTGGTACGTTGGCACCGGCCCCGTCCCCATCCAGGAGCGCCGCATCGGCTACGCCGTCTCGCCCGATGGCGTTACCTGGACCCGCGTTCCCGGCAGTGCCAGTGGCGGCGCCGTCTTCGAGGGCTCCGGTGTCCCCGGCGCCTTCGACCGCAGCGGCGTCTCGACTATGAACATCATTCGCGTCGGGGCGGTCTACCGTATGTGGTACTCCGGCTTTAGCGATCCGTACACCATCGCCGGCATCGGCCTGGCCGAATCCTTCGACGGCCAGACCTGGACCCGCGTCCCCGGATCGGCAGGCGGCGGCGCCGTCCTGCGTCACTCGGGCGACCCCGAGCAGTTCGACACCGCCTACATCGTCGCCCCCAGCGTCATCCTCGACCAGGCCAGCGCCGCTACCCCCTGTGAGGGCAATCGCACCAGCGGCCCGTGCTACCGGATGTGGTATGAGGGCGTGCGCACCAGTCCGTCCTATCGCTTTGCCATCGGCTACGCACTTTCGCCCGACGGGGTGAATTGGACTCGGGTCAGCAACGCCAACGATGGCTCGATCTTCCGCATCGGGCCGTATGGAGAGTTTGATGACAACAATGTGGGTGTGCCGTTCGTGATCAAGGACGGCGCCCTCTACCGGATGTGGTATGAGGCCAACGGCTACACCGCTGGCTACACCACCGGCTACGTGGTCTCCACCGACGGACGCACCTGGGTGCGGCCCAGCCCGAACCTGCCGGTGTACACCGGTGCCAGTGACACGATTGTGGCCGGCGTGCCCGACGAAGTGTGGGCCGTGCGCGGGCTGAAGGAAGGGCCCCGCTACCGGCTCTACTACGCCACCAGTACCCGCCCGAGCTCGTTCCGCTTCGGGTTGGCCGAGATGACGCCCGGAAGCCCGCTCACCGGCATCATTGCCGAACGGACGGGAACACTCTACAGCCTGCGCTTTACCACACCAGACATCCCGCCAGGGGGGAGCGTGCTGATCACCCTGCCGCCGGAGATTGACTTCGGCGGCGTCGGCGCCGGCACGGTGAGCGGCTTCGGTTCAGGCGCCACGCTGAACGCGGACCCGGCAGCGGTCACCGATGCCGTGGCACAGGGGGTGGCGCGTGGGGCGCTGATCGTGCGCCTGCCCGGCGGCGCGAGCGCCGGGGAGAAGCGGGTCAGCTTCACCGTGACTTCCGCAGTGCCAGACGGAAGTAGTGCCCTGATCCAGGTATTCAATAGCCGCGAGGTCATAGCGTACGGCGAGGTGTTGTTCAGCGGGGCCACCCCCATGCCTACAAACACCGCTACTCCTACCAGTACACCCACCTTCACACCCACAGCAACCCCCACTCCAACCCTTACCGCTACTCCTACCAGTACACCCACCTTCGCAACCACAGCAACCCCCACTCCGACCCTTACCAGCACCCCGACGCCAACGGACACCCCCACGCCAACGGCTACCCCGGCGCCATTCAGTACGCCTACCAGTACCATCGATCCGCCAGGTTCGGTCGGCACACCTAACAGTACTCCGACGCCTACCGCAACACTCGTCAATCCGATTGAAAGTGATCGATTTCGCGTGTACGTGCCGCTGCTGCAGCTACGGGCACCGGAAGACAAGGTGGAAGGTGTGGGAGGGCCAGGCCCTCCCATATCCATGCTCTGAACCAGGTTGCGAGCCTGCCCGCCAGCGTTCCTCCAGCCGTCCATGCGGCTGCGCCGCACAACGCCACAATGAAAATAACTATTCCTGGGAGGGCAAAGCCCTCCCAAACCGTCCCCACAGGGAGGAGCATAGGGAAACCCGGTTTCCCTATATGTTCACGTCAGATGACAAGACCGTTATGCGGATCAGCAGCCCGTTGTGGAGGTGGGGAAACCGGGCTTACCCAACAGAACTTGGTTGCTTCACCCGCGCAAACTAAAGAGATGGTATCAACCACAACCCGGATCCAACCTGTTTGCGGTTAAACACTTGTCACCCATCACCAGATGAGATTAAGAAGACATTTATGATGAAAGGGTACCCTCTTAAATGAGGAACATGCGCTTCCCCACACCCCTCCGTGACGGGAGGGTTTGGAAGAGCAAAGCCCTCCCAGGAAAAAATCCATTTTCATCATGTCTGTGTGCGAAGCAGCCACACCGGCTTCTGACGGGGAGGTTGTCAGCAGGTGCGCCCTCCCGGACCCTGCTCTCAGGGAAGGGCATCGGAAAACCCGGTTCTCCCTTACCCCAACCGGTGGCAGGTTCGCCCGGCGCCCCACTGGGCGGAGGCACGGGGAAACCTGGTTTCCACCTATGTTCACATCGGTGGTGTACTGGTCTCACAGCACAACGCTCATATACCTGAGGACATATCGAGCCTGGTTGCTAACGCTAGCAGGACTGCTGCAACCGGCGCGGTCGAGACGGCGCCTGCGGAGAACAGCAGGCCAGTGGAGACCGCCACACCCATCGAGGCGACGCCCGCCCCTCCGATCGTCACAGTCGTTCCGCTTCAATCTGCGCCAGTGCTTCCCACGGAGGACCTCGGCCCCACGGCGCCACCTGGACCGACGGAACGACCGGCACCGGCAACGGACGCCACCCCGCAACCTTCGACGATAGCCGATGAACGCAGCGGCATGCTAGCTGAAGCACCGCCTCTAGCCGGCGGCATCACCATTCTGGTGCTCGCGTGGATATCTGCAGCCTTTATCATCGGCCTGGCAATCGCCGTGCGCCTGCGCCAGCGCACGCGGCGCCTGTAAGCCTTCGTGGCGCATCAGAGAGTAGGGACACGGGAAACCCGGGGTGCCCTGGTGTGAAAATCTGGGGAAATCGGGTTTCCCCATACCTCCGGCGGGGAGGCCTTACCACCTCGAGGGCAGGGGTATGGGGAAACCCGGTTTCCCCAATGCTCACATCAGTGCCAAAACTGATGCCAATTTCACGTGAACACCCCGCAAGCAGCGTTCCGTCAACGAACACCCGAACGTCTTGCGCGACAATCTGCAATCCAGAATCTACAATCTCAAGTGGTATGAGAAAGCCTATGCCTCAACTCCACTCGGTTCAACGGACCGCACTCACGATCGTAGCCCTCCTTGCACTGATCGCCGGGCACACCGTAGAGCCCGACCCGGCACCGGCATCTCAGGGCAGCTCCCTGCGCTTCTTCGGCACCGGCTCAAGCGATCTCGACCGGGTAAAGATCCCTCTGGGGCCGATCAGCAACGGGCAAATCACCGCTTCGCGCCCGGTGAACGTTGGCGGTGAATTTACGATCGAGTTCTGGATGCGCGCAGGTGCTGCCGACAACACCGCCCCGGCCTGCGCGGCAAACGGCTGGTACTACGGCAACATCATCATTGACCGTGATGTTTTCGGGAATGGCGACTACGGGGACTACGGAATTGCCATTTGCAACCAGCGCATCGTCTTCGGCGTGAGCGTCGGGAGCGATGACCGGCTGCTCGTCGGCAATACGATTGTCACGACCAACACCTGGCGCCATATCGCCGTGACACGCTCGAATGACGGCCAGATGCGCATCTTTGTTGATGGCGTCCTCGACGCAAGTCGGACCGGCCCGGTGGGACGAATTGACTACAGGCTCAACCGCCCGACAGACCGGCCCGGGAGCGACCCGTACCTGGTGTTTGCCGCAGAGAAGCACGATTATCCGGGCAGCCGCTATTACACCGGTCTGCTCGACGACGTCCGCATCTCGAACAGTGTGCGCTACAGTACTTCGTTCACGCGCCCGAATGCGCCACATCCGGCTGATGCCAGCACCGTGGCGCTCTACCGCTTCGACGAGGGCGCTGGCACAAGCATTGGCGACAGTTCGGGAGCGCCGGGCGGCCCCAGCGCCGGCACCCTGAACCCCCGTTCCGGGGGTCCTGCCCAGCACTGGTCCAACGACACGCCCTTTACCGGTTCGCCAGCGCCGGGACCGGGTCCGGGCCCGGATCCTTTGCCGTCGCCGTCGCCCCTGCCGTCGCCGTCGCCCCTGCCGTCGCCGTCGCCCCTGCCGTCGCCCCTGCCATCGCCGTTACCTTCGCCCTCACCAGCCCCGCCCGCTGGTTGCGTGAATGGTCGAACGACCATCTCATCGGAGGGGATGCCCCGGGTCACGCCAACACCGGGCAGCTTCGACAACCGGGTGGAGAGAGCAAACGAGCGCTTCAGGATTTACCTTCCTATCGTGAATTGCCCGACGGGCTGACTGTTCGGCAAGGCGAGAGGAGGAAGCGCTTTCCCGTGCCCCACCAACGATTACGAGGACGAGCCGGCAATGTTAGCCCGGTTATCGGCCGGTCGAGATGTATCCGGCAGGTTCGATTGCATGCACGGTCGGGAAAGAGGGTCTCTGCGAGGGCAGAGCCCTCCCAGACCTTATCGTTGAAGCGCTTGCCGGAAGCACCAGGAAGCATCCCTGGTCAGGTTTCTCAGCGGCAGCCAAACAGGAAATCAGATACGTTATGCCACCTACACTCATTATTACGATGGACCCGGTTCTCGAATCGTTTCGGCCAGAAATAACCTACACCTGGCGCA
>JBDNDG010000071.1:0-14469 GCA_046719255.1 Chloroflexaceae bacterium
GGCACGCACGGTCCGACCGGTGTAGAGCACATCGTCCACCAGCACAACCACCTTGCCGGTAATATCGGTCTGGATATCGGTTTTACGCACCAGGGGCGCCGGGCCGCGCAGCTTCAGATCATCGCGGTAGAGGGTAATATCGAGATACCCCACTGGCACGCGCAGACCCTCGAAATCGGCAATCGCCGCGGCGATGCGCTCAGCCAGGGGCGCCCCGCGTCGGCGAATGCCCACCAGCACCACATCGGAGAGACCGCCATTGCGCTCGTCAATCTCGTGGGCGATACGCACCAGCGCGCGCCGGATCTCGTCGGCGGTCATGATCTGCTTCTGTTCGCTCATTGCTTACTTGCCCCCGGACACCTGATATGAACATACGGGGAAACCGGGTTTCCCCGTCCCCCTCCCTGGCGGGAGGGTGTGGCAGAGCGCAGCCCTCCCAGGACAAAACCTGTCTGCATCCTGTCAGAGGATGGGGAAATCGGGTTTCTCCGTCCTTTCACGGGTAGCGTTTTTTGGGCCACGGCTTCTCCTCCTCACCCCCCGGTCCCTCTCTCCCTGATTCGGGAGAGGGAGGAGCAGGCATGGGGAAGCCCCATGTGGGCTCTCCATCTCGCGCGGGGGATGAGAACTCACGGCAGCCATGGCTTCCTGATACGCCTGGCAAACAACGCTATCCTTGAAAGAGTTTCCCCATCCCCAAAGTGAGCGCGTGGGGCAAAAAAAGACCCACGCCCCGAACAGCGGGGAACCGTGGGTAGACGCTACGCCAGCGCGCGCGATGATCCGATCATTGTATCGCTCCTTCACAGCCTCACGGGGCTGCATTAAAGGCGGCTGCATTGTAGCACCGCGATGGGGCCGCGTCAATGGCCGGTTCGACGGCACCTGTTCACACCCGGGGTAAGACGCCACCCCGCGCGGGCGTCTCACCCGCAGTGGCCTGGATGCGGGCAAGGCGCCCACGCGCACCCGGGAGCGAATGCCCGCCGATGCAAAAACATGGTACGATGGGTGCGGTTGCACCGTTACCTGTCCGTCACCTCCAGGACCATGCCCATGCCTCGAGTGTTGTTGCTTCACGCCTCTGTTGGTACCGGCCACAAGCGAGCCGCCGAGGCACTGGCTGCTGCCTTTGCCCGTCGCCAGCCCGGCGAGGTGCGGGTGGAAGACGTGCTCGACCACACCTCACGTCTGTTTCGCGTCGCTTATGCCCGCTCGTATCTGGAACTGACCGACCGCGCGCCCCTGGTCTGGGGCTATTTTTACACTCAGAGTAATGTAGACCCCAATCTGGCCGAGTTTACCAATAACCTGCGCCGGATCGTCGAGAGCATCGGCACCACCGGGCTGAAGGATCTGCTGCGGGCCTTTCTTCCGCAGGTGATCATCTGCACCCACTTTTTACCCATGGAGCTACTGGTGCGCTACCGGCGCAGCGCGCAGTTGACCCAGCCGATCTATTGCGTCATCACCGACTATGCCGCCCATACGTTCTGGACCTACACCGAGATTGACGGCTACTTCGTTGGCGATACGCAGACTCGCGACCAGTTGATCGCCCGCGGGGTGAGCGCCAGGCAGATCTGCGTCAGTGGTATTCCGGTCGATCCGCAGATCGCCGAACCGAAGGACCAGGTGGATATCCGCGCCCGCTACGGCCTGCCGGTGGAGGGGCGGATCATCACCCTCTTTGGCGGCGGGGTGGACGATGAACACGTGCGAGTGATCGTGCAGGGGCTCAAGCGCAGCGAGGTCGAGGCGACGCTTATCGTTGTGGCGGGGCGCAACCCGACCCTGGTGGAGCACCTCGCCGAGGAGCGCTCCACACCCCGCCTGAACCTCCGGCTGTATGGGTATGTCAATTTTGTGGACGACCTGATCGTTGCCAGCGATCTGGTGATCACCAAGGCGGGCGGATTGATCGTGAGTGAGGTACTGGCGCGTGGCGTCCCGCTGGTGGTGATTGACCCCATACCCGGGCACGAAGAGTGGAACGCCGACTATGTTGTCCGTTCCTGCGCCGGGGTTCAGTTGCGAATGGCTGAGTCGGTGCCGGCAACCGTGGAGCGGTTGCTCAACCGGCCCCAGTTGCTGGCCGAGATGCGCGAGAATGCACGGTGCGTCGGTCGGCCCCGCGCCGCCGCGGTCATCGCGGAGCAAGTGATCAGCGATTTCAACAATCGGCGTTACCATTGAGTGGTCCGTGAACCTGGTTCTCCGGCACTGCCGCCCCCTTCCATCTCCCCGAGCCAGTGAAGGCGTCTGGCTCTCTGCCCGAGCGGGGTGGGCCGGGGAGTGGGCGAGCAGCGAGTCGATTACTCGCGTTACGGACCCTTGCCTGAGGAAGCTCTATGAGTGGCTCGGTAGACGTGCTTTTTGCGATCTCGGACACGGGTGGCGGGCACCGCAGTGCCGCTGTCGCCATCAGCGCCGGACTGGACGAGGTCAGTGGCAACGCGCTCTCCTGGTCCATTGACGATATTCTGCGCCTTACCGACTTTCCGGGCGTGCGCGGCGCGCCCGAGCACTACGAGCGGCTCTCGACACGCTGGCTGCGCCTGTACGATCTGACCTTTCAACTCACCAACACCACCCGCACCGTGGATGTGCTCTCGCGCCTGGTCTTTCTGACGGCGCGCCGCAACCTGGTGCGCCTCCTGCTCGAGCGCCGGCCCCGCCTGGTGGTCTCCACGCACCCGCTGGTCCACCGTCTGGTCGTGGCGGCACGACAAACGCGCCGGCTGCCCTTTCGGGTGGTTACCGTGGTGACCGACCTGGTGAGCCTGCACGCCTCGTGGACGTACCCCGGCGTCGATCTGGCGCTGGTGCCGACTGACGAAGCTTACCGGACTATGTATCGGCGCGGGATGCGGCCCTCAAAGCTGCGCCGCACGGGGTTCCCTGTCCACCCCAAGTTCGCCAATTACACCACGCCACGCTCCGAAACCCGCCGGCAGTTGGGACTGGACGAGCGGTTTACCCTCCTGCTTACCGCTGGCGGGGTCGGCTCAGGGCGGCTGGGTGAGCTGGTGGTGGAGTTGGAGCGCGCCTTTCCCGAGAAGCAACTGCTGGTGGTCACGGGCAAGAATCGCGCCATGTACGAGGAACTACAGCGCCGCCACAGTTCACCCTACAGCCACATCTACGGGTTCGTAGACAATATGGAAGCCTTGATGGCGGCGAGCGACCTGGTTGTGACCAAGGCCGGCCCGGGGACGTTGATGGAGGCCCTGGTGATGCGCAAGCCGGTGATCGTTACCGAAGCGGTGGGAATGCAGGAGCGGGGCAACATTGACTTCGTGCTCAACTATGAACTGGGCCTCTTCTGCCCCACCAATGAGCGCATCCTGGGTGCGGTACACGAGCTGGAGGAACCGCAACGCTACGCCGACACGGTGCAGCGTCTGGAAGGGGCGGTGCCACGCGACGGCGCCAGGCAGATCGCGCAGATCTTGATGGAACAACTCTCGCTGGTGAATGAGCAGATCAGCGCCGAACCGCGTCGCCCACGCCTGCTGCTGCGCCCCTGGAGGGGACGGTTGCAACGGGGCCGCCGGATGCGGTAACGCCGGTCAGGCACGGTTCGGACTTCCAGCCTGGTCGTTGCTCGACGGTCTCACGGGTTGGAGCGCTGCCGCATCACCGCGGCGTCTGATGGGCCACGTCGCCGACCGGCGGCGCCTCTGCGGCGTAGGGTACGGCGCGAATGATCACGCGCTGGGTGTACTTCTGAGGACCGGTGAGCGGCCAGCACGTCACCAGGGTTACGACCTCATAGTCAGTTGGGGCGATCAGGCGCGCATTCTCAGCGCGCTGCTCAGGCGACACACCTTCTTCGGTCACCACCAGACGTTCCTTGACCGTATAGAGAAATTGCCGCCCCTCGCTGTAGAGCACCACCGGCTCACCGGGCCGCACGTAGAAGAGGTCGCGGAACACCTTGCCGTACCCGCCGACGTGACCGGCCAGCACAATGTTGCCGCCTTCGCCGGGGTTGGCCGAACCCCGATGTTGCCCGACGGCGTATTCGGCCACCTGCCACACCGCCACCTGCTGACCATCCTGCTCTATGACCTCCCAGCCGACCTCGATCACCTTCGAGTCAACCTTGATGCTGGGGATAACGATGCGCTCGACCAGGGAAGGGCGAGCTTCCGCAGCGCCGGGCAATGGCTGCGCCGCGCTCTCACCACCAGGCGCCGGGGCCTCGAAAACGGGCAGAGCCGCAGGTGACGCCGGCGGCGTAACAGCAGGCGTGCCAACCACACCAACATCGGCCTGCCCGGCAGCGCCCCCCATGAGCACCCGCGGCGCAGCGATATCGGTATCGCCACGGGCGGCCATGCGGTGGTAGGCAATCTCAGAGTACACCCCGCCCACGTAGAACAACAGATACACCCCGGCAACCGCCAGGAGATTGCCGAGCGTCCAGTACAACCGGCGCCGCCGCGTTGTTCGATTAACGCTGACAATCACATCACCGGTTCTCGATGGTGTCACCATACCCTATCGTGACTATCAGGAGTGATCGGGTTGCGCCGCGCTGCGCGCGCAGGTCCGCAACCACCGCGAACCGCGAGAGGCGCAAGGCCAACTGTTTTGAGTATACCACCGAGCCGTAACGGGTGCGAATGGACAAACTATCGTACCTGTTCACCTTTTGGGCAAAGCGCCACCCCGGATGCGCGGTCGTCGCGCCCACATCAGCGTTCGCGGGCAGGCTGCCCCGCTCCCGGGAGAAGAGTGAACCCACACAAATGGCCGGTAACCGGTACCGCCACCCCCGGAAACGCCCCTGAGGGCCGGGCGCAGCGCGCAGGTGGACGGCAGGGGCCGTTTCAGAACCAGCTCTTCCTCTCACCAAACACTCATTTGACGCTGAACCTTCAGGTGCCGTACCCTGAACAGGGGCCGCGTCGCCGATGCCGCGGCGTTTTCAGGAGAAACATGCCGTCGCCCGAACAACGAGCGTTCACGGCGCCGGCGCAGGTATCAGGAGAATGCCCGATGCTACGACAAGTGCTTGTCGCGCTTCTGCTCGCCGGCGTGCTGGCCGCCTGCGCTGCCCCGGCCGCTCAGACTCCTACCGAAGCGCCTGCCGGCGCCCCCCTTCCGACCGCGGCGCCCACTACTGCTCCCGCCCCCACCACCGACGCTACCGCACCCGCGACCACTGGCGCGGCGACGAATCCCGCCGCTCCGGCCAGCGCCGGCATCGTCGTGTTCCGCATCATCCCCGAGGAGTCACAGGTAACCTACGAGGTCGGCGAGACCTTCCTCAATCAGAACAACCGCTACGCAATTGCCGTAGGCCGCACGCAGCAGGTTAACGGTGAGGTACGCTTCGACCAGACCAACCCCCGCAACAGCAGCGTGGGCACACTCACCATTGACATCAGCACCTTCACCTCGGACAGCCCTCGCCGGGACAATGCAATTCGCGACCGCTGGCTCGAATCAGCGCGCTATCCACTGGCGACCTTCACTCCGACCGCAATCGAAGGCCTGCCCGACACCTACACTTCCGGCGAAGAGGTGACCCTGACCATCACCGGCGATCTGACCGTGCGTGACGTGACCAGGCCGGCAACGTTCACCGTGACTGGCGCCATTGATGGCGAGACCATGCGCGGCGTGGCCGAAACGCAGATCAAGATGACCGACTTTGGTTTCCAGCCACCGGATATCGCGGGCGTGCTGCGGGCCGAGGACGACGTGAAGATCAGCTTCAGTTTCGTGGCTCGCCCTGTGGAATAGGCACAGCCATGTGGGGAAAGGCGTGGAAGTGTGTGGGGGCAACCGGCACGCCGCCAGACGAGCAGATTCGGGAGGGCAAAGCCCTCCCGAATCATCTCCGCAGGCAGAGGGTTGGGGAAACCCGCTTTCCCCAGCTGTTCACATCAGGCAGCGCTGATCAATTCGATCGCATTGAGACGCACGATCGAAGCGCGCAACAGGGCAAACTCTTCATCGGTCAGGCGTGCAAGCACGGGGTCGCAGACAGCGCTGGCCTCGCTCAGCAGCAGGAGCGCGCGCATAGCAGCGGCCCATCCCACCTCCAATGCCATGTCACCGGCGACGAGGTGGGGAAGCTGCCCTTGCGGCGGTTGTCTCAGAGAACGCGCGGTGGTCATGGCATCTCCTCATCATTCAACAGGTTTTCCTTAGTGTAGATCCGGGATGTTACCAGAGTCAAGAGCATTTTGCCCCGACCGCCGTGAGTAGCGGGAACGCCGGTATCGTCGGCCCCGGCCTGCACGTATCAGGCGCGGCAACACCAGTCGTTCATGCGGCTGCGCCGCACAACGCCAGAATGAACATATACAGTATTCTTGGGAGGGCTGCGCCCTCCCGGATCCTCCCGCGCACGGGGGCTATTTGCACGTTAGTAACTCCAGAAGGCTTTCAATCACATACGTAGGCTGGACCGGCGCGCCGGGCAAATCGGTGCGTTTGCTATCGCCGGTGAGCACCAGGGCAGTGGCCATACCTGCGCCAGCGCCCATAGCGATATCGGTCATCAGCCGGTCGCCGACCATGAGGCAGCGTTCGGGCGGGAGTTGGAGCAAGGCTCCGACCGCGCGGGCCATAATCGGCGAGGGCTTGCCGACATTGACCTCGCACCTGGTGCTGGTGCATGCCTCGATGGCAGCGATAATCGCGGCTGCGTCGGGCTCGCCGCCGCCGGGCACCGGGCAGAAGCGGTCGGGGTTGGTAGCCACCAGGCGCGCGCCAGCGCGAATGGCGTCGAAGGCTACCTGCAGCTTGTGGTAGGTGAAGGTGCGATCGAACGAAGCGACGACGATGTCGATCGCGCCGGCCTGCTCGCTGAGCCGGAAGCCCGCCGCGGTCAACTCGCCGATCAGCGGGGCCTCGCCGCAGACGAAGAGCGTGGCCCCTGGCGCGTGCTCCAGCAGCCACTGCACCAGCACCTGCGACGAGGTGACCACCTCGCCCAGTTCCGCCTGCAGGCCCATCCCTCGCAACCTGGCGACGTACTGCTCGCGGGTCCTCGTCGGATTGTTCGAGAGAAAGACCACCCGCCGGCCCTCGGCCCGCAGGGTTGCCAGCACCTCTACCGCCCCCGGCAAGGGGAGGTTGCCCAGGTAGAGTGTGCCGTCCAGATCAAAGATATAGCCGTCGTAGCGTGGAATGCTCATGGTCGGAAGCGGTGATCATCGCGGCGCGCAGATGGTTGATTATACCCCATGCTGCACTCGAAGATTGCTGGGAAGAGGCCGGGGCGATCGCAACGTCCTGGTGTTCGCACCCTTCGCCACGCGTTGCGCGCTCCCCAGGGTGCGAACGCCCTTCGCTGCGGCCTGTGCTTCGCCCTTCACTCCGCTCAGGGCAGGCTTCGGCCCACGCAGAATGCGTCCGCTTTTCGACGTTGCATGCGCCCTGCTCGAGAGGTGTGGAACTCTGTTCGCCTATGGTATCTTTGTGCTACCATGAATGCACGGAGGAGAAACCCATGCCGTCATCTCAGAATCGCCTTGGCGTCGTTATCAGCGGCTCGCTCGTCGAAGGGCTAACGGCCCGACTCGAGGCGCACACCAGCGTCGAGGACATGCGCGTCGGCAAGTTTGTGGTAATCCAGGGCGACCGGCACGCCTTCTTCTCGATGGTGACCGACGTCACGCTCGCGGCAACCAACCAGGAGGTGCTGCTCGACCCACCTGACGGTGACCGCTTCGTTCACGAGGTGCTGGCGGGGACGGCCACCTACGGCACCCTCGAACTGATGCCGCGGCTGATGCTGCCCCTGGAGCAGGGCGAGCAACCCTTGCTGCCGGTGAAGACCATTCCCCGGCACTTCGCCCCGGTCTACGAGGCCGATGCGGAGGATTTCGGGCGCGTGTTCGGGCAGGCCGGCGGCGCCTCGTTCGAAATCGGGCGCCCGCTGGATATGGACGTGCCGGTGTGTCTGAACCTGGAACGGCTTGTTGAACGCTCCAACGGCATCTTCGGCAAGAGCGGCACCGGCAAGAGTTTTCTGACCCGCCTGCTCCTCTGCGGCACGATCTTTGCTAATGTGGCCAGCAACCTGATTTTCGATATGCACAGCGAGTACGGCTGGGGCGCTCCATCGGAGGGCGGGACGTTCGTTAAGGGTCTGCGCCAGCTCTTCGGCAGCGAGGTGCTGGTCTACACCATTGATGCTGAAGCATCGCGGGGGCGGGCCTGCGACGGCGACCTGGTGATCGGGCTGGACCAGATCGAAGTCGAGGACGTGATCGCCCTGGAGGAGGAACTCAATCTGAGCAGTACCGCCACCGAGTCGTCGTACCTGCTCTACGACCGGTACAAGGAGGGCTGGCTGCGGGCCCTGCTGGACATGGACAGCGAGGCGATCCGCGAGTTCGCCGAGAGCAGCGGCGCCCACGCCGGCGCGATCAGCGCGCTCAAACGCAAACTGGCCCGTATCTCCCGGCTCAGCTTTGTGCGTGAGCGGGCCGATTTTTCCGCCGTGGATCGGTTAATCGAGGCCCTGGCCGCCGGGCGCCACGTGGTGCTGGAGTTCGGCCGCCACGACAACAGTCTGGTCTACGTACTGGTGGCCAACATCATCACCCGGCGCATTCACCGGCGCTGGGTAGAGCAGACCAACCGCGCCATCCAGAGCCAGAACCAGGCCGACCGCCCTCGTCCCCTGATGATCACCATTGAGGAGGCCCACAAGTTCCTCAACCCCCACACGGCGCGCCAGACGATCTTCGGCACGATTGCCCGCGAGTTGCGTAAGTATGGCGTGACACTGCTGGTGGTGGATCAGCGCCCCTCCTCGATTGACCCCGAGGTGTTGAGCCAGCTCGGTACGCGGGTCACCGCTCTGCTCAACGACGAGCGCGACATCGAGGCAGTGTTTACGGGAGTAAGCGGCAGCGCGGGCCTGCGGTCGGTGCTGGCTTCGCTCGACAGCAAGCAGCAGGCCCTGGTGCTTGGCCATGCGGTGCCCATGCCTGTGGTGGTTCGCACGCGCCCCTACGACGCGGCTTACTACGCCGCGATGGAACGGCGTGGCTCGCGCCGCGGGGCGCTGGCCTCCAGCCCCGCCCGCTCGGCCCAGGAAGAGCTGGATGAGTTGTTTCCAGATTGAGCGGCTGCGGTGTACGTGGCGAAACCCGGTTTCCCCGGGCGCCCACCTCGCAGGGGGGAGCGGCCACTCCTTACAATGCCCTCGCCGCCTCGCGATCGAGCATCCACACCACGGCCCCGTGGGGCGGGCGCACGATCTGCGCGGGAATGGCGTGAGGGTCGTAAGGTCCCCGCAGGGCGGCACGGACCATGGGCGCCTTATCGGCGCCCGCGACGAGGAAGAGCGCCAGCGTGGCTCGGTTCAACGCCGCCGGGCTCAGCGTCACACGGGTAGGGGGCGGTTTCGGCGCGCCCTCCACCGGCAACGCCCAAACATCGGGCGGCGCATCGAGTTGCGGAAAGCCCGGAAAGAGCGAGGCGGTATGCCCGTCGGGACCCATGCCCAGCACGGCGACGTCAATCTGGCCGCCGTGCAGCGTGAGCAGGGCCGCTACCTGCTGGTGGTACACTTCGGCAGCGCGCACAGCGTCGTAGTAGGTCGCAACGGGGTACACGTGCAACGAGGGAATGGGCACATGAGCCAGCAGGGTCTCGCGCGTCAGGCGGTAGTTGCTGTCGGGACTGCTGAAGGGCACGAGCCGCTCGTCGCACCAGATCAGGCTGACTCGCTCCCAGGGCACCCGGCTCCGCAGCGGCTCTGCGGCCAGGCGTCCGAACAGGCCCGGCGCCGCCGATCCGCCGGATACCGCAAGCAATACCCGCCCCCGTGTCTGCCCCACCGTCTCGGCCACGGTCGCCACACGTTCCGCCGCTGCCGCCTGGAGGTCCTCCAGACTGGCGTAGATCTGCACATCGGGTTGTGCTGGCACGATCTGGAACTCCCCGGGGTGGGGCCGTAGCGCTCCGCACCCCTGCCTAAATATGGGGAAACCGGGTTTCCCACGCCCCTCCCTGCGGGGAGGGTGTGGGAGGGCGCAGCCCTCCCAGAAAAAAACCATATTCATGGGCGGCGCAGCCGCGTAACCACCGGAACCTCCGGCTCAGGCGGCCACCAGGATCTCAATCAGGCGCTGGGCATCCTCACGGGCTGCCTCGTAGGGTTGGGCGCGCATGTAGTGGTAGGAGGCAAGCCAGAAACTGGCGAGCAAGCGCAAGAGGGGTAGCCGCTCTTCCTCAGTTGACGTGAGCGGCCCGGCCACCCCATAGCCCTCCAGCAAGCCCTCGCGCCAGGGTTCGGGGTACACCGGGCACAGGCCGCAAGCCAGATCCCACAGCCCATCACCGCCTACCCAGCGCCCCGGCTGCTCAATCGCCTCCAGGTGCACCCCGGTCCCGGTAGTGCAGCGCACAACCGCCGGGCCAAAGGCGCCGTGCATCAGCACGGGCCGGATCACTTCCAGGCGCTCGTCATCGAGAAGCAGGGCGACGGCGGTGCGTTCCGCCTCGCTGAACAGCAGCGCATCGGTAGGGGGCAGGGCGACGTGCTCGCCAATGCGTCGCAGCACCTGGCGCCAGCTCATCTGCGGCCAGCGCCCCGTCATGCGCGGGCGCCCCGCCCCGGGGGTGCTAATGCGGTGCATACGCCGCAGGGCGCGCCCGGCCTGACGCCCCGCGCCGTGCAGCAGGTGTGGCTCGCCCAGCGCCGCCGCGGGCACACCCGGCGTGAAGGTTTCCAGCGTGTAGGCAAAGGGCACCAGGGTACACGACAGGTCCCGCTGGATGAGCCGCGCCGCGGGCAGGTTCTGGGCACTCATCATGCGCAGAAAAAAGACGTGCGCCGCCAGGTCGTCTTCGGGAGCGATCCGCAGGATCAGGTGCTCATCAGGCGTCGAGATACGCACCAGCAGGTGCTGCTCCGTTTGCCCGTAGAGAGTTACGGCAGTGGGTCGCAGATTCAGGGCGCGCACCACCAGCGCCGTGTACTCGCCCAGATGGGCCAGCAAGCGCTTCCAGGCATCGCTCATCCCTTCGCTGACCGGGGGAACGTAATGGTTGAGGTGGGTATAATCCATTGTTTTTTTGCGATCATTCATCTGCGGAAACCGGGTTACCCCATGCCCTCTACCCATCGAGGTGCCAGGCAACCCCAACCGCGGTTGAGGTTTGCGGAAACAGGGTTGCCCCTCCCTGTGGAAAGGGTTGGGGAGGGCTGCGACTTTCCAGGGAAACCCGTTGTGTTCCCCACGCTTAGCCCTGCGGAGCGACCTCAGGCAAGACGAAGCGCAACACGCGGTTGGTGGCCCGATCCGCCACCCACACCGCCCCCTCGGCATCCACAGCCAGACCGCTCGGACTGGTCAGGGCGATCAGGTCGTTGCCCTGGCCGCTCCAGCGCAGCAGCGGATCGCCGCGCAGGTTGAACGAGACGACCTGGCTCCGGCTGGGTATACTGACGAAGACGGTGCCGTCGGGGCCGGCGACAAGCGCAGGGTCATCATACGTGTTCGGGCGCCAGCCGGTCACCTGCCAGGTGACGATAGGGATGGGACCGACACGTCCGGAGCCGTCGGGGGCAAAGACCTGCACCCGGCTATTCCAGGTGTCGGCGACGTAGAGATTGCCCTGCCCGTCCACCGCCAGGCCGGTCGGCTCGTTGAACTGACCTGGCTCGGCGCCGGCAGAGCCAAACTGGTAGAGGAACGCGCCGTCGCTGTCGGTCACAATAATACGACGGTTACCCGTATCGGCAATGTAAACGTTACCCCGGGCATCCACCGCCACGCCGCGGGGCCCGAACAGGCCCAGGGGGGCAGCGGCGTTACGCGCGGGATCGCCTTCGGTGATCGTCGCGCGCCGGCCGTCGCCCAGGTCCTGATCGCCACTACCCCAGGCAGCAACGGCCCGGCCCTGGGGATCGTATTTGACGACGCGCGCGTTCCAGGTATCGGCTACATACAGGTTGCCCTGGGCGTCAACGGCCAACCCGCGCGGCTCGTACAGCTCGCCAAGGGCCGCGCCCTGCCCGCCGAGACTGCGGATCAACTGCCCGTCGGAGCCGTAGACGTGAATGCGGTGACCACCGGTGTCGGCGACGTAGAGATTGCCCTGTGCGTCCACCGCCACGCCCGTTGGCAGGCTGCTCCCGGCGGGCAGCGCCAGCGCCTGCCGGGCCACCAGACGCAGGTCGGGGGTGGTCGGAGCAGCTACTGTCGCCCCCATGCCGCCGGCCACCAGATCGCTCCGCACCCATACCTCCATCTCACGAGCGCCGGGAACCAGGGGGTAAGGCAACTCGCGGTACAGCACGTAACGGCCCATTATCTTCGGCGACGGCAAGCAGCCAGTTCCAGTTCTCAACCCGGAACGGCCAGAGAAGCGGGGCGTAAGGTCCGTGCACCTCCGCCGAAATGTCGCGCCCACAGCCACCCGAGCCGCCGGCCCCCGGCGGCTTCAGAAACTGGTCCACCGGCGTCCACGTGCTGTAGTAGAAGCGTTTGTAACCGGGGCTATTGGGAGAGCACTTATCGCCTTCGGGGAACCACCAGTTGAATACCCCTACCGGGCCGTAGGGCTGCACATAGGCTTCCTGGAGCACACTCCGCACCGCTTCAGTCACATGGGGGCGGTAGAGCAGCACCACGGGCGCCGGGGCGGTCGAGCCGTCAGGCATTGACACCATAAACGTCTGCGGGCCGGGTTCGGTCTGAAAGCGATCGCGTTTGGTCCAGGCCAGGTTCTTGAAATCGCGGAAGTACCATTGCAGCGGCCAGGCCAGGGACCCCTCGCCGCTTTCATCACCGCTGTCAATGAACACCGGCATGCTCAGACCGCCGGTCTGGTCCTCCGGGGTGCGGTTGCCACGGGTCAGGTTAATCGCGATTTCGCGAATATCGGCGACGTAGCGGGGCACCTCCGGGGCGGTCTGAGTGTAGATCAGCGGCTCGATCGGGGTATCGGGATGGTGATACACAACCATCCAGGTGGCCCGCACGGTGTAGGAGCCGATCGCCAGGGCCAGCGTCAGACCGACCAGGGCCAGGACCAGCCGCGCACCGAGGATGCCGGCCAGGGTAAGCACGGCGTACACCAGGCCCCCGGCGATGAACAGGGGTACCAGGCCCTGCAAGAGATTGCGCTGCCACTCCTGGCCCTGGGCACCGGCCCCTATGCGCCAGAGCGCCACGCCAATCGCAACGGCGGCCAGGGTGGTGACCAGCGGCACCAGTCCGATCAGCCAGTATGGCCTGGCACCGTCCGCGGGCGGGTCACCGGTCTCGCCGGAGGCAGGCGCCGCGCCCACCGCGCGCCCCTCACGCTCAACGACGTCGAGCAGGCGCGCCAGCGTCCAGGCGGCCAGCAGCGCCCCCGGCAGGGCCATATGCACTACCAGCCAGGGCATTTTCTCGCCGGCCCAGGAAAAAATGATCACCGCCGTCCAGAACCAGAACGTGGTGAGCAACGGGTAGAGTCCCCAGGGCTGCAATTCGCCGGGCAGCGCGGGCAGCCCGGTCGGCGAGGGGCCTGCCCATGCGTCCCCGGCCTCCGCCTCCGGCGCCTCGTCGCCCGACACGGAAGAGGTGGCGCGCCGGCGGGCCAGCAAGCGCCGCGTCACGGCGACGATCAGCGCCACAACCACGCCGATAGCGGCCAGCACGGCCAGCGGCTCATAGAGCGGTAAGAGCATCAGGTAGTAGTACCAGGGCTGATCGCCACGGGCATACTCCTGCTGGCTTCCGAGCCAGTAGGCCAGGCCAGCGTAGAGACCGTCGAAGGCCCCGCGCATATGGGCAAAGAACGACGAGTAGAGCACCAGGTAGATGCCACCCAGAATAGCCAGAGCGATCCACAACGTCGTTCGCTGCTCGTTCCACAGCGCGCGCAGACGCGGCAACAAGACCGGCGCCGGGTCCCACAACTGCTGGCAAAGCCAGGCCAGCAAGAAGGCCGAAGCCACCAGGAACGCCTTCTCGCCGAAGTACAGCCCCTGGCCCACCGGAATGCGCGGATTCACCAGCATCAGAACCAGCGAGACGCCGATCACGGCCAGCAGGAACCAGTTCAGATAGCGGGCGAAGCGACTCTCGGCGAGCAGGCGCATAAGCACAAAGACGCCAAAGATGAACAGCAGAATGTAGTAGAGTTCGTGAGTAGCAATCGCCAGGGCCACTGCCGCAGCAGTCAGGTACAACCAGCCCGAACGACCACTATCGAGCCAGCGCAGCGCCCCGATGAACATCCACAGCTCCCAGAGCACCATCAGGCCATCATGGCGCGCAAAGCGCGTGTAGTAGAGCAGCGAAGGGGAAAACGCCAGCAGCACCGCTGCCACCAGCACCCCCCGGCGCCCCAGGTAGGGTCGCAGCCACCAGGTCGAAGCGACCATCACAATCCCGGCCACGGCCATCGGCAGGCGGGCCTGGGCATCGCCGTCACCAAAGAGGAAGTAGGCCAGCGCAGTGAAATAGTACAACGACGGCCCGTCGCCTG
>JBDNDG010000072.1:0-14426 GCA_046719255.1 Chloroflexaceae bacterium
TGGGCTGCGCCCTTCAGGGCGAGCACCTTGGTAATCGCCGCGGTCAGGGTCGTCTTGCCGTGGTCCACGTGCCCAATCGTCCCGATGTTGACGTGCGGCTTGGTCCGCTCAAATTTCTGCTTGGCCACTCCCGTGCTCCTTAAACTCTCAATAAAACGCGCCGCTCGTGCCGGCTTTTCCGGCACGAGCATTTCAGCGCGGCACCCTCTCGGCCGCGCCACGTCTGGAGCCTACGACGGGACTCGAACCCGTGACCTCGTCTTTACCAAAGACGTGCTCTACCGGCTGAGCTACGTAGGCGCGTAGCGAAGTGACCATCTCAGGCGCCGGAGACGTGGACAGCCCGCTCCGGTTTCTACCCTGTATGCTCACTTCGTTCTGGTGGGCCGGGCAGGATTCGAACCTGCGAAGGCGTTAGCCAGCGATTTTACAGACCGCCCCGTTTGGCCACTTCGGTACCGACCCAGAGCACCTGGAGCCGACGCAGGGACTTGAACCCTGAACCGACGGTTTACAAAACCGTTGCTCTGCCAATTGAGCTACGCCGGCAGCGGGCGCGCGGGAGCGCGCTGTTATTCAGCCTGTTTATTGTAGCACGGAGGGGCGCTTTCTGCAAATGAGCCATGGCGAGGTGGCTATGCCGCCAGGATACCCAGAAAACCGGGGTTTGGAGCGCAAGCTCCCACGGCGTTGCCACAGCCCTGTGCGCCCATGCAATGTCCTTGCGGCGGGCGGGCGAATCCTGCTATGATGAACGTATGGCGCTGACCATCACAAGAATCTGAGCGTATGGATCTACTGCGTCGCCTGTTCGCTGGTCGTGGCCGCACCGGCCTGGATGACCACGCGCTGCACCTCTATGTGCGCTGCGGTCGCTGCGGCGCTCCGGTGCACGTGCGCATTCATCTGCTGAATGACCTCACCGTCGAGTACGATGATCACGAGCAGGTCAGCGGGTATCGCCTGCGCAAGGAGATTATGGACGCGCGCTGTTTCCGGCTGATCTACGCCGAACTGACCTTTGATGCCCACCGTCGTGAAGTGAGCCGCTCGATCGAAGGCGGTGAGTTTATCAGCCAGGAAGACTACGCGCGCCTGAGCGCGCCTTCCGCAGGAGCATCGTAAGCATGTCACTCGCCTTTATTGTGTCGCTGTCCGTCAGCGCCATCCTTGGGGTTATCGGCGGAGCGGCCTTCCGCTGGACGTTTCCGGAACAGGCCTGGAACATCTTTATTGCTACATTTTTATGGACGCTGATGTCCGCCGCCGGCACGGCGATCGGGCGCTGCTCGCTGGAGCGCGTGCGCCGCGGCCAGTGGCGCCGGGGGCTCTGGATCGCCAATGTTCAGACCTTTCCCCTGACCACCGCTTTTCTGGTCACCTCCGCCGTGGTCTCGGCGGGGAAGATCTTCGTTCCCGAGTTGCTGCCGATTCTCTATGGCTGTACCCTTGTGGTAGCCCTTACCGCCGCGGTGCTGGGCGTGCTGGCTTCTCCGTATCGGAAGTAGCCTCCACGGTCGTACAGGGCAATCCACGTTCTCCGCGCAAGGGTTCATTCTTCTTGCGCTCGATGGCACGCAACCAGGCCGAGACGCCCATGGCACTGCTATCACTGGCCGAGTTAGTGGCATTGCGCGAGACCTGGCAGGCTAGCGGGTTGCGCCTGGTGCTGACCAACGGGGTGTTCGATGTGCTCCACGCCGGGCATGTCGGCTACCTGGAGCGGGCGCGGGCGCTCGGCGATGTGCTGGTGGTGGCGCTTAACTCGGACACCTCGACCCGGGCGATCAAAGGGCCGCTGCGCCCCATCATGCCGCAGGCCGAGCGCGCCGCGGTGCTTGGCGCCCTGCGGGCGGTGGACCACGTGACCATCTTCGACCAGCCTACGGCTGAGGCCATCGTCAGCGCGCTGCGGCCCGACGTGTACGTCAAGGGCGGCGATTATGCCGCCTCTGATCACGCGCCCGACCTGGCGCGTCTGCCCGAAGCGCGGATCATTGCCGCTCAGGGCGGGCAGGTGGTTCTGCTGCCCTATGCCGCGGGATTGTCAACCAGTGCAATTATTCAGCGCATTGTGGAGCGGTATACCCACCAGGATCGGAGCCTCAACCCCGAGACGCGCCCACCGGAAACCGGCTTTCCTCACGTCCCTCCCGGCGGGGAGGGTGTGGGAGGGAACAGCCCTCCCACGTAATCTCTTTACATCGCATCGTCGTGCGGCGAAGCCGCACCGGACCTGCTAGAAGAACACCTTGGCCAGCTTCAGAACACCCTGGTTCCAGGGCACGCGGTGGGAGACGCCGGTGGCGTGCTTGAACTCGTCGAGGTGCTCGATGTACCAGCGGTAGTTACGCACCAGGGCCTCTTTGTTTGAATACTTCGGCTTGAAGCCCAGCACCCGTTCGGCCTTCTCCACCGAGACGAAGGAGTCTTCGGTGACCGTGCCATAGGCCCATTTGTAGACCGGCGAGAGTTTGAGCCGCTCCAGCATCATCAGGGCCGCGGTCATCGGCGCGGCGGGAAAGGTTATGATCTTCTTGCCAAACCCTGCCGCATCGAGAACAGCCTGGAAATCTTCTTTAATCGTCGTAAACTCTCTGGCCCCGATGTTGAAGGTGTCGTTGACCCGCTCGCGATCGAGGGTGGCGCAGAGGTAGATGGCCTCGCAGAGATCTTCGACATCGAGCAACTGGTAGCGGTTCTTACCGTTGCCGGGCAGGGGAAAGTGTTTGCCGTCCCTGGCCCAATCGTAGAGCATGGCAAAGATGCCGAGCCGTTCCGGGCCGATGAACGATTTCGGGCGGATGATCGGCACGCACATGCCCCGCGCGCGGTAGCTGAGGCAGAGTTCTTCGGCCCGTACCTTGGCTTCGCCGTAGGGTCCCACCCCGTCAAGCCGGTCGGTCTCAAGGAGCGGATGGTGGTCCGGAATGCCATAGACGGCGGTAGTGGAGATATGGATGAAGCGTTCGACGCCGTGCTCCAGGGCCGATTGGAGCACGTTGCGGGTGCCATCAATGTCGGTGGAGAAGATGTCGGCAGGTTTGTAGAGTGGCAGGGCCGCCGCAGTATGCACCACCTGGTCCACCCCTTGCATGGCGCGGTCCACGGCTGCGCGGTCGCGGATATCGCCGGTGTGCACGTCCACGCGGGCACGTTCGGGGTAGTCGAAGGGGGCGATGTCGAGGGAGCGGACATGGTGGCCACGGTCGAGGAGGTAGCGCGTGAGGTTGATACCCAGGAATCCGGCGCCACCGGTGATCAGGAAGGTTTTGCTCATTGTTCGAGTCGCGGTGCTATGAATGGCCTATCTGGTTGAGCCCAAAGGGGCAGGGTTCAGACGCGGGGAGGGCTGTGCTCTCCCCGCAGCCTTTCTACGGGGTGGGCGGCTAAGGGCTGTCCCTCCGGCTGCCGGGTGGGCGACGCTTGCCCCGTATCGCTCGGACGCTTCGCTGCTGGCCATGGGCGGCAGGGGCTACGCTACTCACTTTGCTGGAGGAGGGCGCGCATAATTCCGCCGCGCCCAATTATACCCAACAATCGCTGCTCTGCATCCACGACGGCGAGGCGGTCCACGCGGGCTTCAAGGAGGTGCCGGGCGGCTTCGATCAGGCTGGTTTGGGGGGCTATGGCAGGGGGAGGAGGGGCACACAGTTCAGCGCAGCGGCGTCCGGCGCCGGGCAGGGGCGCCGCTGGCGACGCGGGCTGGCTCAGCGCTGCCAGGAGGGCGGCGCGTTCGGCACCGGCAAGGCTCTGCAGCGCGCCAGCGAGATCGAGCGCGCCCACGATGCGACCATCGTTCACTACCAGGAGCGGTTGCTCCGGAGCGGCCAGCAGGTGGGCCAGGGCCTGGTCGAGGCCCAGGTCGGCGGGAACGCTGGGAGCGGGTTGGAGCATCAGCACGACAGTGGTGGGCGGCTCGACGTCGCGCGCGCCGGAGGAGGCGCTGGTGGCGTGCTCAACCGCAGCACGGAGGATCTCGCTCTGGCCTATGAGACCGACGAGCATCCCGGCGCGGTCAATCACCGGCAGGTGCTCGTGCCCCCACTCCACCAGGCTGACAATGGCCTGGGGAACGGCCACGCTGACGCTGACCCCGCACGGGTCAACGCGCATGACCTGGCGGGCGGTGCGTACGTCGAGGGGTGCGAGGGTCAGATCACGCTCCTCGGGGGTGAGCAGGTCGAGGAGGGCGAGCGGCAGGCGCAGCCCGGCCCGGTAGCGCAGATCGGACGCGGCAATCACCCCGGCCAGGCGTCCGGCATCATCGCGCACCGGCAGGGTTGCAATACCGGCGGCGCGCATCGTCGCCAGGACCTGGCGCAGCGGCGCGTCAGCCCCAACGGCGGGCGCAGGGCGGCGCATCACATCGCCAACCGTGCGGTCGGCGGCGAAGGGGCCGCCGGGGCGCAGCCCGCCGCGGTAGACGGTGACCTCCTCCAGTGTCACCAGAGCCTCGCCGATCAGCTCCTCGAGCAGCGGCAACAGTCGCGCGACGCGCTCGGCGCGATCCACCCACTCCACTACCACAGGTTGATGGCGATCGGGACGCTCGGGAACGGCGGGGCGGAAGCGCTGGCCCGGC
This sequence comes from Chloroflexaceae bacterium, assembly GCA_046719255.1. Classification (GTDB taxonomy): domain Bacteria; phylum Chloroflexota; class Chloroflexia; order Chloroflexales; family Chloroflexaceae; genus JACAEO01. The sequence goes on from JBDNDG010000072.1 coordinate 4,586, forward strand.
CCGAAGCCCCCCAACCCCTGAAGAGCCGTAGCGCCGGTAGCGCCCAGGTGGCGCAACTCTTCGAGCAACGCCAGATAGCGCGCCTCGCCTTTCCACATGTCATCGCGCCGCATGTAGATGCGCACCCGCTGGACGCCATCGCCGCCGGCCATCGCCTTCCTCCTGGAGGCGCTCATAGCAGCTGAAACCGAGCCTGCCGAATGCGCGCCGCGACCGGAGCGCACCAGAACGCCACAGCTCTGCTGAGTTATGCGCCTGCGCCACCGGCGCGGGAAGAGATGGGGCGGCCAGGCCCCTGCGCCCATCGCTGGCAACCGGACGGCAGCAGAGCTTGCGCCGATCGGCATTCCGAAATCTACGATCGGCAATTATAGCACGGCGCGCGCCGCGCCTGTCCTGATGTGAACATGTGGGGAAACCAGATATCCCCATACCCCTGCCGGTGGGAGCGGCAAGCTCTCCGCATGGGGGGTTTGGGAGGGCTACGCCCTCCCGGGAATAATGAATATGTTCATTCTGGCGTTGTGTGGCGCAGCCGCATGGACGGCTGACAGGAAATTGCATCAGCCCTGAGAGGGCGCGCATTTCGGGGCGATCCCGACTTGACATACAGGGGTAAAGAGTGTTACAACAGACGCAACATCAATTATCCTGAGGTAAAAATAGAACAGGTCGGGTTTCCCCGACCCCCTGCCTGGTGGGAAGGCTCCGCCCTTCCGTGGGCACTTCACGTCACCCGGGTGGTGTGCGGCAGCGCCGCATGCAGGTATTCTTACAACACACAGGCACGCTTATGACAAAGTCACTCTCGCTGATCGGGATCTCCGGCTCCCGCGTGGGCCAGTCCATCGTTTTCTCGGCGCGCAGCACGATCCTGGGCACCGATCCAGAGTGCGGGATGGTGTTCCAGGATCGCCTGATCCTCCCCCGCCACGCGGAGTTCCGGGCAGCCCTGGGACGCTGGTTCGTCGTCTCTCTGGACCCGCGGGCGGCCATCTTCGTCAACGGCCAGCCGGTCACCGGGCAGCAGCGGGTGGACCATGGCAGCCTGATCACCCTGGGGGCCACGACCTTCAAGGCCGTGATCGGGGAGCTTGAGCGTGCCGTCGGTGAGGCGCACGTCCACACTCCGGCCGAGCCGCAGGGCCGCGAGGACAGGTGGCGCGATTAGGGGTTTGCCGTCGGGCCACCCTGATTCGGTTGGAACGAAAACAGGCGCGGGGAGGGCGGCGCCCTCCCCGCAATTTCCCGTTTCTTCGCAACACTGCACACCGGGCACGCAGCGTGGTACGGTTAAGCTAACCAGCCCCGACGGCCCAGGTATAAAAATCGCGGGTGATGTTGCGGGTAAAGCCGTTGATCATGTGCGTCATCTTGAACTCCATCGAACGCTCGCCGAGCGTTTGAAGGAAACTGGTCGGCATGAACCGCAACACACTGGGGATGGGGATGCTCAGTTCGATCTCCACGCTGTACTCGACCATGGTTCCGCCAGGTTCGGGGAAGAAGACGGCCTCGGCGCAGAGCGCGCCGGGAAAGGCCAGCCCTGACAGGGAGTGCTTCGGGCCGTCGCTGGCCGGGACAATGCGGATCACCTGCCCGGGGTTAGCCTGCAAATGCAAGTCAAAGATGGCCGCCATACTGTGCCCGTGGCCATCAGTGGCGCCGACAATCAGCCGGTACCGCTCGGGGCCGTAGCCGTGACAATCCAGAGCATCGGGCAGCAGGCGGAAAACTGCCGGCACATCGAGGAAGTACTCGTAGGCCAGGTCGAGCGGCGCCGCAAAATGGAAGGTGTGGCTCACCTGCCCGCCCAGGTCAATGTATCGCTGCTCTGTGGTGATTGCTGGATTGGCAGAGCGCAACGGCTGCATACGAGACTCCTCGCTAGACCAGGCAGCGCAGAAACGCCCGCACTGGAAGGAACTCTTGCATATATGTCACCTGGTGACCGATTTGAGTATAGCACCCGCGGCGTTGTTTTGCAACATAAGCAATAGGATGCGTTGACTTTTCTCCATTCAGGACATACAATAGCAACAGTGTGGTCATGCCACGAGGGCTCGGAGGGATGCTCAGCCACCCGGCAGGGAGGGTGTAAAGCGTTCTGCACCCTTCCAGCCTCCCCCCGCTGTGCTGTGGGGAGGGGCCTGGTCTCCTCCTCCGCTGGGGGAGGGTGGCTGTCCTCTCCCAGGAAACAACCCGCCAGCGGAGAGGGTTTGACAGAGCCAGGCCCTCCCGGGAGTATCGCTTTTCATTCCTGTAGGGTGCGGCGCAGCCGCATATGGTGTCCGTGACCCTTGCGAAGAGGTTGTCCAAGGAGCGTACCATGAGTGACCGGCCGGTTGGCAATACTAACGGGATTTTCTCCCTGTTCTTTCGCGAGGCCGGGCTCTTCTGGGAGCAGGCCTTCCGGTGGGCCAATGAACAGGCGAAGGAGGACCGGTTGCTGACGATGGAGGAGGATCGGCGCCGCGTGGCAGAGGCCGAGGCCCGGCGCGCCGAGGCCGAGGCCCGCCTGCTGGAACAGGCACGTCTGGCCCGGCAGGCAGGCGTTGACGTGGATGCGCTGCTGAAGGAGTTGCGTCGTCAGGAACGCTAGTGTGGCGCGCCGGGCATTGCCGGGGCATCGCGGCCGCAGGAACGCTTCGGGGAGGGTTGGTCCTCTCTGAAGCGTTTGTTTGTTCGGGGTGGGGCGCACCGTCCGGGGATGAACCGACGTTTTCCTCACGTGAACATACGGGGCACCCGGGGTTCCCCATGCTCCTGCTTGAGGGAAGGGTTTGGGAGGGCTACGCCCTCCCAGGAGAATGGCTTTTCATCAGGGTGCGGCATAGTCCGCATATCTGGCGGGGTAATGCCCATCCACCAGGGCGCCAGATGACGCCAGCGCCGGTTGGAGGGTAAGGCAAGCGGGTCGCCCCACGCCTTGCGCGGGGGCTTTCAGGGAAAGCGTATCTACCAGCAGCCCGACGCGAGAGTTGGCAAGCGAGCCCTTGAACGCCTTGCTGGTCCAGGCTCGCGTGAAGCCGTCGCCAGGAAGCCGTCCGGCATGAAGCCAGTGCAGGTGTTGCGCCAGGCTACTGCGCCGACTGCCTGCATGCCGGTAACTTCGGCGATAGTGGCCGGGCGGATCGCCAGCATAGCTACGTCCACACAGCGAAACGGCGCAATGCACTGGCATGGACTGTGCTGCCCTGCGGTCTTCAACGCTACAATGAAATCACCAGATCCGGGGTATTGTCCGACAGCGCAGTGTACAGTTGTGGGAAACAGCCGGCCACTACGCCTTCGACCAGACCTTTTGCGTGCACTTCTTCCATACCGCACTGCGAGAAATCGCCCTCTGCCAGACCTCGCTCGATGGCGCAACGGTCACACACCATGAGCAGTATGTTCTGCTCTCTGGCGATCTTCGCCAGGCGTTCGCCAACCGGCTCCCCCCGACGCAAGACGTATAGATTGTCATCGAAGAACATCATCCCCACCACCTGAGCGCCGTGAAAGCCCTGCTCAAGTTGCGGCAAGATCATCTTCCCCAGCTTGTACGTAGCCGACATGTTGGTCACGAAAACATATGCGACCTTCACGAGCATCTCCTTCCTTCATAAATGATAGAGTGCATCATTTTCGACGACCATTCTGCGCAGGTCGGCCACCGGTACTGCTGGTAACGATACCGCCAGCGCCGCAGCAGCCAGCCCCGGCGCCAGGCGCTCGCCGGGGTGGCGCGCACTAACGACGGTGCATGCCATGCTGGCCTCAGCTCCGGCGCGGCCAGGCCAGACCATCCCTGCCCTCACCGCGCGAAGATGGCGTTCAGCCCCAGGCCAAGCAGGGTCACATAGGTGGCAAACCAGCCGACCACCTTGATCGTGCTCCACCGTCCGATCAGCTTATTGAGCATTGCCCACTCGGGGATGGATGAGACAGTCGTGGTCATCATCGTCGCCACCAGCGTGCCGGTCGGCACAATATCGACCAGGGCCACCAGGATTGGCGCCATTGAGGCTGCATTGATATCCAGCGATAAGCCGATAACCGTGGCCACCAGCGGCCCCCACCAGGCCGCCCCGGCCTGCTGCAGGCTCGCCACCAGCGTCAGGTTGAAGTTGATCAGCACACCGGCCAGCAACCCGCTCAGCAACACCACCCCGAACAAGCGCTTGAAGAGGTGGCAGGTCTCACGATGGGCGCGCACGAGCACGGACTCGGGCTGCACCTGATTTGTGGGCTGCAATCGGATCGCGTCGCCCACAAACCGCTCGGGCGTAAGCCCCAGCAGCGGGGCTGCGCAGGCGGTGATCAGGGCGCCAACGATGCCGGCCAGCAGGTAGATGCTGCCACCGAGTGGGCCGGTGATCACGAACATAAGGATGATCGCGAACTCGTTCAGAGCCGGGCTGGCGAAAAGAAATGCCGCCGATGCGCGCCGGCTGGCGCCCCCGGCCACAATGCCTGCATAGAGGTTGGTCACCGTGCATGAGCAGACCGGGGTGAACATGCCCAGCAGCGCGCCGCCCGCGGCGCCGATGAGGTCGTTTCGGCCAAGGGTGCGCTTGATCCATCTCGTGCCTACCCGCAGACGCAGCAGGGTCATCCCGAACGTCGTCAGGAAGAGAATAATTGGCAGTTTGAACCACTCGTAGATGATGCAGGCTACCGTTTTCTGTACATCGATCGGCCCAACAGGTGTAGGAATGCTCCAGGCGGGGATCCAGGCCGTGAGCGCGACGCCGAGCGCCTTGCCGGCGCTGGCGATTGGCGCTTCAAAGACCGGGACCATGTTTTTCAGCTCTGCGCCGGAGAGCCAGGCGCTCAAGCTCTGAAACAGCGCCTGTCCGACGATCAGGGCGAGTATGACGAGTGTGGCGATCGGCATGAGCCGTTTGTAGCCGACTGTCAGTGGCTTATGGAGCATACGATCCTCACCAGACCAGTCGATACGAGTGAGAACGCCGTTGAGGTTGCGGCTGATGATCACAAGATGGTTGCAGGGTTCAGTGTCACCCCGGAGTTCTCCGCGGGCGCCGTGATCCTCGCATGCCGTGAACGCGACGGCGTGCTGTCCTCGACGCCTTCCAGTGGGCGGATGCGAGCAAAGCCGTAATCCAGGAGCAGGTTACCCCCCGGGCGACGCACATCGCAGCCCCAATGCCGGCATTGCTGAGCCAACAGCGTCGTACCCCGGCTCACCCGTCGCTCGGGAACGTGCCAGATGGTTTCAGAGATGGGTTTGCGAGCTGCATATGCCTTCATCGCAAGCAATGATCATGGCTAACGGCTGATGGCTATGATTTGACCCGGAGTGAGTGAGCGCACGGGCCGCGGTCACAGGACTCCACCGGCGAGCGTACCCGGTCACCCTCACGGATGCCCGCGTCGCGGAAGAGACTATGAGGGTACAACGGTCAGAGTCCTGGAATGAGGCCGAGCGCATCAGAGCGCGCTGCGTCATCTCAAATGGCGTTCATCTTAGATGAGATGTTCTATCAATTCAGAAGGAGGAGACATACCTGAAATCTGTACGGCGGACACAACTAATGATAGTGTATATCAAATATACTGTCAAGGCCAGCAGGTCCCCCGAAATGGTCACACCAGACCTGGCCCTGAACCACGCCTCTCCCGGTGGCGCGCGCCCTTCACGGCCTCGACTGCAACTGCTGTCGCCCGCGCCGAAGGTAGCACCACGACCGGGCGCCAAACTTCCCGGCCGCTCGACGCCTGCGTCTACCGGACGATCGGCGAGCGGCTGCACGAAGAGTTTGAGCTGCTACGCCATCGGCTGAACGCCTGCTTCAGTGGAGGAGACCGCCATATCCGTTGCGGCTTCTGTCACACCCGTTCCGCTCACGATACTGACCGGCTTTCTCGGCGCGGGAAAGACCACGCTGCTTAACCGTATCCTGTACGCTGACCACGGTCTGAAAGTGGCGGTACTGGTCAACGACTTCGGCAGCATCAACATCGACACCCAGCTAATCGACGAGCTGCCGCAGACCCGGCTGGTCTTTCTGAGCAGCCGGGCGGATTCAACGAGGTTGAACTCCAGGCGGCCTTCGACCGCTGTCGCGCCGGGCTGTCGCTGGAGCAGATCGTTGCGGCCCGCCAAACCTGGATGCGGCGGGAGAGCGCGTGAGCGAAGAGGGGAGCGTGGTCGAAGGGACAGGGCATCTGAGCATTGTGTAGCGCATCCGCCTCGGTGTTCGTGCAGGGGACGGAGCCAGGTTGCGCGCTTTCACACCCTTCACTGCTAGTGGGGTGCGGTTCGACATACTTACCGGAGGTGGCGCAACCGGGTTGCCCTACCTTACGAGGGGTATCCGGAAGGACTGCGCCCTCCCAGGAACAAATGCGCCGGCGAATGGGAAACGAATAAACGTATGCGAACGGCGTGCTGATGTGAACATTTGGGGAACCCGAGGTTCCCCATGCTCCTACCTGAGGGGAGGGCCTGGGAGTGCTGCGCCCTCCCAGGTATAGCTGTTTTCATTCTGGCATTGTGCGGTGCAACGGCAGGAACATGGATGCGGGCGGGATGCCCGCCCGCGCGGGGTGGTGGACGGCCCGAAGGGTGAGCGCCTACCCATCACCCTCCCGGCAGGACGGGTATCGCACCGACAGTTTCACAACTCCACAGCTCTACAGCTCCACAAAGCCCTGTATGGAGGTGTGGAGCTGTAGAGCCGAACTAAACCGCGCGGTGTCTTCATATCCATCTGGTATTACGCGGAGTCGAGAAACCGGGCCACAAGGGCCGGCAGTTGCTTGAGGGGGCCGGTACGCACGCGGGTGTGGGGTAGCGAGGCGAGAAACTGCTGGCCATAGCGCTTGGTTAACAGGCGCCGGTCGAGGCAGACGACGACACCTCGATCGTCGGCGCTGCGGATGAGGCGCCCGAAACCCTGCTTGAAGCGCAGAATGCTCTGCGGCACGGCGTACTCGCCAAACGGGTCGGAGCAGCGCTCGCTCCGCGCGGCAAAGATCGGGTCACTGGGAACGCTGAAGGGCAACTTGGCGATCATCAACACTGAGAGCGCGTCGCCAACCACGTCCACCCCTTCCCAGAAACTGGTTGTGCCGAGGAGCACGGTGCGCGGCGAGTCTTTGAAGCGCTCGAGCAGCATGCGCCGACTGCCGTCGATCCCCTGGCCGAGGACGGCAATTTCGTGTTCCTCCAGCGGCTCCTGGATAGCGGTGTAGGTCTGTTTGAGGGCGCTGTTGGCGGTGAAGAGGGCCAGGGTGCGACCGCCAGCGGCGAGGCTCACGTCGATCAGCGCCTGCTCGACGGCCTGCTGGTTCGGCTCGGGGATATCGTCGGGAATGTACACCAGTGCCTGACGCTGGTAGTCGAAGGGCGACTCAAGGATCAACTCGTCGGCTTCGCTCAACCCGACCCGGCTACCCACAAAGGCAAAAGAGCCTTCGACCGTCAGGGTGGCCGAGGCCAGCACGGTGGTCTGTTTCTGGGCGAATAGCTGGGCCTGGAGGATCTCGGCGACGCTCAGGGGCGCGGCGGTGAGGGTTAAAACGTCACGCAGGCGCTCGTGGGTGAGCCAGGTGATACTCTCCTCATCACCAAAAATGACGTGGCCGATGCGCACGCGGGCGTCGGTGGCAAAGCGGCGCAGATGTTCCACCCGCAGGAGCAGCTCGTCGTAGCCCGGCAGGTCGTCAGGCTCCAGTTCGCGCAGCAGGGTCTCGATCTTACCAAGCCCGTCACCGATGACGGTGAGCGTATCGGTAAGGTTGGACCAGGCCGCTTCGATCTCCTGCCAGATCGGGCGCTTGCGTACCTGGGGCGTGATCCGCAGGCGCGGGTCGTACTGGGTGTCGTTGCCTTCGCCGGCCACAAAGGCGCTGAGGCGGTTGAAGCTATCGTAGACGGCGGCGCGGGCACGCTCGAGGGTGGGGCGCAGGTGAACGGCGATCTGTTCGACCTGCTGCTGAAGGCGCTCATTGGCGAACCCCTCGCGCAGCCGGGCGGGCAAGTCGGCGAGCAGGCCGCTGACCAGTTGCGCTCCACCTTCCAGAAAGATATCGTCGAGAAACATCAGCAGGGTGGCCTGGTCAACACTGAAGCTGAGTTGATCGGTGGCGACATCTTCGAGGTTATGGGCTTCGTCAACAATCAGGTGACCGTAGGGTGGCAGCACATTGGTCGGCGCGGCCAGATCGGCGATCAGCAGGGCGTGGTTGACCACAACGATGTGCGCGGCCTCGGCCATACGGCGGGCCTTGAAGAAGAAGCACTCGCGGAAATAGGTGCAGCGCGGGCCGGTGCAGGTCTCGGGCGTGACGTTGATCCGGCCCCAGGCGGCGTTTTCGCGGTCCACCAGCAGCAACTCGGCCCGATCGCCGGTGCTGGTGGTAGGCAGCCAGAGTTGCACCTTGAGCAGCGCGCGCACCTCATCGGGGGTAAGGTTCTCGTGGCGGCGCAGTTCGTGGTAGCGTTTGAGGCACAGGTAGTTGCCCCGGCCCTTGAGCAGCGCGGCGGTAAAGGGCGGATCGCGACGAGCGCCAGCACGGGCGTTGGTCCCGGCGGCCATGATCCGCTGAAGGGCGGGGATGTCCTTGAAGAAGAGCTGATCCTGGAGATTGATGGTATTGGTCGAGATCACGACCCGTTCTCCGCGGGCAGCGGCAAAGAGCGCCGCGGGCACCAGGTAGGCCAGGCTTTTGCCGGTACCCGTACCGGCCTCAACCAGCAGGGGGGCGCTCTGGTTAAAGGCCCGGGCCACGGTGCGGGCCATATCAACCTGGGATGGGCGCGGCTCGTAGCGTGGGAAGTGCTGACCCAGCGGGCCATTGGGGGCGAAGAAGGCGCTGATCTGCTCGATGTCCAGCGGGCTCGTGCTCCCGGTAGGCTTCAGGGGCGCTGGCTCATCGGCAGGTTCGCGCTGCTGGCGGGGGCTACGCGGCGCGTCGCTAAAGGCGCGCTGCATACGCGCTTTCAGCGCCTCCACAAACAGTTCGCGCATGGGGAAGGCGATGGGTTGGGTCAGGCGCACAATCTCACCAAGGTCATCGAGATCGAGGGCGCCGATCCGCTCAAGCAGACGGGTAAAGACCTGCGCGGCAACCAGCGCGTCGTTGAGGGCACGATGATCCTCGGGATGGGGAATGCCGAGGTGATCGGCCAGGGCGCCCAGGCGGTAGATCGGCGCCTGGGGCACCAGCAGAGTTGCCAGTTCGAACGTATCGTAGACCGGCTGGGCAAAGTTCATACCCTGGGCGCGGAGCATGCCCAGGTCGAAGTTCACGGAGTGCCCCACAATTGGATGGCGACCGATGAAGCTGGCCAGCTCGGCGCCAATGGCATTGAAGCGCGGGGCGCGGGCCAGATGCTCCGGCGTAATGCCGGTCAGCCGGGTGATCTTGAGGGGAAGGGACTGGCGGGGGCGCACGAACTGGCTGTAGGTCTCCAGCACCTCAGCCCCCCGAAAGCGAACAGCGGCCACCTCGATGATCTCGTCCACGCCGGCGACCAGACCGGTAGTTTCGACATCGAGGGCAACGTAGATGCGATCGTTCATGTGTTTCGCGCTGCGGAGACACTGCCCGGAATGCGCCACGTCCCCGCGACGCGACTCGCCGCAGGGCATAGGGTGCATTATACCCGAATCTGGCCGGTGAGGGTTTCCGGACGTGTTCAGACCCTGCCAGCAACGGCGCCACCCGGGGCGCCCGTAACGACGTTCGCGCCGTGGGGTGCCGTAGAGACGGCCCGCCGGGCCGTCTCTACGCCGGCCACCGGGCCAACCGGCCCCGCCCCACGGTCGCGCGCCGGCCACCGGGCCAACCGGCCCCGCCCCACGGCCGCGCACCGGCCACCCAG
>JBDNDG010000073.1:0-14278 GCA_046719255.1 Chloroflexaceae bacterium
GGCCCCATGCGCTCTTCGGCCAGATCCTGAGCCTTCTTCATCGCATCGTGGATGGCGGCCAGCAGCAGGTCCTGGAGCATCTCGACATCCTGGGGGTCCACCACTTCGGGCGCGATGGTGATACTCTGCACCTCGCGATGGCCGTTCATCTGCACGGTAATGGCGCCACCACCGGCTGTTCCTTCCACCGTCGCGGCGGCGAGTTCTTCCTGAATCTTCTGCATCTGGCGCTGCATCTGCTGGGCCATCTGCTGCAACTGGCGAGGGTTCATGCATACTCCTTGGGTATCTCTGGGCGCGGCGCGCACGACTGTGAAGGCAGGGAACCCGGGTGTTCCATGCTCACCGCCTTTGGCAGAGCGAGGTCATTCAACACCTGCGTTGCAGACGCACGGGAGCGGCAGCGCCGCTTCCTACCCACCTGCCGGGGGCGACGCCCGACCCCGCAACAACCGTACGAACACCCGGGGGCGGTGAAACGCCCCACCGGGTATGCCTTCTCAGAATGCTCCCTGGTAGCTTACCACACAGCCAGGGTTGGCGCAAAACAGCCCGGGTACCACTGCGTGTACGTGTTCAGCGTTGGGGTAACCACGCAAGCTCGGAAACGCGAGCGTCCCACCCTCGGCAGCATTCGCCGGCAGGCTGCCCTGGTTTCCAGGAGAGGGGCGAACCCATCCAACTACCTCGCAGCTCGCTGCAACACCAGGAGGAGGACGTGGGGGAGGGCTTCGCCCTCCCCGACCCGTGCCCCTTCTGGAGCCTTCCAGAACGGGCCATCAAGCCTCCGGCGGTTCAATATCCACAATATGGGCCTCGAAGATATTCATCGCCGCGCGCACCAGATCATCCTTGCGAGCCTCACGGATCTGGCTGCGGAGATCGCGCGACTCGGTTCGGGCCTCGATGGTGAAGCGCAATGCGACTGCGACGCCCAGGTGGCGCTTCATCACCTCTTCGACGATCCGGCGGTTCTGGGCCTTCTCCAGGTTCTCCTTGTGGAAGGGCGAGGCGGCCAGCAACACAACGGTATTGCCCTCAACATCTATCGGGCGCACGCTGTGGAGCAGCGCCTGCACCGTAGGGCTGCGCGGCCGCACATCGCGTTTGATCTCCTCCCAGTGGGCTTCAACCAGTTCGAGGAGCGAGAAGTCGGCATTGGCCGCGGCTGCCGCCTCGGGCGAACGCCCCGGCGGCGCGGCGGGAGCGAGTACCGGGAGGGGAGCGGTCAGGTCCGACCCGGGATCAGCACCGACCTGCGCCGCTGCCGGCGGCTCCGGCTCAGGGGTGGCCGGCGGCGTCGGAGCAGGAGCCGCTGGCGCAGCCTCGGCAGGAGGAGCCGGACGGGCAGCCGGAAGCGTCCCGAGGGGCGGCGTCGCCGCAGGCCGGGCCGGGGAGACGGCGCGCCGAACAACGGCCTCGCCCTGACCCACCGGCGCCCCGGAACCCTCGGCGCGCGGACGCGGGGCGGGCGCTACCGACTGCGGCGGCTGGCCCACCAGTGCCTCAACCACCGCCAGCTCCAGCGGCAACTGACCGTAAGGCGTCGTGCGCAACTGGTAATCCAGGGCGCTAAAAATCTTTACCCACTGGAGCACGCGCCCGGTCTCGGCGCGCCGCGCCCAGGCTGCCATCACCTCACGCTCATCATCACCAATATCGGCGAGCGCAAGGTCATCAGCGGCCAGCAGCACCATCAACGAGCGCAGCCGCTCCACCAGATCGCGGGTGAACTGGCGCAAATCGGCGCCCTGGTCGGCCACGCCGTTCACGGCCCGCAACGCTGCCCCGGCATTTCCATCGATCAGCGCCTCAATCAGCGCCGCTACCTCGGCAGCAGACGTCATCCCCAACAGGCTCTGAACCTGTGCAACACTGATATGGCCGCTGGTAAAGGAGGCCAGTTGCTCCAACACCCCCAGAGCATCACGCAGGCTCCCCGTGGCTGCGCGGGCGATGGCCTCTGCCGCGCCTGGCTCCAGCGTCAACCCCTCGGATGCGGCGACCCGGCGCAGGTGCGCGGCGGTACTGGCGACACCGTGGCGCGTGAAGGTGAAGCGCTGGCAGCGCGACAGAATGGTGGCGGGAACCTTGTGCACCTCGGTGGTGGCCAGCACGAAAATCGCGTGGTCGGGCGGCTCTTCCAGAGTTTTCAGCAGCGCATTGAAGGCAGCCGTGGAAAGCATGTGCGCCTCATCGATGATGTAGACCCGGTAGCGCCCACGCGTTGGCCGCATCATCACCCCGCTGATCAGGGCCCGGGCATCCTCGACGCTGGTGTTTGAGGCCGCGTCCATCTCGATCACATCCACGGCGCGACCTTCGGCAATCTCCTGGCACATGGCGCACGCACCGCACGGACGGGCCGCGCGCTCGGCGGCCAGGCAATTGACCGCCTTGGCAAGCAAACGGGCCACACTGGTCTTACCCACTCCCCGTGGCCCCGTAAACAGGTAGGCATGAGCCACGCGCTCCTCAACAATGGCGTTGCGCAACGTCTGCACAACATGCTCCTGGCCGACAAGCTCGTCGAACGTCTGGGAGCGCCATTTGCGATACAGCGACAATGAAGCCATACCTGGACCTCCAATACCCCATCTTGCTATTATACTCGACCGAACACCCGGTCGCAAAACCGCGCATAGCGTTACCGTCCCCCTCCCGATCTCCCCCTGCCCGGGGAGGAGTCCGGTTCCCTCCTCCCGGCAGGGAGGGTTTGGGAGGACGCAGCTCTCCCTGCAATAGCCCGCCAGCGGGGAGGGTTTGGGAGGGCTGCGCCCTCCCGGGAAAAATCCCTGTCATTCTGGGGTTGTGCGGCGCAGCCGCACAGCCGGCCGATGGAAACACTGAAACTCTCTCCCGGCTTGTAGCGGTTACGTGGATATGGTACAGTGGGCAGGGATTCGTTATCACCGGAACCACGGGCATCAGGGTGTCCCGGAACCTTTATGGTGGATCGTCACGCAATCGCGGTAATTGTGGTAGCGATGGTCGCCTGGTTGGCGGCCTGTGGTGGCCCGAGCGCCAGTGAAGCGCCGACACCCTCACCGCCAGCGCCATCGGCAACAGCCACAGCGCCCCCACCTGTAGCCTCCCCGCCGGGCGCGGCGCCAACCCCGACGCTCGGCGCGGCAGCCGGCGCACCCAACGAGGTGTACCCGGGTGTGCCACGTTCGCGTACCCGTGAGGGCTACCATCTCCTCGGCAACCCCGAGGCTCCGGTCACCCTGGTGATGTACTCCGATTTTCTCTGAACGGCCTGCGCGCTCCACGTGCTGGAGACCGAGCCACGCATCGTTCATGATTACGTACAACCCGGCAAGGTACGACTGGTCTACCGCCATTTGCTGCAACTCGGCGAGCGCTCTGAGTTGCTGGCCGAAGCCGCTGAATGCGCAGCCGACCAGGGGCGCTTCTGGGAGATGCGTCGGGCGCTGTATCGGCGCTACAATCAACTGTATACCGAAACCCGCGCTGGCGTCGACGCCGCGGCGGTTGAAGTCGGGGTTGACCCGGAGGCGCTGGGCGCCTGTCTTGCGGCCCGGACCCACGAAGCCGCCGTGCGGGCCGATTTCGAAGCCGCCGTGGCTGAAGGTGTCCGCTCACGGCCCGTCTTTCTTCTTGGCGACCGGCGGATTATCGGGGCGCAGCCCTTCAGCGTCTTTCAGGAACTGCTCGACCGTGCCTCTGGCACCTGAATACCGGCAAGTTGCGCCTGCGGCAACAAGACGGTGGGCAGAGGGTCGTTCCGGGAGAACACACCCTCCCTCTGACCCTCCTCGCCACGGCTGCGCTCTCGAAGCATTTAGCAGCGTGCCATCCACTCCCTCTGGATGCGACGCCCCCACTGCCCATGCCACATCGTAGTATCGCTTTACCGCTCAGCCTGGTTGGTGTCTTTACGGCGTTGATGCTGGCCCTGCTCGTGGGCGCATTGCCCACGACACCTTCCGATGCTGTTGCCCAGAGTACGAATTGCCCCTATCCTGATGCGAGTTCCTGCCCCGGCAGCCAACAGACCGATCCCTATCCGGGAGGAACCAGTACCAGCACTCCCACGCCAACGGTCCAGTCTCAGACAACCCCAACCGTTGCCACATCTACCCCAACTACGACCACAACCTCCGGTCCGACTGCGACAATGCGGACGGCAACCTTCACCGCCACCACGCTCCCGACGCGCACGCGCGTGCCAACTCCATCTGGCCCCACGGCAACGCCCACCAGCGCCCTGCCGCCAGGTATCGAAACCCTGGTGTGCCTCCCCGGCACGACGATTACGCTGACAGGCTCGGCGCCGGCCAGCACCGCGTTGCTGGCCTACTTTGACGGGCGGCCGGTTGGCGGCGGCTTCAGTCGGGCCGACGGAGTGTTCAGGATCGACCTGATGATCGGCCCTGAGCGGCCGGGAGTGTATCTGGTGGAGGTACGCAAGCGCGACGGTCGAGAGCGCGTGAGCCAGTGGGGCTGTGAGGTCCCCGGTGCCACGCCGACGCCCACCCTGGTGGCGCCAACGCCCTGACGTGAAAATTGTCTGCACGCGGGAGGGTTTGAGAGGGCGCAGCCCCCCAGCCCTGATATGTTCATTCTGGCGTTGTGCGGCACAGCCGCCATACAATCAGCCGGAGGATCGGCGCCATTGCCGACCCTCCGGCTTCAGCCTCAAGTATACTCTTTCCTCCCAGGAAAGCTCTCCGTAGGTTTACTGAACGGCGCTCTGTAGTTGTACTAACGAGGAAACCCGATGGGGAAACCGGGTTTCCCCGTACCCCCTCCTCAGGGGAGGAAACCAGGCGCCTCCCCCAGCAGGGAGAGGCCGGGAGGGTGGCAGAACCCTGCGAACGGTGAATCGCCTGCGTGGGGAACCCGGGGTTCCCCAACCCCCTGCCCGTGGGGTGACAAGCGCCCCCAGCAGTGGTTGGGGTATGGGGAATCCGGGTTTCCCCACGCCCCTGCCTGTAGGGAGAGTCTACGCGCCCTGGTAACCAGGGCGCGCAATCACCCATCCAGAGTGACGATCCCGCGGCGCACGGCGTAGCGAATGAGATCCAGAGGGGTGTGCAGGCCAAGTTTGCGCATCATACTCGCCCGGTGGGTATCCACCGTTCGCACCCCGATCATCAAGTGCTCGGCAATTTCGGCGCTGGTGAGGCCCTGAGCCGCCAGGTAGAGGATCTCGCGCTCGCGCGCCGTCAGCGTTTCGTAGAGATCCAGGTTGGTCTCGGCCGTCTGGCTGGCGTAGGCATCAATCGCCCGGTCGGAGAGCGGCGGGCTGAGGTAGCGACGCCCCTGGGCCGCCTGCTGAATGGCGTACAGGAACTCCGTCGAAAGCGTTTCTTTGAGCACGTAGGCGGTAACGCCCGCGCGCAGGGCCTCGCGCACATACGACTCGTCGGCGTGCATCGAAAGAATCACGATCCGGGTGTTCGGTGACACGATACGGGCCTGGCGCGCTACTTCCAGGCCACTCAGCCCCGGCATAATCAGGTCGGCGATAAGCAGGTCGGGCTGCAATCGCTCGACCATGGCCAGCGCCTCGGGGCCATTGCCTGCCTCGCCAACCACCGTACAGGGCATTTCGTTTTCGAGCAGCACCCGCAGGCCGCTGCGTACGACATGGTGATCGTCGGCCAGTACGATCGTCAGTGGTCGCATCGGTCGCTTTCCTCCCAGGCCGGTAACGGCAGTTCGGCAAGAATGCGCGTTCCGGCATTCGGCGCCGTTTCGATCGTCAGCGTGCCGCCGGCCAGGCGCACACGCTCGGCCATCCCCGCCAGGCCCAGTGAGTCGCTCGCGGGAAGCTCATCGGCTTCGAACCCGCGACCCTCGTCTACCACCTGCACGGCCAGCATATCATCGGTGGCCCAGACCTGGGCGCGCGCGTGATCCACCCCGGCGTGACGAGCCACGTTGGTCAGGGCCTCCTGCACCACCCGGTAGGCCGTGCTGGCTACGGCCCGCGGAATGGGCCGGTCGAGACCGGCGTGCTGCAACTGCACCTGAATGCCCGTCTGGTCGGTATACCGCCGCGTGAACCAGAACAGGGCGGGGAGCAGGCCCAGGTCATCGAGCATGGCCGGGCGGAGGTTCAACGAGAGGGCACGCACCTGGGCCGTCAACTGGTTCACCTGGCGCTGCGCCTGGATCATCCGCTCGCGCAGCGTTTCGGGGCTGGTGCGGGGGCCAACGGTCAGGGCCAGGCTCAGGCCGGTTAGCATCTGGCCAATCTCGTCGTGCAACTCGCGGGCCAGGTGCGCCCGTTCGGCCTCCTGCACGGCTACCAGGCGCTCCGACAGGGCCTGCAAGCGCGCCTGGCCCGCCTGTACCTGGGCGAAGAGCCGCGCATTCTGCAGGGCAATTGCGGCGGGAATGGCCAGCAATTCGGCTGTATTGACGTGCTCAGGGGTAAAGAAGGCCGGAACCGTCTTGTCGGCGCAGAAGAACCCGATGACCTCTTCGCCGGCGACAAGGGGCACGGCAAACCAGTTGCGAACGTGCTCCAGCCCTGGCCGTGGACGCCAGCTTGCGGTGCGCGAGGTGTCGAGAACCACAAAACTGCGCCGCCGGGCGATCAACTGCTGGAAGAACGCATCCTCCGCCGGGTTGATGCTCAACGCTGCAACCTGCGTCGGGTCGGTGAACGCCTCGTAGCCGCGGGTGGCGCGCACGCGCAGCATCTCGTCACCCTCGAGCAGCATCACGCAGGCGCTGTCGTAGGGCACGAGCTGGGCCATATGCGCCAGCAGGGTGGTGGTAACCACCTGGGGGTCCAGGCTGCGCGAAAGGGCGATGTGCGAGGCGTGGAGCACCTCAGCCACCTGGCGCGCGCGCCGCTCGGCGGCCAGCGCCTGGCGCAAGGCCTCGACCGATGCCGCTCCACTCGACAGGGGTGAGATCGGGGTAGATGAACTCTCCATAACGCAGGCACGCCCTTCCGCGCGGGGATCAACCGTGTTTCTACCCCACAGTATACGCAGTCCGGGCGCGCCTGTACAGGGATGGAGTCACGTCTGCCGGGCGCCATTCGCCGGGCGAACGGCGCCCGAATAAAAAATCCTGGGAGGGCTGCGCCCTTCCAGACCCTCCAGGTGCGGGGTGCGCGCCACCCCGGCGGGCAGGGGCCTGGGGAAACCCGGGTTCCCCATCGCCCAACCGCGGTTGGGAGCGGCTGGCACCCCTTGTGTCGGCAACGCATGGAATGAAACTGCCGGAGGAACCCGCAGGCGTCTCCGGCACATTGTTGAAGGGGAGGGCCGCCGAAAGCTTCGCCCCAACAGAGGCCCTCTTGCCCGGCTACCTGCCCTGCGCCCTAGCCCATCAACCGTTGCAAATTGGCCCGCGCCACAGCCGCCGCATCGCGGCGCCCGATGACGTTGTAGACGTTAATTGACGCAATAATCATGCCACGGGCAGTTTCGAAGTCGCCCCGGCAGGCGGCGACCAGGCCCAGGTTGTGCAACGACGAGGCCACGCCAATGTCGAGGCACAGAGCGCGGCATTCGCTGAGCACGGCGCTGTGGAGGGCATAACAGGTCTCCATGTCGCCTCGCGCGAAGGCCAGACTGGCGAGGAGTTGCATTGCGCCGAGACGCCCCGCGGCACTGCCGATCTGTTCGGCCATCTCAAGCGCTCTCTCAACGTGCGCCTGTGCAGTGCTCAAAGCGCCTTCGAGCCAGAGCCTTGCGCCTTCGTCGAGGAGGAGCGCCACCACAGAAGGAATCCCCGCGCCTAACTGATTGTCCATAGGACCTCCGCGGCTCGTGGAGATTGTCTTGTTATTAAAGAGCACCGCCAGCGCCGGCGCTTACACTTTGCTGCCCCTGCCACCGGCCCCACGGGGCCGTCTCTCCTCCGCCACCGGCCGGGCGGCCACAGCGGGCCGGGCCGGGCGCGGCCCGCGCAAGACTGTGGCTCACACCCCGCAGTACCGGCTTTGACACCCCTATCAACCCTCGGTATCATACCCTGGGATGGATTGCATCCAGCGCGCGGGCCGGCAAGGCCGTCGCGGGATGACAGGCCTCACCTTTGTACGACAAGGTTCACATTAATGTGGCGCATCCGGCACGTTCCGTGTCACCTTGAGCGAAGCGCAGAGTCTCGGCCGAAATGCTTCCCCTTCAACCGCGCTCAGGGCGGCGGCTTCCGCCAGCATGAGCAATGACGCGCCGGGCGCGCCACTTACTTCACAATATCTGAGGATATACCCCATGAACTCAGCGCAGGATGCGCTCGATTTTTTAGGGATAGATTACGTCGAATTTTACGTCAGTAACGCGCGGCAGGCCGCGCACTTCTACCGCAGCACCCTGGGGCTCAACCCGATAGCCTACGCCGGCCTTGAGACCGGCCTGCGCGACCGGGCCTGTTACGTGCTGCAACGCCGCGACGTGCGCTTCGTCTTCACTGCGCCCCTGCTCCCGGATCACCCCATCGGCGCCCACCTTGCCCGCCACGGAGACAGTGTCAAAGATATTGCCCTGCGGGTCCGCAACGCCGCCGCAGCCTACGCTGCCGCGCTGCGAAACGGCGCCACCGGCATCTGCGAGCCAAACAGCTTCGAGGATGCGGGCGGGCGCGTGGTTAAAGCGACCATCGCCACCTACGGCGACACGGTCCATAGTTTCATCGAGCGCGATGGCTACGAAGGACCGTTTCTGCCTGGCTTCCAGCTCATCGAGCACCAGGCGCCCGTTCCCGATACCGGGATATTCGCCATTGACCATATCGTTGGCAATGTCGAAGCAGGCGCAATGGACCGCTGGGTGGCCTTCTACCGCGATGTGCTCGGCTTCAAGCAACTGGTGCACTTTGACGACCGCGACATCGCCACCGACTATTCGGCGCTGATGTCAAAGGTCATGCAGAATGGTGGCGGCAAGATCAAGTTTCCGATCAACGAACCGGCCGAAGGTCGCAGGAAAAGTCAGATTGCCGAATACCTCGAGTACAACGGTGGCCCCGGCGTACAACACATCGCTCTGGCCACCAGCGACATCTGCGCCACCGTAGATGCGCTTCGCGCCGCAGGGATTCCATTCATTACCGTTCCCCCAGACTATTACGACGATCTCGAGCGTCGCGTGGGTGCGATTGACGAGAGCCGCCAGGCTCTCCAGGAGCGTAGCATTCTGGTTGACCGCGACGATGAAGGCTACCTGCTCCAGATTTTCAGCCAGCCCGTGCAAGACCGGCCGACGCTGTTTATCGAGATCATCCAGCGCAAAGGTAGCCAGGGCTTCGGCAAGGGCAACTTCAAGGCGCTCTTCGAGGCTATCGAGCGCGAGCAGGCCCGCCGGGGGAACCTCTGACGCCGGGTGCTCACGCTGGGGTCGCCTGGCGCCCCCGCGGGCGGGGCCACGGGGAAACCAGGTTTCCCCGCCGTTCATAGCAGCCGTCCTTGCGACTGCGCCGCACAACGCCGGAATGACAGGGATTTTTCCCGGGAAGGCAGCGCCCTCCCAAACCCTCCCCCGGGGAGGGGCGCGGGGAAACCCGGTTTCCCCGAGGTTCATGGCAGAGCACACAGGGGCAGGGGTCACCTGTGGTTCGGGGGCGCGGCACCGCCGCGCAAGAGGCTATGCGACTGATTTCCTTCGTTCCGCCTGATGGTGTGCCGCGCGCCGGCGCCCTGCTCGGCGATACCGTGGTTGATCTGGCCATCGCTGCGCCTCTGGTTATCGAAGAGGCCGAGGGCCTGCGCTGGGATATGGTCAGCCTCCTCCGCGCCGACCAGAACGAGGTTAACCTGGAGAGTGCCGCCGACATTCTGGCCGCTGTGACCCACATGCTCGGCGGCGAGCCGGCGGTTTCTGACGCGGCCTGGCCCGGCGCAGAGACAGCCGATCTTGCCGGTAGCCTCTCGATTGGCGGAGCGGCGATAGTGCTGCCCGTCAGCCAGGTGCGTCTGCTGGCGCCGCTCCCCCGGCCCACCAGCCTGCGCGTCTACGAGAGTTTCGAGGAGCACGCCATCGCCGTGCGCACCCTCCGCGGCGCCGGTCTGCCTGAAGCCTGGTACCGTGGCCCGATGTTTTCCTTCGCCAACCACACTGCTATCTTCGGCCCCGATGAAGCCGTGCCGATGCCCCGGGGCGCAATGCTCGATTACGCCCTCGGGCTGGCCTGCGTGATCGGCCGGCAGGCGCGCGACCTGTTGCCCGAAGAGGCCCTGACAGTGATCGCCGGGTACACGCTGGTGAATGCCTGGGTGGATCGCGACGCGGAAGAGAATGAACTGGCTCTGGGCTGTGGCCCTGCCAAATCGCGCGATTTCGCCACCTCGCTCGGCCCCTGGCTGGTCACTCCCGATGAGCTTGAACTCTACGCCGATGACGATGGGCGCCTCAACCTGGTGCTGAGCGGGCGCGTCAATGGTATTGAACGCTGCCGCGCCGTGAGTGGCAACCAGTTCTACAGTTTCGCTGAACTGGTTGCCCATGCCAGTCGTGGTGTGACCCTCTACCCTGGCGATGTGATCGCTACCGGCGCCGTGGGCGGTGGCACGCTGCTGGAGAGCGGCGGCGGTTATGGCCCCTGGCTGGAACGCGATGATGTGGTGGAACTGGAGGCAACCGCCCTCGGCGTGCTCCGCAATGTGATCGCCTGAGCGCGTGCTGGTTCACCCTTCTCCTGGGAGCCCGGGCAGCTTGCCCGCGCGAACCCGGATGCGGGCAGGGCGTTCGCGATCCCGGGTCTGCGTGGTTACACCAACGCTGAGCGCGCACCCTGAGCGTCACGAGTTGCGCTGGTACGTCCGATCTGGTATAGTCGCACCAGATTTCGGCTCCCACAGCGGGAGCCAGGGTGGGTTGCGCCTGCCGAAGGGCCCCTTCCCGCAACCGCTGAACACGAACGATGGAAACCAGCGAATACACAACCCTGGCCTCGGTTGAGTTACGCCACTGGTGGCACCGCGGTATGCGCGCTATCAGCGCTGTGCTCCTCGACCCGCATTACGCCAGGTGGCCCGGCCTGCGCATCCTCGATGCCGGCTGTGGCACGGGCGGCGACGGACTGTTTCTGGGCCGCTACGGACAGGTGATCGGTCTTGACTACAGCCCTGAAGCGCTGCGCTGGGCCAGCCAGCGTATGCCTGGACGTGTGGGCCGGGGGTCGGTGCTCGCCCTGCCCTTCGCCGATGACAGCTTTGACCTGGTCACGTCCTACGATGTGCTGTACCACCAGGGGGTGCCCGACGAGGCGACGGCCCTGGCCGAGATGCGCCGCGTGCTACGTCCAGGCGCTCGTTTGTTGCTACGCCTGCCCGCCTACAACTGGCTCCGCTCGCGCCACGACCGGCAGGTGCACACCCGCCGCCGCTACACCGCCGGGCAGGCACGCGCCATGCTCACGGCCACCGGCTTCGAGGTCGAGCGCTGTACCTACGGGTTGACCCTGCTCTTTCCCCTCTCGCTGGCCACGCGCCTGCTCGAGCGCTTCACGCCCGATCGGGGCAACGCGTCGGCGATGTCGCTGCCGGCTGCGCCGGTCAATGAACTGCTGCACAACGTTATGGCACTGGAAGCGGCCTGGATCGCCGCCGGTAGAGATTTTCCGTTCGGCCTCTCAGTGATTGCCCTGGCCCGTAACGCCAAGCCGTTCGCGCCACGCCCACCAACCGCCGCGTCACGTCCCCAGCCCGTGGAGGTTCCCCGATGAGCCTCAGCGCGCCGCCGGCTCTCTTCCAGGGGGCCCTCGACCGCCTCAGCGCCAGCCCACGCCTCTGGGACGCGCTGCGCTGGACGGTCGAGGCCGGCTTTCAGGGCGAACGCCTGGCGATTGCCCGCGAATTGCGCCCCTGGCACGGCGACCGGCGTCGCTTTCTCGACCTGGGCTGCGGCACCGGCGTCTTCGCCGCCGAGTTTCCCCCCGGGCGCTACGTCGGGGTTGACATTGCGCCTGGCTACCTGCGTTTCGCCGCTCGACATCGCCCGGGCGCCTACGTCGTCAGCGCCGGCCAGGCTCTGGCACTGGCCGACGCCAGCTTCGATGCCGCGCTGGTGCTCGGCGTGCTCCATCACCTGCCCGATACCACCGCCCGCGTCGCCATGGACGAACTGGCCCGCGTCTTGCGTCCTGGCGCCGTTGTACTGGTCATGGAGGACACCCCGCCACCCGCAGGTCAGAACCTCGCAGGTCACCTCATGCACGCCCTCGACCGGGGCGAGCACATCCGCTCGGAGGCCGAATACCGGGCGATCTTTGGCCCCCACTTCGCCATCGAACGGGCCTACCCGATGCGGAGCGGTATCTGTGATTATGCCGTTTTCGTTCTCGAACGCACACCATGATCAGCGATCAGCCACGCCAGTCCGGCGACCATCTGTTCGCAGGCGCACAGCGTACACCAGCAAAAAGGTTCGCCATGCTTCCGGTTCTCGCCATGCTGCTTACCGCCAGCGCCCTGACCGTTGTCGGCGAGGTGCTGCTCAAACTGGGGATGAATGCCGTCAGTGCGCGCGTCGGCCACTTCTCTTTCGACCTGGGGGTGCTCTGGGCCACCTTCACCGACTGGCGCGTTCTCCTGGGCTTCGCGCTGGTCTTCGGGGGCGCGCTGTTCTGGCTCGGCGTGATCTCCCGCGTCAATCTCTCCTTTGCCTATCCACTGCTGGCCCTGAACTATGTGATCATTCTCATCCCCTCACGCCTGTTCCTCAACGAGACGATTACTCCCTTCAAGCTGGTTGGCGCGGTGATCGTCGTGATCGGAGTGGTGATCATCACCTGGGGCGCGGCGAGCCAGCACTGATCGCCCGCCTGCCCGCCTCCTCCGCGCGGAGCGCAGGAGTGGAACTCCTCGCGCTCCTGGTGTGTGCTCTGGGCCTCTGGCTGCTGGCCTATCAGGCGCCCCTCGACCACACCCTGTTCATTGGCGGCGAGCCGGCCCTGCAACGCCGCGAGGACGATGCGCCGTTCCTGCGAGACGCCCACGGCTCCGAGCCGCCCGAGCGCGTGCTCACCGCCGACGATCCGCGTGGCTACGTCTGGTGGTGGGAGGCGCTGGAACGGAGCGGTGGCCGGCCCTACCGCTGGATGCGCCCTGAGGCGGCCATCGTGCTTCCCGGCGCGGGCGGTGGGCTGCACGTTGTCTCCCTGCTCGCCGCGGGCGGCCCCGCCGCCACTGCAAGCGTCTGGGAGACCGGCCTGGGGATGCCTGCTACCCTGACCCTGCCTCCCGGGGAGCCACGACGCTACTACCTTCTGGCCCGCTCTGACCGCGCTGGCGATCTGCGGGTCACGATGCGCTCAACGTCCTTTGTCGCTCCCGGCGACCCGCGCGACCTGAGCTTCGTGCTCTACCAGGTCCGACAGCATAGCGCGCGTGGCCTGCCCCGTGCTCCTGCCTGGCCGACTCTGGCCTGGCTGGCGCTGACCATTGCGATAATCTTCGGCCTTGCCCGCGGCCTGGGCACGGGCCGCCGCGGCGCGCTGGCGCTCGCCGGCGGCGCCGCGCTCACGGCCGCCTGGCTCCTGGCCTTCCACCGCCTGGCCCTCACCGTCTTCGCGCCAAACCTCGGCGTGCTGGCCCTCAGTTGCGCCGCCCTCGCCAGCGCCGCCCTGCCGCTGGCACAACCTCGCGCCGGACCCGCAGCGCGGCCCGTCATCGGCTTGATGGTCCTGGCTTTTGCCCTGCGCATGGGCGGAATGACCCATCCCCAGGCCCTCTTCAGTGACCTGGGGTTGCACGCCAATAACCTGTTCAGGGTCACCCTGGGCGCGGTCTTTTTTACCACCGGTCTGCCCGGCGACGCCGGCGGTGGCCAGCAACCCTACCCGCCGGGGATGTACCTGCTGCTGCTTCCAGCTCAGGTGCTTGCCAGCGGCGACGCGGCGCGGCGCCTGCTGGTGCAGAGCGGCGTGGCCCTGCTCGATGTGCTGAGTATTGGCCTGATCTGGGCGCTGCTGGGCCGGGCAGGCTTCGGCAGGCGCACGCAGATGTTGGGTGCAATGCTCTACCTGCTGCCCACCCCGGCCCTGGAGTCGTTCTCGATTGGTGAGTACGCGAACCTCGGCGGTCAGGCCCTGGCGCTACCGCTGCTCGCCATGCTGGGCCTGGGGCTGGCCGGGGAGCGGGCGCTGGCGCAGCGGCCCTCGCGGGGGCGCGTCTGGCCCCTCGCCGCCCTGACGGTCGCGGTGGGACTGGGGTTGCTGGGCCATTCCGGGGTGACGCTCTCGGTCGGCACGCTCATCGCGGCAGCCTGGCTCTTCGCCTGGGCAACCCGGCTACGCGGTCAAACGCCGGCCATTGCGCCACTCGGATTGACCCTGGCCAGGGCGC
>JBDNDG010000074.1:0-14269 GCA_046719255.1 Chloroflexaceae bacterium
CCGAAGGCGACGTGACGGCCCTGTCTGCCGCCATCGCCCGTGTGCTGGCCGACCCCGCTGCTGCCCTGGCGATGGGCGCAGCCGCCCGCGCCCGCGTGGAGGCCCGCTTCTCCTGGCAGCGCCACTGCGCCGACCTGGAGCGCATTCTTGCCGATCTGATATGATCGAGCAAGCGGGTTTTCCCGCGCCCCTCCCTGTGGGAGCGCTGGCAGGGCGTTGGCCCTCCCAGGACCCAGCCTGTCGATGGGAGGGTGCAGCAGGATCTCTGTTGACACACGCCCGCTATCTGGCATAATGATACTATTTTGGATTGCAGACAACCACGCGGCTTCGGCGCCACCGAGACGATGCAACGAGGGTTTCCGGGAGGGTTGCGCCCTCCAGAGGGTTTCACCCGCTCTGGGATGGGCTTCCTGATGCGGCAAAACGCCTCTGCGCTAACGTATGGGAAACGAATAAACGCATGCGAACGGCGTGCCTGACTTCCAGGGAGGCGCGCCAACCTGGCAGCCGCGCGAGCACGAGCGCTATGAGCCTCGCATGCCGTGAACGTGATGGTCTCGTGATACCCATTGAAGGGTTGCGCCCTCCAGACCCTCCGTCGCGAGGGCGGGTTCAACGCTAAATGAATGAATATGAGAGCGGAGTCGGGGTCGGCCCCGCATCTCTGTGTGGAGCAGCGCGATGACCCTGTTGAGTGTCGGCGGCCTGACCAAATATTACGGCGCCGAACTGATTTTCGAAGATCTCAATTTCCAGGTGGCCCGGGGCGACAAGATTGCCCTTGTCGGCGTCAATGGCGCCGGTAAGAGCACCCTGCTCAAAATCATTGCCGGCCTGGAAAGCCCCGACCGGGGCCATGTGGCCGTCGCGCGTGGCGCCCGTATCGCCTATCTGGCCCAGGAGGTGCGCTTCAACAGCGAACGCACCCTCTGGCAGGAGATGGAGCATGCCCTGGCCGCTCTGCGCGAGCTGGAGGCGGAAATCCAGGCCCTTGAACCCCTGATCGCCGACACGGGCACCCCGGATTGGGAGGCGGCGATGGAGCGCTACGGCGAACTCACCGCCCGCTTCGAGCACATGGGCGGCTACGAGGTCGAGCCGCGCATCAAGCGTACCCTCCAGGGTCTGGGCTTTCACGAGAGCCAGTACCACCAGCGCCTTGCCCACTTCTCCGGCGGCCAGAAGACCCGCGCGGCCCTCGCCGCTACCCTCCTCTCCGATCCCGACCTGCTGCTGCTCGATGAGCCGACCAACCACCTCGATATGCAGGCCCTGGAGTGGCTCGAACACTTCCTGCGCACCTGGGACGGCACGCTGATTGTGACCTCCCACGACCGCTATTTCCTCGATCGTGTCACCCGGCGCACCCTGGAGGTGGCCTTCGGCAAGCTCGAGGATTATCCTGCCCCCTACAACCGCTACCTGGAGCTGAAAGCCGAGCGGATGGAGCGGCGGCTGAAGGAGTTCCGCGCGCAGCAGGAGTTCATCGCCCGCACCGAGGAGTTCATTCGCCGCTACAAGGCCGGCCAGCGCGCCCGTGAGGCCAGAGGCCGCGAGAAGCGCCTCGAACGGCTCAAGCGCGAGCAGGCCATCGAGCGACCCCGTGAACCGGCTCGCCTGCGTCTCTTCCTCGATACCCGGCTCCGCAGCGGCGCCCTGGCGCTCGCGCTCGATGGCCTGGTGGTCGGCTTTCCCGGCAATCGCCAGGACGCCGACCCGCGGGTGCTGCTGCGTGCCGATGGGCTTGAGCTGCATCGCGGCGAGCGCATCGCCCTCCTCGGGCCCAATGGTAGCGGCAAGACGAGCCTGCTGCGTACCATCCTCGGCGAGTTGCGCCCGCTCCGCGGCCAGGCGCGCCTCGGGCATCAGGTGCAGATCGGCTACTACGCCCAGGGCCACGATGGACTCAACTGGAACGCCACTGTGCTGGAGGAACTGACCCGCGCCAGCCCGAACCTCGGCGAAGCCGCGGCGCGCAATCTGCTGGGGCGCTTCCTCTTCAGTGGCGACGACGTGTTCAAGCGTATCGGCGACCTCAGCGGCGGCGAGCGCTCGCGCGTTGCCCTGGCTCAGCTCACGCTGCTGCCAGGCAATTTGCTCATCCTTGACGAGCCGACCAATCACCTGGACATCGGCGCTCGCGAGGCCCTGGAAGCCGTGCTCAAGGAGTATCCCGGCTCGATTCTCTTCGTCTCCCACGACCGCTACTTCATTGACGCCCTGGCCGACAAGGTCTGGCACGTTGAGCAGGGGCGCATTCGCGAGTATCCGGGCGGCTACAGCGACTTTGTGGCCGCCCGCGAAGCCGCCGCCGCAACCACCGCGGCGAACGATGCCGCGGTGCCGCCCCGGGCGCAGGTGGCCACAACCCCGCCCCCTTCCCCAGCAGCGACCCGGCCGGAGGTGCCGGCAGCCGCCGGGCCTCAGGAGCGCCAGCGCAAGAAGCGCCTGGCGGCCCTGGAGGCCGAGGTGGCCCTGCTCGAACAGGAACTTGACCGCCTCAAGGCCGATCTCGAGCGGGCCAGCGCCGCCCGGGACGTGCAGCAGATCACCGCTCTGGGCATTCAGTACGCCGAGCTTGAGACCCTCCTGGCCGCCAAGTACGACCAGTGGGCTGAACTGGCCGCCTGATGGCCGCGCCGGGTGGTGAGCCGCGCCTGTACCTGCTCACATCTGGGGCAAGGCGTCACCACGGGGGCTCCGGAGCGTTCCGCCCCTCACCCAGCCTCTCCCCGCCGGGGAGAGACGCCCGGTTTCCTCCCCCTGCGGGGAGGGTCTGGGTGTCCCGCTTCCCTCAGGGAGGGGTATGAGGAAACGGGGGGCTCTGTCCTCCAACCGGTGGTGGGGACGCCAGGCGCCTCGATGGGCAAGGGAATGAGGAAACGGGGTGTCCCTGTCCTCCAACCGGTGGTGGGGGCGCCAGGCGCCCCGATGGGCAGGGAAGTGGGGAAACCCGGTCTCCCCATCTTTTCACATCAGCTATCCCCCTCCCACAATCGCCCGAGCAGCGACGGGTCGAGATTGCCCCCGCAGAGCACCACGCCCACCCGGCGGCACGCTGGCGGCAGCAACCCGCCCAGCACCGCCGCCAGGCCAACCGCGCCGGTCGGTTCGACCACAAGCTTGAGCCGCAAGAGGATGAAGCGTAGCGCCTCGAGCACCGCCTCGTCGCTTACCACCAGGATGCGCTCAACGTGCCGCTGCATGATCGGGAAGGTCAGTTCGCCGGGCGCGGTGGTACGAATGCCATCGGCAATGGTACTCGGGGGCGGGATGGTCACGCGCTCGCCTCGCTCGAGCGATTGCCGCCCGTCGTCGGCGCCCTCGGTTTCCACGCCGAAGATGCGGATGTCGGGTCGTAGCCCGCGGGCGGCCACCGCGCAGCCGCCGATCAGGCCCCCGCCGCCTACCGGAATGACCAGCGCATCAAGCTCGTCTGCCCGGGCCAGCAGTTCCAGCGCCACCGTTCCCTGCCCGGCGATAATGTGGGGGTGATCATACGGCGGAACAACCGTCATCCCCCGTTCATCGGCAATCACCCGGGCGAAGGTATCGCGGTCCACCGTGGAGCGCTCGAAGATGGCCACTTCAGCGCCGTAGCCCCTGGTAGCTGCCACTTTGACCGGAGGGGCATCGTCGGGCATACAGATCACGGCGGGCGCGCCGAGCAGCCTGGCGGCCAGGGCCACTCCCTGGGCGTGATTGCCGCTGCTGAAGGCCACGACGCCGCGCGCGCGCTGTTCGGGGGTCAGCCGGCTGATGGCGTTGTAGGCCCCCCGGAACTTGAATGAGCCGCCCCGCTGGAAGTTCTCGCACTTCAGCCAGACCTGGCGACCGGTCAGTGTGTTCAGGGTGCGGCTCGTGTGTATCGGGGTGAGGTTGGCGACGCCCCGCAGGCGCTCCGCTGCCTCGAGCACATCCTCGAGGGTGATGGCAAGACTGGTCATCCTCTTCTCCCGGGCGCTGTTCCGGCGCGCGAGGCCGGTCGCGGTACCACGTATAATAAGTACATGCGGCTTCGCCGCACAGCAGGCTTTTCCCGGGCGGGCCTTGCCGCTGACACCCTTCCGTCGGGTTCAGCGAGGTGGTGGCGAGGGGTATCGGGGGGCGGAGCCATTCCGGCAAACAACGACTCTATCACCATCAGGCTGACAAACCGCCGGTTATCCGCACACCTGTGTGGCGCCCGTGCATACCAGGACAGGGTCATGATTATCGAAAGCACCATTTCGCGCAAGGAGTTTCTGCGGCATGCCCTGAGCCGGCACTTCCGGCGTCCGGGCTTCTACCTCTACGCCTTCGTCGCCACCGCACTGACCGCGTATGGCTTCTTTGCGCCTGACGCGCCGACGATTCTCTACCTGGCCGCCTGGCTTCCCCTGCTTGTCTACGGCATCGTCGGCTGGATCACCATCACCCGGCGCAGCCGCGATACCAGTTTGCCAATCTATCTGCCAACCCGCTACGAGCTTGATAAGCGCGGCGTGGAAATGAGTTCGCGCCAGGGCCGCAGCACCTTTGCCTGGGACGAGTTTCGCGCCTGGCGTAAAGCCGAGGGTGTGTATGAACTCACCCTGCGCAACGGCCAGTTGCTCATCATCTCGCAGCGCGCCCTCTCGTCCCGCCAGGCATCCGCCCTGGAGGAGTTGCTCAGGAAGCAGATCACGCCGCGCCCCGAGCCTGGTGTGTTCGACGTGTGAGGATACTGTCATGCGCGCGCCCCATCACTGGTGGCAAACCGGCACCGTTTACCAGATCTACCCGTGGAGCTTTCAGGACAGTAACGACGACGGCATCGGCGACTTGCCCGGCATCGCCTCGCGTCTGGAATACCTGGAGTGGCTCGGCGTCGACGCGATCTGGATCTCACCGATCTTCCCCTCGCCCATGGCCGATTTTGGCTACGATGTCGCCGATTATACCGGTATTGACCCGCGCTTCGGCACGATGGAGGATTTCGACCGCCTCCTCGCCGCCGCGCACGCCCATGGCTTGAAGCTCGTGCTCGACCTGGTGCCGAACCATACCTCTGACGAGCATCCCTGGTTTCGCCAGGCGCGTAGTGCTCGCGACAATCCCTATCGCGACTGGTACATCTGGCGCGATCCGGCGCCCGATGGCGGCCCGCCCAATAACTGGCTCAGCCATTTCGGCGGCCCTGCCTGGACCTTCGATCCGGCCAGCGGGCAGTACTACCTGCACCTCTTCGATCCCAAACAACCCGATCTCAACTGGCGCAACCCGGCCGTCCGCCAGGCGATCTACGACGTGATGCGCTTCTGGTTCCGCAAAGGGGTGGATGGCTTCCGTGTCGATGTGATCTGGATGCTGATCAAGCATCCCGACCTGCCCGACAATCCACCCGATCCGAACTGGACGCCCGCTCAGTCGCCCCAACACCGCCTGCTGCGCGTCTACGACCAGCATCAGCCCGAGGTCCACGCGGTCATCCGCGAGATGCGCGCCGTGGCTGATGAGTTTGAGGATCGGGTGCTGATTGGCGAAATCTACAAGCCGGTGGAGGAACTGGTGACATACTACGGCGCCAATCTGGACGAGGTGCATCTCCCCTTCAACTTCAACCTGATCACCCTGCCGGAGTGGAGCGCCGCCCGGGTGCGCGACCTGGTCGAACGTTACGAGCGTGCTCTGCCTGCCGGCGCCTGGCCCAACTGGGTTCTGGGCAACCACGACCGGCCCCGGATCGCCTCGCGCCTCGGCCCCGCGCTTGCCCGCGTCGCTCAGATGCTGCTGTTGACCCTGCGCGGTACCCCCACGCTCTACTACGGCGACGAGATCGGTATGGAAGACGTGCCGATTCCGCCGGAACGAGTGGTTGACCCTCTGGGCATTCGTGTGCCCGGGCAGGGCCGTGACCCTGCGCGCACTCCCATGCAGTGGGACGATGGCCCCGGCGCCGGCTTTACGCGGGGCGAACCGTGGCTGCCCCTTGCCGCCGACGCTCACCGACGCAACGTGGCGGCGCAGCGCGCCGATCCACACTCGATGCTGTCCCTGGTACGCCATTTGCTTGAGCTGCGCCACGCCTCCCCCGCGCTGAATGCCGGCAGTTACCGCACGGTTGAGGTCGGCAATCCCCACGTCTTCGCCTACCTGCGCGCCCGTGGCCCCGAACACCTGCTGGTGGCGCTCAATTTTGCCGATCGCCCCTGTCAGCTCGATCTGCAGCACGTCGCCGCCGAAGGCGTCATCGCCGCCAGCACGGCGATGGATCGCGCCGGCCACATCGCCCTCAAGGACCTCGACCTGCGCCCCTACGAGGGCCTGGTGATTGACGTCCTAACCCTCTGATTTCCCCTGCCTGCCCCACGGAGGACGTGGGAGGGTGGAGTCCTCCCGGGGAGAGACGCAGCGTCGCTGCGCCTCTCCTTTTTTCATCCTGTCATTGTGCGGCCCAGCCGCGTGGGAATCTGATGTGAACATAGCCCGCGCGCGGGAGGGTTTGGGAGGGCGCAGCCCTCTGAAGAAAAAAACGTGTCTTCATCGTGTCAGAGGATGGGGAAACCGGGTTTCCCCACGCCCCTCCCTGAGGGGAGGATTTGGGAGGGCATAGCCCTCCCAGGAATAGCTATGTTCATTCTGGTGTTGTGCGTATCGCCGGGCCACAGCGCACGGTACATAAACGAACCGTATTGCCCGATTGGCCCGAGGCGCGCCGGAGTGCCGCCAGGCGCGCGGCCAGAGCGCCCCCTGCTTGCCTTCAAGATCTGGTGGGCTCGTTGCAACTCAGTGTCGGAGGTTCGCGTCTATGCCATCGCCGCCCCACATCCCTGCCTTGTGTTGCCGCCGCCGGGTCGTATGCCAGTTCCTCGCCCCCCTGCTCGCCGCCCTGGCCCTTTTGCCGCTGCTGACGATCATGCTCCCGCCACGGGAGGTTGCAGCCCAGAGCGGCCTGCCCTCCGGCAGCGCCGTCTCCGCTGCCGCCGTCCCCTGCCTGGCTGCACCGGCCTACGCTGTTGCCCGGAGCGACGACACGATCTTCAGTCCACACGCCGAGGTGCAGGCCGTCCTCCGGGTATCGCCGTCCAGCACACACAACCTGGTTCCCCTGGGCCAGCGGCCACCGGGCAGCCCGGCGAGCGCGCGGGTCCAGAACGGCATCGGTGCGGTCTACGGTCTGGCCTACGACGACGGCGCGTTGAGCGGAATGCCGCGCCTCTTTGCGGCCGCCCATCTTCGCCGCTTCACCGCTTTTGGCCCTGGCGGCCCCGGAGCTATCTATGCCATTAACCCTACCACGGGCGCCTGGTCACTCTTTGCCACCGTTCCTGGCAGTCACTGGGACCGTGCCGGCAACGATTCGTATGACGCCGCCGCTACTGCGCGAACGGGTACAAGCGGTCTGGGCGCCATCGCCATGCACCCCGAAGGCCGCTACCTGTTCATCGTGAATATCTCTGAGCGACGCATCGAGCGTCTGGATGTTACTAGCGGCAGCTTCCTGACCCCTTTGTCACTGGCCGGCGCCTACACTGCCATCGGTCAGGATCCTGCCGAGACGTATCCCTTTGCCCTGGCCTTTACGCCACAGCCGGTTAACGAGGTCCCGGCCATGCTCGTCGGCTTCACCAACCGCCGCACGGCTGCTGTCTTCGTCGCAACCCTCTATCGCACCCCGGGCGGCGTGTGGATCTGGGGCGCATCCCTTACCCAGGACCTCCGCAGTGGTGCCATGCTCGATCGCCTGGATGGCACAGCGATCTCCGAGATCATCATCACATCTTCCAGTAACGGCATTGGTGGCAACGGCACTGCCTGGAACCCCTGGGTAGACGCCGAAGGCGCCATGGCCCGCGTAAACGACACCGTTGCCCATCCCCAGCCCATTCTGACCGACCTTACCTTCGCCCCCGACGGGAAGACTCTTTTCCTCGGCATCCGCGACCGGGCCGGTGACCAGCTCTTCTTTCGTGCTCCGCCTCCTGGCGGCTACCAGGTCACCTCCCAGGGCGACACTCTGGCCTACCGCTGGACCGGCAGCGCATGGGGGCTTGTGAGCGTCTCTCGCGCCGACCCGCTCAACCGCGCGCCTGGTGATAGCCGAACCTGGCCTGCTCACCGCTATGATACGTTCACCGACAACCTGCACCACTTCTCTGCGGGTACGACGCCTCCCCACACCGAAAATCATATGGGCGGGCTGGCAACCCTCCCTGCCGGCGTGGACCCCTCTCAGGCCCGGGTGGCCGCGACCCAGCTTTTTGGCACTAACCAGGCCGCGGTGAGCTTCTATGCCGGCAGCGGCGGCCAGGAGACTGCCGCGCAGACCATCGTCGGCCATGCCACGCCCACCAAATCCGCCGCTCTGGGTGATCTCGAACCCCTCTGCGCCTATGCCTACGTCCAGGGGGTAGTCTGGGAAGACGCCAGCGGCGATGGCGTGCGCCAGGACAACGAGTCGCGCCGGGCAGGCGTGGCCGTCGAACTCACCGACACCACCGGCACCGTCCTGGCTGCTGTTACCACCGACGCCCAGGGGCGCTACCGCTTCGCTGCCCCCCCGAACCGCGATCTGCGCGTTCGCATTGCCCCGGCGGCCTTTGCTGCGGGTGGTGCGCTCCAGGGCACGACCTACACCGCCGCCAACGCGAGCACCGATCTGACCCGCGACAGCGACGCCGGGCCGCAGGGCATTATCCTCACCGGCGCGCGTAGCGATCTGCTGAACGGTTCCTTCCACGACCGCGAAGCTGCGCGCCTGGCCCGCCAGGAGGACCGCCGTACCCTGGATCTGGGCGTTCGTGCCGGACTGGACCTGACCATCACGCTCACCGCCCCGGCCCGGGTACGCGCTGGCGATCCGTTTCCCTACGACATCGTCATCCGCAATCTGACCGCGACGAGCAGCGCAGCTAACGTTCAGGTTGTCCTGACCCTGCCGCCGGGCCTGGAGCGCCTGGATGGTGGCCTGCCGATCATCTGGAGCATCGGCACGCTTGAAGCGGGCGGCGAGCGTACCTACCGTGCCTGGGCGCGTGCCCCTCAGCCGATCCAACCCCCGTCGCTGACCGCCACGGCCCGCGTGACTACCACCACCCCCGAAACCGACCTGACCAACAACGAAGCCGTGGCTACGACCACCATCCAGGCGCCAGACGTGGCCGTGGGCCTCGTTGCCCCCGATCGCGTGCTGGTCGACACGCCGTTCTGGGCGCTGCTGCAGGCCGGCAACTGGTCCACTGATCCCCTTGCCGGGGCTGACAATGCGGTGGTTACGATCTCGCTCTCCAGCGGGCTGGTCTTCGACGATACCGGCCAATCTGCGCGCACCTTCACCCTGGGTACGCTCGCGCCGGGCGAATGGCGTAGCCTCTGGCTGCCCCTGCGCCCGACCCTTGCCGTCTCCGACCCGGCGCAGCCGCCGCTCGTGACCATCAACGCCCGCATTACCACGTCCACGCCTGAGTGGACCCTGCTCAATAACCAGGCTGCGGCCACGGTGACCATTGTCGCCCCTGACCTTCTCCTGACCAAGAGCGCCCCGCAAGAGGTGCTGGTCGGCGCCGATCTGACCTATACCCTGACGGTGCGGAACCGCGGCAGTACCCTGGCCTGGGGGCCGAGTCTCAACGACCCGTTGCCCGCCGGGGTGACCTTCGTGAGCGTGGATCATTCTGCCTGCGCCTACGACGCGCCCGCCCACGCCGTGCGCTGTGCGTGGAACGACCATTCTCCCAACGAAGTTGCCACCTTCCGCATCACTGTTCGCCCGACGGTGGAGGCGGCGGAGATCCTCAGCAACACGGCTGTGGTTACGACGACCACCGCCGGTGACCCACCCGACAATAACACCGCCACCGCGACCACACGGGTACTGTTCCCTGATATCAGCATCAGCCTGACACTGGACCCGTCGCCGCTACCGGTGGGCGAGTGGGGCAGCCTGGTGGTCACGGCGGTAAACGGGGGGACAGGTACGGCCAGTGATCCGGTTATTAACCTGACGGTGGATGATGGAGCGACGCTGGGGTCCCTGCCTGCCCGATGTGCCGCCGCCGGCCCGCGCAGTGTTCGCTGCACGGCGCCTGATCTGCGCCCGAATGGCAGCGAGGTCTGGACGCTGCGTTTCCCCATCCGGCTGCCGGCCACGCCTGCCGATGAGGCTACCTTCCCCGCCGACGTCATTGGTGCGCGGGGCACCATCAGCACAAGCACCCCGGAACGCCCGGCGGACCGGGCCAACAACACCGCGGCGACGACGGCAGACGTCATCCGCCCGAATGTCCACGTAACGGCGCGGGGACCAGCGGCGATCATCGGTTGGGGCAGCGTCTACGCGTACGAAGTGGACTATGGCAACCTGTACCGCCGTCGCCCCGACCTGACCCGCGCAGCGGCGGGTGTGACCCTGCGTGTCACCCTTCCACCGGACGTGCAGTTCCGCCGGGCCAGCACTGCTCCCCATCGCGTGAATGGGCGGGTACTGGAGTGGAACCTCGATACGCTGGCCCCACGCTTCCAGGTGCCCCAACCGTTGACTCTGGTCGTACAGACCGATGTGCCGGCCGGCCGGATCCTGCAGATGGAGGCGCTTATCGCCACTGCCACACCAGGCGACGACCCCACCGACAACCGCGTCATAGTTGAGACGCCGGTCGATCCGCCGCCGACCGTCGAGCAGGCCCGGGCGCACATCCGTCTGGCGATCAACTCGGAGTTCGACCCGCTGACCGGCGGTGCCAACCCGACTGACGCAGTGTACCTGACCGAAGGCACACGCTTTGCCTGGCCCGCCGGGGAGACGCTGCGCTACACGCCGCGCTTGACTGCGATCGCCTTCCCCAACGAGTGGGACCCCCTGCTGCTCTTCCCACACTACGAGTACCGGGCGACGATCACCGGCTGGCGCGTGACCGGCTACCAGGACGACCGCGGCATCTGGCACGACCCGCGCGTGGGCGCCGGGACAACGGGCTGTACCACGGCGCCAACTGGCCTGCCCGGGTGCAGACACGCCTATCTTGGCGGCGCGACCCTCGATGAGATCCGCGCCAACCGCCCGGTGCGCGAGGACGAGATCGCCCGGCAGGCACAGGTGTACTGGAGCCATGCTCCTCTCCCGGCGTTCGGCGAGCGACGGGGGCATGCCTACGGCCTGGAGCGGATCGCCCCGGTTGGCATCCGGGTGGCGGTGGATGCCGAGGTGTGGATCGTGAACGTGTCGCCGGATCCGGACGACCTGTGGGATGGCGAGCCGCCGGAGATTCCGGTCGCGCCGCTGCCACCACCACAGCAGCAGGTCTACGAAGAGACGTTTACGGTGAACCTCGTTGCCCCGCGCAGTGTAGTAGGGCCTGGTAGCCTGCCGCGCTAAGTACGCCTCAGGTGAATATGGGGAAGCCCCGTTTCCCACCTGCGGTGAGCCTGTCGAACCACGCTCCTCCTGGCGGGGAAGGTGTGGGAGGACTGTGCCCTCCCAGAAGAATCTCTTTTCATCACTGTAGTGTACGGCGAATCCGAACGGAGGTTCTGATATGAAAAGGCGCCTCAAAGGCCCGAAGATCGCGAGGATGCTCGTCCCCTGTCCCTGCGAACCGTCTCGCCGGGGACACGCATCCGGAACCCGGGAGGAATGGACGGGCCACAGAACGCCAGGCTGGCGGCAGCGCACCCGAGGGCAGTCCCTCGTCGAGACGCTGCTGGCACTGCCCATCCTGCTATTGCTGGTCCTGGGGTTGATCGGGTCAGGACAGATCCTGCTGGCAAACTACACGGTAACGCAGGCGGCGCGGGCGGCGGCGCATCAGGCGGCAATCGCCGGAGGTGGGACTACAGGGGAAGCGGCAGCCCGTACCACCGCGCAGCAGGTCATTGCCGCCGGCGTCGGGATGGAACCCCACCACGCACAGGTTGCGGTGACCTGTGCCGCGCCCTGCCGGCGCTACGCGCCGATTACGGTGACAGTACGCTACCAGGGGGAGTTCTGGGCGCCACTGCCGCCGCTGTTCACAGCCTTCGAGGTGCGGGCGGAGGCGGTGCGAGCCGCCGAACGGGATCAGTAGGAGACCGGACCAGGGCCGCAGCCCTGTGTGCAAGGAGGAACTATGCGAGGTGTGGATCCGGGCCGGTGGGGCGCGCAGGGCCAGGCGCTTGTCCTGGCAGCGCTGATGCTGCCGGTGTTGATGGCCTTTGTGCTGCTGGTGGTTGAGGTGGCCGAACGCTGGATTCAGGTCGCAAAGCTAGAAGATGCGCTACAACAGGCCACCCGCTCGGCCGTGCAGACTATGGACTACGCCGCCTTTGCGCGCAATGCCACGGGCCTGCGGGCGACCACTGCCTGTGTGCAGGTGCGCCAGGCCGATGCGGCGGCAGTGCCATGCCAGGCCGTGATTGGTCAGGCGACGGCCTACTTTCGCACCAACCTGCGCGGGGTGCGCGGGCTTGCCGAGGATCCGGATGTCCTGGCCGACCGGGTGACGTGGACCGTCCTGCCGACGGGGGGCACGTGTAGCTACAGCACCCCGCGGGTGGCGCCGGTCACCGAAGCCACGCCGCTGTTGTGCGCGGAAGTGCGCCCGGTCATGACGGGCGTGGTCGGTTGGGGTACCTTTACGCCCCTGATCGTTGCCGGGGAGACGCTCGATCCGATTCGTTGACAAGGAGGAACCAGACCAATGGCTACACTCACACCCACCTCGGCTCCCCTGAGCCAGGCGCTTGCCCGTAAGCGCGGCAATCCCTTGCCCGCGGTGTTGCTTGCCCTGGGGCTGATCGTTGCCGTGACCTTCGCCGTTCTCGGCTACCTGGAGAGCCAGAAGACCGAGACCCTGGTCGTGCTGGCGCGTGATGTGCCCTATGGCCGGCAGATCACCGCCGAGGACATCAGTCTGATCCAACTGCCGCTCCACCGGCCAGCGCAGCTTACGGGTATCAGCGATCCCGCCGCCGTGGTGGGTCGCTACGCCGCCCGTGACCTGGGGGCGAATGACCTGGTCCAGGCCCCTATGCTGCTGGCCGAACCACCCACGCAGCCGGTGTATCCGAATGGGCAGGCCCTGTCGCCCAATATGGTTCCGGTGCCTTTCTCCACAGCGACCATCGGCCCACTCACCCATCGTGACCGGGTCAACATCGGCTTTAACGACCGCAGCGGCGCTCCTGACCTGTGTGATCGGGCCAGGCGCATTGCCGAGGGCGCCGGTCCCTCGCTGCTTCCCGCCGCTGGCGGAAACGCGCAGCCGCGGCCCTACGCCTGCCGCTTGCTCAGTTCGGTGCGCGTGCTCTACGTTGATGAGGCGAGCGGAGTGGCCTATCTGGAACTCACACCGTACCAGGCCCACACGATCTGGGCGCTTCAGGCCGCCGGGCTCGAACTGTGGGGCGAGCGCTACGGGGCGACCTCCACGCCACTGAGCACGCTCGACCGGCTCGACATCGGCCAGGTCAGTGTTGAACAGCTCGACGCTCCGATTGCAGCCGATCCTGCCCCGACCACGATGATCCCCGGTGCGACCAGCCCTGTTCCTGGTCGTCGCCAGCCATAGGCGGCTTACGCGCTGCGCCTGGCCCATGCGGCTACGTCGCCCAATGACGCGATGAACGTGAGTTTTTTAACCCTCCCCACCGACGGGTTGGTTCCTGAAAGGGCGACGCCACCCTGGCTCTCCCGCGCACGAGCTATGTTCACCTCTGGAGGAGTGTCATGCACCCCGACGATTTTGACGACGAGATGCCCTTACCATCCCGGGAAACGCCCGACTGCGATCCGCGCATGGTCAGCGCCGTGGCCGGTGTGTTGCGTAGCCTGGTACGGAGTGGCCGGTTGCGCGATTGCTGGCACCTGCCGCCCGAGGAGGTGTTTGATCTGGTCGGTGCTGGCGGAGAACTGCTCGAACACGAATGGGTGCACGTAGACTGGTACGGCCCGCTGGAATTGTGGCGCGATCCCGAACACGAGGTCTCCGACATCCTCTATAACGGCCCGCCCGGCGACCCCTTCTTCGTCGTTCAGCGTGGCGCCATGCTGAACACCGGTGTCACGGCGCACCCGCAATGGATTGCCTGGACCCAGCGCCAGTTGCTTCTGCGGAGCTTCCGCCTCCAGCCCTACGAAGACTGGCCCGCGCCAATGATGCAGGGTGTGGCCGATGGCTTGCGCTTCGCCATCACCCGGCCACCGCTGTCCCGCGACGGTGGCAGCCTGGCCATCCGCCTGCTCCCCGAGCGCTGGCGCACCCTCGACGATCTGGTGCAGGCCGGGATGCTCACCCGCGATGCCAGCAACCTGTTGCTGGAGGCGCTCGCT
>JBDNDG010000075.1:0-14223 GCA_046719255.1 Chloroflexaceae bacterium
CGGCGTCAACCATCTTAAGTGGATGGGCGGCAGTCTGCAGGGCAAGGGCATGCAGCGCCTGGCCGGCTCGGGTGACTGAGGGCCGTCCTTCTCCTTCCGATACGTCGTCGAACGGGAGGGAAGGCGATGGCCTCCCCTCCCGTTCGAGCGAGGACACCTGGCGATGTCAGAACAACTCTCAGTCGGGCACCGGCCTCTCGCACATCAATCAGCCGCCGCGCGGCGAAGCTGGGAACGGACCATCGGTCTGGCCCTCACTCTCCTGGCTGCCCTCCTCGCGCTACTCAACCTGCCCTACGCGCCGCCCACCTGGTTCGACGAGGGTTCGCACCTGCACGTGCCCAAGACGCTGGTGCGCTACGGGGTGTACGCCGACATCAGTAGTGAGGGCTTTCGCTACTTCGGGCCGACGATCGGCGTCGGGCCGACGGTGATGCTGCCCGTGGCCGCTGCGTTCAAGCTCGGCGGGGTTGGCCTGACCCAGGCGCGCCTGGTGATCGTGGCCTACCTGGCCCTCGCGCTCGTTGCTCTGTACATTCTGGCCCGCCGGCTCTACGGCTGGCCGGTGGCCGCGCTGGCTTTGCTCCTGGCACTGGCCTCACGCACGCTGCGCTTCGATGGACTGGTGGAGTACGGCCGGCAGGTGCTTGGGGAAGTACCAGGCTTGGCCTTCCTCCTGTCTGGTCTGCTCGCGTACAGCGCCGCCATCCTTGTGCCAGCGAGGGCGCGACGCTTCAGCCTGCTCGCCGGGGTAGCCTTCGGCCTGGCTCTGGTCACCAAGAACCAGTTTGTGCTGATCGTTTTGCCCTCGCTGGCACTGCTGGCTCTGCTCGACCTGGTTTACTACCGGGCGAGTAACTGGTGGGTGCGCCTGGCCCCGCCGGCTATCGCCGTGGCGTGCTTCGGGATCTGGACCGTAATCATGCTTACCTTTTTTGGTCCCGACGGTTTTGCGGCAAACCTGGCGAAGACACGCCAGGCTGCGGGTGGGGCGATCTTCGTGTTTGACCCGGAAGCGAGCCTGCGCGCCGCGCGTTACCTGATACAGGTCTACGGCGGCTTGCTCATCCCCGGTCTGGTCTATGGCCTGTGGCGTGCCCGTACGCGCAGCCCGTGGGCACTGGCGCACCTGGCGCCAACCCTGATGGCGGTACTCTGGCTCGCCTGGTTTCTCATTTCGCTGGGCTGGCCGCGCTACGCCTTCCCCGCCGTCGTCCTCGGGGCCCTACCGGTGGCTCTGCTGGCCCAGGACCTCTTCCAGGCCCTGCGGAACCGTCGGCGCACGGTCCTGGTCTGGTTCGGCGCAGCCTATCTGGCGCTGGTCGTCCTGGTACCGCTTGCGCTGACGGCCCGGGTCGTGCTCAGCCCGCGCTACGCTGCCCACGAGATGGCGGCGTATCTCGACCGCAACGTGCCCATCAACGCGATCATCGAGACCTGGGAGCCGGAGATGGGTGTGCTCACCGACCACAACTATCACTACGTGCCGACGGAACTGCTCGATCCGGCCGTCCGCCACGTATGGCTCGGCGGCCCGTCGGTAGAGTACAACGGGCTGGACGCCCGTCCGCCCTACGTGCTGCTCGGCCCGTTCAGCGGTTACACCAGGATCTACCCGCCCGACGTACTGGCGCGAGACTACCGGGTGATGTACACTGCCGAGCCCTACACGCTGCTGCAACGCAGCGCGCCCTGAAACGGAGGCAGGAGCAATGCGTCGCTCACTTCTCATCTTCATCCTGCTCTTCACCTGTTACTCCTACGTGCTGCCCCGCTGGTCGGACTGGAACCAGAACTCGCGACTGAACCTGGTGCTGGCCCTGGTTGACGATGGAACGGTGAGCATCGATCGTTATGTGGCCAATACTGGCGATTACGCCATCTACCGGGGGCGCGCCTACACCGACAAGCCACCGGGGCTTTCCTTCCTGGCGCTTCCTGTGTATATGGCCCTCAGCCCCGCGTTGAGTATCCCACCGGTACGCGAGCGTCTGGAAGCTATCGGCAGCGGGGCAGCCTTCCAGTCCACCCTGCGCGAGGATGGGAGCGGCCTGCAGGCCGACAAAGTTCGCTTCGCCCTGGTTCAGTATGCGTTGACCCTGGTGGTGGTCGCCACTGCCGCGGCGGCCCTGGGGGTGGTATTCTACCTGGCCCTGGCGCGCCTGGGCGTGGCCCCATCTCTGGCGGCTCTGGGCGCCCTGGCCTACGGCCTGGGTACCAGCGCCGCGCCTTACGCGGGCAACTTCTACAGCCACCAGGTAGCCGCCGCGCTCCTGTTTGGAGCCTTCTTCGTGGCCTGGCCCCGCAACGATGAGGAAGGCAGGCCCGCCTACGTTCGCGGCTTGCTCTGCGGGTTGCTGCTGGGCTGGGCAGTTATCAGCGAGTTTCCGGTTGCGCTGCCGGCTACACTGATCGGCCTCTACGCCCTGGCGCGGCGCGGCTGGCGCTGGGTCGGCCCACTGGCGATCGGGGGCGCTGTTCCGGTAGCGCTTCTGATTACGTACGACCTGGTGGCCTTCGGCACGCCACTGCCGATCGGCTACGCCCACTCGGCTCTCTGGCAGGAGCAGCACCACACCGGCTTTATGAGCATCACCACGCCCCACGCCGAGGCCCTCTGGGGCCTGACCTTCGGCGCCTTCCGCGGGCTCTTCGTTCGCGCACCGTGGCTGCTGCTTGCGCTGCCGGCAGCGATCGTCTGGTGGCGTGGAGGCGCGCGCCGCGCCGAGTGGTGGCTCCTGCTTCTGACACCCCTCGCCCTGATCCTGTTCTACGGCTCATCGGTGATGTGGTGGGGCGGCTTTGCTGCTGGCCCGCGCTACATCGTGCCGATTATCCCTTTCCTGGCCCTCAGCGCCGCCTGGTTTGCCGCCCGGCTATGGACACGGCCGGAGGGTCGCGCGGCAGTGGTAACTCTGGTCATCGCTTCGATTGCTCTGGTCTGGATCGAAAGTCTCGCAGGACAACTCTTTCCCAGTGACGCTATTCGTAACACCTGGACCGGGTATGTGCTGCCAGCCTGGGCCGCCGGGGACATTGCGCGCAACCTGGGGATGGCCCTCGGGCTTGCCGGGCCGCTGAGCCTGACCCCGCTGCTGCTGACCACCCTTGTGCTGGCAGCTTTGATGGTGATCCCGCCCCGGAACCATCGTTCGCAGCCTGCGGCAACGGTCAGGGTCAGGGCCGCCCTGCAAAACGAGGAATGAACCAGATCTGGATGCGGCGTTTCGAATCGAGCTGGCCGTGATTTAACCATGGGGAAACCGGGTTTCCCCACACCCCGTCCCGACGCGAGGGTCTGGGAGAGTTGCGCTCTCGCAAGAAAAGTCTATTTCATTCCTGTTATCGTGCGGCGCAGCGGCATAGCCGGCTGCCACGAATGGATCGAAACCGACGCGAAACGTGAGATTGCTATGCGCATTCTTGTGCTGACCCTGGTTGCACCATACCCGCCCGACAGTGGCCCCAAGGTGAAGACCTACAACCTGCTCCAGTACCTCGGACGGCATCACGAGGTCACGCTCGTTTCGCTGGTACGTTCCGAGCAGGAACGGGCTCATGCCGAGAGCCTGCGCGGTCTGTGCCAGACCGTCTACACCGTCCCCTTCCGGCGCTCGCGCCTGCGGGATATGCAACACCTTTTGAGAAGCGTAGTCACGGGTGAGTCGTTCATTATGCGTCGTGACGCCTCGCCCGAACTGGAGGCCCTTTTGCGCGACCTGGCGCGCCGGGAGAGCTTCGACATCATTCACGCCGATCAACTGAACATGGCCCGCTTTGCGGTCAATCTGCCGGGAGCGCGGGTGCTGGACGAGCACAACGCGGTCTGGACGATTGTCGCCCGCATGGCCCGTCACGGCGGACCATTGCCGAAGCGGCTCTTTCTCGAACTCGAGGCGCGGCGGCTGCGCCGCTACGAGGCATCTATCTGTGCCCGTTTCGACGCTCTGCTGGCCGTCAGCGAGCCTGACCTGCGCTTCCTCGAACTGGCCGCCGCCGAGGCCGGGACCAGTTTGCCGCCGACGGCGGTCGTTCCCATCGCCGTGGATGCGCGTGGCGAAGCGCCAGTACAACGGATCGCGGCGCCGCGAACCATCCTCAGTATGGCCACGATGTTCTGGCCGCCAAACGTTGACGGAGTGCTGTGGTTCGCCCACGAAGTGTATCCGCTGGTCAAACGTGAAGTGCCCGACGTGAACTTCGCAGTGGTCGGGGCACGACCGCCGGCAGCGGTGCGACGGCTGAGCGAGGACGACCCGAGCATCGCCGTGACCGGCTACGTTGAGGATCCGCGACCATACCTGGAGCAGACCGCTGCCCTGATCGTGCCGGTACGCGCCGGGGGCGGCATGCGAGTCAAGATCCTCGAAGCCCTGGCCCGCGGCCTCCCGATTGTCTCAACCACTATCGGCTACGAGGGAATTAACCTTACGCCAGGCGAGCACCTGCTCGTGGGTGACACGCCCGGCGACTTCGCCGCGGCCCTGGTGCGCATTCTGCGCGACCCGGGCCTGGGGCAGCGTCTGGCCGCTGCCGGGCGCCGTGTGGCCGAGGAGCGCTACGACTGGCGCGTGGTCAATCCGCGCGTGGAAGAGGCTTATGCCGCGGCTCTGGCGCGCGCAGAGGCGCGCGGCCCTGCCGCGTTTCCGGTGAACCTATGAGCCTGTTATCCGCCCCACCTGACCTGGTGAGCAGCAACGGAGCGCACGCGCGA
Organism: Chloroflexaceae bacterium; assembly: GCA_046719255.1. Classification (GTDB taxonomy): domain Bacteria; phylum Chloroflexota; class Chloroflexia; order Chloroflexales; family Chloroflexaceae; genus JACAEO01. The sequence goes on from JBDNDG010000075.1 coordinate 4,715, forward strand.
CGGTTGCGGATCCTCTTTGTCGCGCCGTATGCGCCCTCACCGATCCGCGTACGGCCGTTCCAATTCTTGCGCCAGCTTGTCGCGCGCGGTCACGCGGTGACGCTGGTTTGCCCCATCAGCGGCCCCGACGACCGCCGGGCGCTCGAGACCATCCGCAGCCTCTGCCCGACCGTGGCAGTACCGCACGGGCGTCGGGCCATTCTGGAGGCGTATCTGCGCGCCATTCCCGGCCCACTGCCGCTCCAGGCGGCCCACTGCCTGAGCCCGGCACTGGTTCAGACGGTGCGAGAGGCAATGGCCAGTGGCGACTTTGACCTTGTACACATCGAACATCTGCGCGGCGCCGAGGTAGCGCGAGTCGCTGCGGCAGAGCTGGCCAGCGCCCCGCCCCTGGTACTGGATGCGGTAGACAGCATCAGCCTGCTCTTCGAGCGGACGCTACGGCACAACCCTGCTCCGGGCACACGCGCCATGGCGCTGCTCGACCTGGCCCGCACGCGGCGCTACGAGGCGGGCTATGGGCAGGCCTTTGCCCAGGTGGTGATTACCTCACCGGAGGACCGCTGGGCGCTCGACACGCTACGCAGGCAGTTCAATCAGCCCTCCGGCGTGCCGATCCGGGTTGTGCCGAACGGGGTTGATTGCGAGTACTTCCAGCCGCCACAAACGGAGCGCGAACCGGCCACCATCCTCTTCAGCGGCAAAATGAGTTACCACGCCAACGAAGCGGCTGCGCTCCACCTGGTACGCGAGATCATGCCCCTGGTCTGGCAGCAACGCCCCGACGCCCGTGTGGTAATCGCCGGCGCGAACCCCGGGCCACGTCTGCGCGCTCTGGAGCGTGATCCGCGCATCGAGATAACCGGCTACGTGCGGGAGTTACGTGCCTATTTGCAGCGCGCCACCCTTGCCGTTGCGCCGATCACCTACGGCGTGGGCATTCAGAACAAGGTGCTCGAAGCCCTGGCATGCGCCACCCCCGTGGTCGCCGCGCGTCAGGCCACAGTTGCGCTCCAGGCGCGGGCAGGAGTTGAACTGCTGACTGCCGAAAGTGTCACCGCTTTCGCTGAAGCAATTGTTACTCTGCTCGAGAATGCGACCATGCGCGCGCGGCTGGGCCAGGCCGGACGCGCCTATATTGAGCGTCACCACACCTGGAACTCCAGTGCTGCAACCCTGGAAGTGGCGTACCACGCTGCACTGCAAACCACCCTTCCGTCGCCCCGGAAAGGTCGCTCTTGATATGAAGATAGGGAAACCGGGTTTCCCCGTGCCCCCTGCCCGGTGGGAAAGGTTTGAAGCGTGTGCCCCGCTCCCAGCCCCCCGCTAGGGGAAGGAGCCCGGTTTCCTCCCCTGGCGAGGGTTTGGGAGGGCTGCACCCTCCCAGAAAAAAATCTGTTTTCCTCTTGTCATTGTGCGGCACAGCCACATAGACCTCTGATACCAGGGAAATCTGACGGCCCCACGTTCACTCCTCCAGACAGGCCCCGAATCCTAAACGAACTGTCAGACACCCGATCGGAAGGATTTAGTTAATCGTTAGAAGCTTTCGGCATACTGAAGGCCATAACGGGCAACATAACCCTCGCGTGCCAGAGAGGCGTCGGCGGATCCAGGGTCAAGCCAGGAGAAAACAACCAATGCAGACATTTGACCTATCCATTGTAATTCCCTGCTACAACGAGGCCGAAGGCATTCCCGCGATGCGCGATCGGATCGGACAGGTGCTCCCCGTGTTGCGCCAGCGCGGGAGCGTTGAACTCATTCTGGTTGATGATGGCAGCCGCGACAACACCGGCGACCTGCTCGCTGACGCCTTCCGTGACGTGCCCGAGGCGCGCATTGTCAGCCACGAGCGCAACCTCGGCCTCGGGGCCGCCCTGCGCACCGGCTTCGCACACAGCCGGGGCGCGGTTATTGTCACCTGTGATAGTGATGGGACGTACCCCTTCGGTGAAATCCCGATGCTGCTCGACCGGCTCACGCCCGATGTAGATATTGTCACCGCCTCGCCATACCATCCCGCCGGCGGGATCGAGAACGTGCCGGCGTATCGGGTCATAATCAGCAAGAGCGCATCGCTCTGCTACCGTCTCCTGATTGACTGGAACATCCACACCTACACCGCGCTCTTCCGGGCCTGCCGCCGTGAAGTGATCGAGCGGATCGTCACCCACGCCGATGGTTTCCTGATGGTCACCGAACTGCTGGTTGAAGCCCGGCTGGCCGGCTACCGCATCGCAGAGTACCCAACAACCCTGCGCGTCCGCCGCTATGGGCAATCCAAGGCGAAAGTGCTGCGCATTACCCGCACCCACCTGCGCTATATGGCCAGCCTGATCGGGCGACGACCCGCCAGTCAACAGGGTTGGAACACGGCGCAGAGCATTCGCCGCGCCCCCAGTGAATAAGCGCGCCCTCAAATGTCTGCAGGAGAGCCAGGAAATGCAGCATATCGATGAAGTAACTGTCCCCGTGAGCGTCTCAGCCCCAGGCAAGGCAACGCTACGACGAATCGGAGGGTTGTTGATGAGCACATGGATGCTGATCCTGATCGCGACCGTCATGGGAATTGTTGGTCAGACGATGTTGAAGCACGGGATGAACCAGATGGGTCCGCTGGGCCTGAGCGCGGAAACGGTACCGGGGATTATCTGGCAGATCGTGCGCTCACCATACGTCATTGGCGGATTGCTCATCTACGGTTTCGGCACGTTCTTCTGGTTGGTTACGCTTTCACGGATCGATTTGAGCGTCGCCTATCCATTCGTGAGTTTGAACCACGTGCTCCTCTTCTTGATCGGCTGGCTCATTCTGCGTGAAAGTGTCAATCCCCTGCGAGCGGCCGGGGTCGCCGTTATCTGCGTCGGCATGATCCTGGTGGCCAGATCGTAGCACGCTCGCGCCGAACGTCTGTTAAACACGAACGTATTCTTCAGCCCTCCTTTGCCAATCTGCAATCAGCCGTGACGCCCTGGAGCTAAGGCCGCGTGGCCTGAGTCCAGGTAGAGAGTCCTTACACCTATGCTTACTCCACTCAGTCGGTATCTCGACCTGGTGTCGCAGAGCCTGCAACAACTGCCACAGGAACCGCTCCAGGCAATTGCCGATGCACTCTGGCACACTTACGAACGCGATGGCACGATTATTGTCTGCGGCAATGGTGGCAGCGCCGCAACGGCCTCCCACTTCGCGTGCGATCTGAGCAAATGGACGATCAAGCCCGGAGCGCGGCGCGTGCGAGCGCTGGCCCTTACGGACAACGTCCCGGTGATGACCGCCTTTTCCAACGATCAGGGCTATGCCGACGTCTTCGTCGAGCAGTTGATGACCCACTACCGGCCCGGCGATCTGTTATTCGCGATCTCAGGAAGCGGCAACTCGCCGAACGTGCTTGAGGCAGTCAGTTGGGCCAATGCCCAGGGAGCGATCACAGTCGGGCTGTCCGGCTTCGACGGCGGCAAGCTAGCGCGGCTCGCCCAGATCAGCCTGCACAGCGCGACCTACCACATGCCGGCGGTGGAAGATGTGCACAGCGCTATCTGCCACGCTCTGGCGGTGACGATGGGCCTGCGCATCGAGGAGAGCCTCCTGGAGGTGAGCCAGGTAAAGCCTGAACCACGCTACGCCCTGGTGGCGCGAACCCTGGAAGGAGGCCGGCTATGATCCCTGTCGCCCGCCCCCAGATCGGCCCCGAGGAAGAGGAGGCAGTGCTCGCGGTGCTACGTTCGGGCATGCTGGCCCAGGGCCCCGAGGTCGCGCGACTCGAAGTAGCCTTCGCTGCGGTGTGTGGCGTGACCCATGCTGTTGCCGTGAGCAACGGCACAGCGGCGCTCTTTCTGGCGCTGCGCGCTCACGACATTGGACCCGGGGACGAGGTGATCACCACGCCGTTCAGCTTCATCGCCACCGGCAACAGTATCCTGATGGCCGGCGCCCGTCCGGTGTTTGTCGATATTGATGAACAAACGTTCAATCTTGATCCGGATCAGGTCGAGGCGGCCATCACCCCCGCGACGCGGGCGATTATGCCCGTCCATCTCTACGGCCAACCGGCGGCAATGGACGCGCTCTGCGCGATTGCCGAGCGCCACGGGCTGGTGATCATCGAGGATGCCGCGCAGGCAATCGGGGCGCACGATCAGGGGCGCCCGGTGGGTAGCTTCGGTACGGGCTGTTTTTCGCTCTACGCCACCAAGAACATTATGTCGGGTGAAGGTGGCATGATCACGACCAACGATCCGCAGATCGCCGACCGGCTCAGGCTCCTGCGGAGCCACGGCAGTCGGGTGCGGTACTACCACGATTTCCTGGGCTATAACTTTCGGATGACCGATCTCCAGGCGGCAATCGGCAACGCCCAACTCGCCAAACTCGAGCGCTTCACCGAGCGCCGGATTGCCAATGCCGCCCACTTCGACCGGACGATCACGCACCCCCAGGTGCTCAAGCCGCTCGCACGCCCCGGTGTGCGCCACGTCTACCACCAGTACACCGTGCGCATTCTGGGCGATCGTGACGAAGCGATGCGCCAGCTACGCGCCGCGGGTGTGGACACGGCGGTGTTCTACCCCCTGCCTATCCCGCACCAGCCTATGTACCGCGCGCTGGGCTACAACCAGTCGCTGCCGGTTGCCGAACGGCTGAGTGGCCAGGTGCTATCGCTGCCAGTCCATCCGGGCCTGACCGACGAGGAGCTGATCCGCATCAGCGACGCGCTCAATGCGCTGTCACTCGAAACCACCGGGGTGCTGAGTTGCTCGGGGTGAACCAGGGGCAACCCGGTTCCCTTGCACCTTTGCTGAATGGAGGATTCGGGAGGGCTGCACCCTTTCAGGACAACACTGGCTGGCGCCGGTATTGTGCAGCGAAGTTGTATGGGCTAGCACTCAACGAACCTTCGTCTCGGCAGGTCTCGGGGGCCTGCGGTCCCCGAACAACAACCCCTTTCCGGCGCGGCTTTGTCGCGCCGGAAAGGGGGGTAGCAGAGGTGCAAAGCCCCTCTGCACTTCCCCATAAGGATAAGTCTCGTTGTAGTAGTGGGATTGAGAACTACAGGCAGGAACTAAAGGGATGATTGACATCATCGGCGGTGGCATTCTGGGGCTCACTCTGGCCCATGAACTGTTGAAATGGGGCAAGCCTGTCAGGGTCTGGGAACGAGCCTCTACCCTGGGTGGACTGATGGGGCGCACCACCTTTGAGGAACTGGGTGTGAGCTGCGATCGCTACTACCACGCTATTCTGAGTAGCGATCAGACCCTGATGAGCCTGATGAGCGAGCTGGGCCTGCGGAGCCGCCTGCGTATGGTCTCAACTAGAATGGGCTTCTACCACGATGGGCGCTGCTACCCCATGACCACGCCCCTGGAGTTTCTGCGCTTCCCACCGCTCAACATGATCGACCGGATGCGGCTGGCATACACCATCCTGGCCTGCCGCCAGATCAAAGACTGGCGCGCTCTGGAGCAGATACCGGTAGCCGAGTGGCTGCGGCGACTGAGTGGTGAGAAAACGACTCGCCACATTTGGGAGCCGCTGTTACGGGCCAAGTTCGATGGGGATTTCTCCCAGGTGCCCGCCACCTACATCTGGTCACGGCTGGTACGCACCACTGATACACGCACCAGAGGTGGAAGCCAGGAACTGATGTGCTACCTGCCCAACGGCTACCAGGAACTGATCGACGCACTGGCGGCAGCGGTGCGCGCCCGAGGGGGGACGATCACTACCGGCGCTGCCGTCGACCAGGTACGAGTGACTGATGGGCGAGTTATGGGGCTGAGTATCAACGGCGCTGAGCAAAACACCGACCACGTGATCATTACTGCCCAGACGCCCATCGCCCGCCGGCTGCTCCCACCCGAGGCTGCCGCCGTTAGTGAGCGCTGGAGCCGCCTGGAGGGCTTCCTGGGCATTGTCTGCGTGTTGCTCGTGCTGCGTCGGAGCCTGACGCCGTACTACACCCTGAACATCACCGACGAGCGAATTCCCTTTACCGGAGTGATTGAGACAACAAATCTGATCGATCCGGCCTGTGTGGGCGGGTATCACCTGGTCTACCTTCCCAAGTACGTGGCTCCGGGCAGCCGCTTCGCCACGATGGCCGATGATGAACTGCGCGCAACCTTCCTCGGCTACCTGCGCCAGATGTTTCCCGACCTGCGCGATGAGGAGATCGCGGCGGTGCGCATCGGCCGTGAGCGGTACGTTGAACCGTTACATCCCGTCGGGATGACCGACCTCATCCCGCCGGTGCGCAGCGAGGTGAGCGGGCTGTACCTGGCCAACACCAGCCAGATCTACCCACAGTTAACAAATGGTGAGTCGGTGTGTGCATTTGCCCGCCGGACCGCAGGCGAAGTAATCGCCGACATTGCCGGGCGTGCGACGCATGCCTCGTCTACCCTTGTCGGCGCCTGACACCCTTAGATAGATGTATGGTGGGGACAGCTATGAACAACCAGTTGCTTGACATCCTGACCGGACAGCTCTTCCCAGCCAGAGAAGCTCGGCGCAGCGAATGGCGATGGGTGCTCCTGGGAGTCGGGCTGGGTGACGCCCTGTGTGTAGCCGGGGGGTTCGTCCTGGCCTACGTGCTTCGCTTCTATACCGATTGGGAGATCTTCTACTCGGGGGATGCGCGTACCGGTTTCTACGCAACACTGATCGCCTTGCTCGTGCCATCGTGGGTTGTGCTCTTCGCCCTCTACGGTCTGTACAATCCTCAGATCATCTTTGGCGGCACAGCGGAATACGCGCGCATTTTCAACGCCTGCACCGTTGGCCTGCTGGTGATTATTGTGCTCACCTTCCTCCAGCCGGATTTCGTGATTGCGCGGGGCTGGCTGCTGCTCGCCTGGGCCTCCGTCGCGGCGCTGGCAATCGGCTGGCGCTTCGTTGCCCGGCGCCTGGTTTACTCCCTGCGCGAACGCGGCTACCTGGTCCAGCGTTCGGTGGTTCTGGGCGCCAACGCTGAAGGGCGCGCCGTTGCCGAGCAGCTCAACGCCTCAATCAGAGCCGGCGTGCGAGTAATCGGCTTTGTTGATGATCACCTGGCACCGGGGACAGAGGTCTTGCCAGGTGTGCCGGTGCTGGGGCCAGTCACGGCCTTTGAGGCGATCGTTACGCATACAGATGTGGAAAGCGCAATCATTGCCGACACCGAGATGGTACGCGAGCGGTTGCCGGCCGTATGTGGCGCGATGGAGATGCTGCACCGCCTCGATGTGTCGCTTGCGCCGGGGATCTTTGAACTGCTGACCGTCGGCGTGCAGGTGCGGGAGCGGGGTTCGGTGCCCCTGCTCGGACTTAACAAGACGCGCATTACCGGTCTGCACGCCGTTTGGAAGGAAATGATCGATCGGGGAGGCGCTCTGGCGGCCCTGATCCTCCTCAGCCCACTGCTGGCGCTCGTTGCCCTGCTCGTCTATCTCGACAGCCCGGGGCCGATCATCTACCGCCGTCGCGTCGTGGGGGTAGGCAACCAGACCTTCGACGCCTTTAAGTTCCGCACGATGCGGGTAGACGGCGATACGTTGCTGACACCCGAACTGCGGAAGGAACTGAGCGAGACCGGCAAGCTGCAAAATGATCCTCGGATCACCCGAATTGGCCGCTTTCTGCGGCGCACCAGCATTGACGAACTGCCCCAACTGGTGAATGTGCTTCTCGGTCAGATGAGCCTGGTCGGCCCACGGATGATCACGACTGACGAACTTCGGCACTTTGGACGCTGGCGCCACAATCTGGTGACCGTGCGACCTGGTCTGACCGGGTTATGGCAGATCAGCGGGCGCAGCAACCTCGGCTACGAGGAGCGCGTGCGCCTGGATATGCACTACATCCGCAACTACTCGATCTGGCTCGATCTCTACATCATCTATCGCACCATCGCCGTGGTCATATCGGGTCACGGAGCATATTAAAACCACAGGATTTACACGACACCTGCATTGAAGATACGTGAAATCGATGACATTGTGGCTGGAGGTTGTTATGCACACGCCACTTCGCGCCGGCGTTATCGGGGTCGGCAGCATGGGACGTAACCACGCCCGCGTCTATGCCAGCATGGAGGGGGTCGAACTCGCCGCTGTCAGCGACACCGATCCGGCTACCGCAACGCATATCGGTGCTATGTACCGCTGCCAGGCCTACACGAACTACCGGGAGATGCTGGAGGAGGAGCGCCTCGATCTGGTCTCTATCGTTGTACCGACCAAACACCACTTTGAGGTTGCGCGAGAAGTCATCGATCACGGCGTATCCCTGCTGATCGAAAAACCGATCGCTGCAACAGTGATGGACGGAGAAGCACTGGTGGAAGCGGCCCGGCGCAAAGGCGTGCTGCTCACAGTCGGGCACATCGAGCGCTTTAACCCGGCGATCATCGCACTCAAGCAGCAACTCGACAAGCACGAACTCGGCCAGATCTTTCAGATTTCCGCGCGGCGGGTCGGTCCCTTTCCGGCGCGGATTATGGATGTCGGTGTTGCAATCGATCTGGCCACGCACGAGATGGACATTCTCAACTACCTTCTCGGGTCAAAGATCAGCCGTATGCACGTCGAATTGCACCGCCACCTGCATCGCTCACACGAAGACCTGCTGTCGGCCGTACTGCGCTTCGAAAATGGCGTTATCGGCATCCTCGACATCAACTGGCTTACACCGACGAAGATCCGCGAACTCAGCATCATTGGAGAGCGCGGCATGTTCGTCGCCAACTATCTTACCCAGGATCTGACCTTCTTCGAGAACGACGAATGCGTAGGTAAGCACTGGCCAGCACTGGCAACGATGGGGGTAAGTGAAGGCCGCATGATTCGCCAGAAGGTGCAACGGCGTGAACCGCTCTTCGAGGAGCTGCGCGCCTTTTGCGAAGCAGTGCGCTATAGCCATCCGCCTGTTGTCAGTGGCGAGGACGGCATCGCGGCGCTGGCTATGGCGCACGAGATCGTCCGATCCGGAACCATTTCCCAGAAAGAAGCCAACATGATTGCACTGACAGTCGGTGCCGCCGCCTGAGTGCGAGGGTTTGAAACGATAGAGACAGAGAGCTTCCGGGATGACTTCGGCTTCACCCCCCGGAAGCTTCTGTTCAGGAGCTTGCCAGATGGACGAGCTGTGGTCTGGTACGGTCTACACCGCTTACGGTCGAACGCCATAGCCCAGATCACGGATGCGCACGATATGGACAGGCTTAAGCTGCACAGCGCGTACCCGCCAGACTCCGGGCACTGCCCATCTAAAAGCACGAGGTCAACGTGCTGACCTCCGCAGATCCGCCTTTCTGGCGCGCCGGGCCTCAGCCGCGACGTAGCCGGAAGGGAAGCCTGCGGAGGGGCAAAGCTCCTCTACACCCTCCCGCAACAGCAGTACAGGCAAATAACAAGCGAGAGCTACCCCCAGATGTTGTAGTCATCAGATACGTTCTACACCAGCTCAACGACCTTTATATCCACGGGTGCAGTTTGGATACGACCCTGACTGTGAAAGAACATTCG
>JBDNDG010000076.1:0-14193 GCA_046719255.1 Chloroflexaceae bacterium
CGGGCCGTCTCGACCCCGTCGCCGGGCCGTCTCTACCCCTACCCCGTCGCCGGGCCGTCTCTACTCCGCCACCGGGCCCGGCGGGGCGGCAATGGACGAACGCCACCGGGCCGGGCGGCCACCACCGCCGGGGCCTGGCGGTCACCGCGGGCGGGGCTGGGCGCGGCCCGTGCAAGAATATGCATCATGCCCCGGAGGTGGGGCGACCCGGGCTACCCCACGCCCCTCCCTGACCGGCGCATCGCCAGGAATCCATGGCAGACACGCACAACCTTGATCCGCGCGCGCGGCTCGTGCGCCTCCGCAGTCGCCTGCTGGGCGTCACGAAGCGCTGCTACATCTACCTGCCGCCAGAGTACGCCGCGGAGCGCCGGCGCCGCTTTCCGGTGCTCTATCTGCTGCGTGGCCACGAGCGCGAGTGGGTCAATCCACACGAGGACCAGAGCCGCAGTGGGACCACGGTGATCGATGTCTACGAACGGCTGCGCGCCAGCGGCGCGATTGGCCCGCTGATCCTGGTTATGCCCGGCCTGGCCAGCGATGACAACCGCATCCCCGGCCTGCTCACCGACTTTCGCTGCCCCGGCTGCGCTCCGCCGCGCGTGGCGGGTCTGGGCACCGGCCTGTTTCAGCGTTTCTTCTTTGAGGAACTGCTGCCAACAATTGACCGGCGCCTGCGCACCGTTCCCGCGGCGCGCGCCATCGCCGGCTTTTCCCTGGGCGGCTATATGGCGGTCAAGGCTGCGGCCCTCCATCCTGAGTTGTTCGTCAGCGTCGGCGCCTTCGATGGCTCCTTTCCCTACGCCAGCGACGCCGGCACCAGCGCCCGCCTCAGCGACACGCTCTTCGCCCAGCCTATGTTCGACCCGGCCCTCGGCCTCCCCCGCGACCCGGAGCACCTCAGCGCCAACAATCCGGTCTGCCTTCTGCTGCGCGCCGACCGCGCCGCGCTCCGTCGCATCACCTGGCTCATCCAGTACGGCCCCGAGCAACTGGAACCCTGGGGCTCCAACTTTTACCGCGGCGAATACCTGCTGCGCGTACTGCGCGGCCTGGGCATCGAAAACGCTGCCCCGGTCGCGGCCCTGCCCGATGGCGAGCACACCTGGCGCGCTGCCGACCGGCACATCGAGCAAACCCTGCCGTTACACTGGCAGGCGCTGGCGCGCGCGGCGCAGGCGCTGTGAGGCGCGCGGGGCGGGAGGGGCGGGGAGGGTCTGGCCTGCTCAGAAACCGTACCTGTTCACATGTGGGATACAACACCACCCTCGGGTGCGCGGGCGTCCCGCCCGCAATCACCTGGAGACGGGTAAGATGCCCACGCGCCCGGGAGAGGGGCACGCATGCGCCAGCAACCTTCTTCTCCCGTCGGCTGTGAGCCAGCTCATCGGATGCGCAACGAGATAACGCCTATGCCGCTGGATAAGCCCCCCCATCCCGACATCGCCGCTGCGCTGCGGAGCGTACGCTGGCCCCTGGCGGCGATCATCGGCCTGATCTTCGCCCTCATGCGCCTGGGCGAGACGATGCTCGTCGGTATTCGCCCCCCCACCCAGATCATCAATGCCCTCGACCCGCTCTTCTGGGGCATACTGGCCGCCGTTGCCGTGTGGGGCGTGCTGAGCTGGGCCGCTGGTCAGGAGCGGCGCTACCGCACCGCCGAACGGCGCATGCTCGATGAACTCCAGCTTGCCCATCAGCGCCTCACGGTACTCTATGAACTGAACCAGCGCATCGCCAGCACCGCCACCCTCGACGAAGTGCTGGATTACGCGGTCACCCAGCCGGGCCAACTGGTCGAGGCCCGCGCCGCAGCGGTGATCCTCTACGATGAGCAGGAGAGCGCCTTTATTGCCCGCTCCAGCGGCCTGACTGAAGAGCAACTGGCGGCAGCCCGGTCTGCCATTGGCCTGTCGCTCGACCAGCCGCCGCCGCGCAAGCCCGAGATGCTGACGCCTCGTGCGCGTATGCCCGCCGATCTGCAAGCGTGCCTGGTGGTACCGCTCGCCGAGGGCGACGATGCGCCGGTCGGCTGGATCGAGTGCTACCTGAGCGATACCGGCAGCCTCGCAACCGACGCCTCCGGCGACCTGACAGCCGAGTTTACCTCGCTGCTGATCACCATAGGCGGGGAGATCGCCGAGGCGGTGCAGGGCAGCCGCCGCCGCGCCCGCGAGATTGCCAGCCTGGTGGCCCTCGAACAGGCCATTACCGCGGAGCGCACGCGTATCGCCCGCGATCTGCACGACGGCGTCGCCCAGAGCCTGGCCTTCTTGCGCATGCGAGTCGCCCTGTGGGAGGACTGGCTGGAGCAGGAGCCGGAACGCCTGCGCGAGGAGTTCGAGGCGCTCAAAGCCAACCTGCGGCGCCAGATCGAAGAGCTGCGCCGCGCTATCTTCGCCCTGCGTCCAATCGAACTCAGCCAGCTCGGCTTCGCCGGGGCGCTGCGTCGCTTCGTGAGCGAGTTTGCCGAACAGCAGGACTGGGATCTGGAGTTGGAGTTGAGCGACCTCCCGCCCGATCTGCCCTATGCCCTCGAACTGGCGGCGTTTCGCTTTGTGCAGGAGGCCCTGAACAACGCCGCCAAACACGCCAACGCCCGCCATGTGGTGGTGGCCCTGCGGGTCGTGGATCGCGGGCTGCAGATCGTTGTGCGCGATGATGGGGTGGGATTTGACCCCGGCGCGCAGGGCGAGTTGCCCGGCACGCGCCTGGGCTTGCGACAGATGCGCGAACGGGCTGCTGCGCTCGACGGACGGCTGACCATTCTCTCACGCCCCGGCCAGGGCGCCGAGGTCAGGATCTGGCTGCCGCTGCGCTACGCGCGCGAGTCGACGGCTACCAGCGATAGGGTGAGAGGGTGATAGCGGTCATATAACCCACCCCCGCCTCGAGCTGCAACCTCAACAAGCATTACACCTCCACCTGGCTACGCGCATAGGCGAGGGCGGCGCCAAGATCAGCCACGGTGATGATCTCACCGAGGCTGGCATTCAGGCCAACCAGGGTCTGCGCGACAGTGGCGCGAATGCCGCTGACCACCGTGCGGGCGCCGAGCAGCCGGATCGCTACCGCAGTGTCAATCAGCGCCCTGGCGACTTCGGTGTCAATCATGGCAATCCCGGTCACATCAAGGATCACCACCCGCGCCCGGTGCTCGGCGACCATCTCAAGGATGCGCCGGCGCAGCGCTCCTGCGCGCCAGCTATCGAGATTGCCAACCAGCGGCGCCAGCAGCGCGTGATTGTCCACCACCAGCACCGGTAATTCAAGCGTCTTTACGAGTTCGAGCAGGCGTTGCTGATCGGCAGCGCGCTGCTCGACCTCCTGCCGCGCCCTCTCCGAAGCCTGGCGCGCCGTCTCGGCCTCCTCAGCGCGCTGTTCTGCAATGCGCAGCGCCGTGAACTGCGTCACGCCAATGCGATCCGAGATCGCCCAGATCACCACGATCAGCGTGGCAACAATGCTCGCCTGAAGGTACTTCAGCACATGCGGCGGGATCGTGGAAGGCGCATCTAACGGTCCGCCGACGATGATCAGAATGGCCAGAGCCGTGCAGAAGATCAGGGTGCCAGTAGTGAAGGAGCGCTGATTGCCCAGACTCACGAGCAGCACCACCCCCACCAGAAACGGCACCAGGGCCAGGCGTAGCTCCGGCAGCCAGATGGCGACAATGACCTCGTTAACCACAATACTCAGCGCAAATGGCAGCACCATTTGCCAGAGCGGGCGCGCCCGTAAAAGCAGGGTCAGGCCAGCACCAACCATACATGTAAAGGTAATGCCCAGTACCACGACCGCAAAAAAGCTCGGGATGAACACATACAGCGCCAGGGCCAGCATAAATACCAGGAGAGAGCTCCCGCCAGCCAGCAGCGCAACCGTTGTGACGGCCCGCCGGTGTATTTGTTCGAGGAAGGCGTGCGACGATCCCATAACCGCTCCCTGAATGGTAAGTGCGACCAGGTGGGGCATACGCTTTCACTATATATCTATCCCTTACCGCAAGCATACCAGAAAAGGGTGGCGGGGGTACGTGGTCATCCGGCAACCCGGGTTTCCCCCTATGCATCATGGCGCCCGTGCTCGCGCGGCTGCTGAGTTGGCGCGCCTCCCTGGAAGAGTCAGGCACGCCTTTCACATTCGTTTATTTTCGTTGGCGCAGAGCCGTCTTGCCATATCAGGAAACCCATCTCAGCGCAGGTGAAACCCTTTGAAGGGCGCAGCCCTCTCAGGAACAATTCTTTGCATTCTGGTGTCGCGCGCCGCGAATGGCGCCTGGCGGGAAACCCGGTTGCCCGGTTCCCCTGCAGGGGGTGGCGGAGAAACCGGAAAAGCCGGTTTCCCCGCCCAGAGAGAGCGTTGGGGAAGGCTGCGCCTTGCGCGCTGGCGGGTCGGAGTGCCCGGTGTGCCGTCAGCGGGCGGGACTGTTCCCAATCTTACTGCTATCCGGTGGTGTCTCGGGCATCGGCAAGAGTGGTGCAATCGGGTCCACCAGCCGGTTCACGATCGCCCCCAGGCGCTGGAACTGTGGCCCGAGTTCGGTTTCGGCCAGGGGAATGTTCACCGGCACATCAAGTTGCACCGGGATCGAGGTGATCAGCTTGACGTCCATGTTGAGATCCACCGGCAACTCCAGGCCCGCCGGGAGCACGATGTTTACCGTGGCGTTGAGGTTGCCGCCGCCGCCGGGAAAGGTAATCGCTGCCGGAGCCGTCAGCGGGACGGGCTCGGTCAGCCGCACCACGTTGCGCGGGGTCATGATTGTCGCCGCGTTGATCGGTACGTCGAGTTCAATCGGCAGGCGCGTGTCAAGCGGCACGGTGTAGACAATGGTGGAACCTTGCAGATCGCCCACTACGTCTTGCAACTCGGAGAGGTTGTTGGCGGCGAAGACCTGCGCATTGGCCGTCACTCCCGCGACCTGGTTGCGATGATTGATCACAATGCCGATCAGGACGCCGACAATGACGATCAAGACGGCGTTAATCAGGAACGAGGTCCAGATCAGCGCCTTGTAGAGGGGCGCGATGCGGGCATAGCGCCGGCGCGAGCGCTCGCTTACCGTGGTGTTAGCGGCAGTTTCAGCGGCCATAGCGAAAGTTCCTTTCGACGTACATTGTCCTGGGCACGAAGACCGATCACGCAAGACGCTGGTATGATGCTGCATCATAGCACGCGGATGTTACGCAGGTGCAAAGTCCGCCCGGGAAAACCTTGTTGTTCTGCGTCTCTCTCCCGGAAGGGTGCGCCGCTGGTTGCGCCTGGCTGGTATGATGGTCCCGGATCGCGCGGTTGGGGTGTGGGGAAACCGGGTTTCCCTCTGTGTTCAGGAGAGATTCTGAGAGGGCCGTGCCCTCCACACCCTCCCCGCAGGGAGGGACGTGGGGAAACCGGGTTTCTCCATACTCTGACAAGCTGAAGACAGGTCTTTTTCTTGGGAGGGCCGCGCCCTCCGCACCCACCCCGCAGGGAGGGACGTGGGGAAACCGGGTTTCCCCATCTGTTCACCTTAGTAATGGGGCAACCCGGTTGTCTGTGAATTCAGATGATCGGTGCTACCCTGCTGAACCAGTACAGGTACGGACGTTAGTATGCTTCCCGGGCTCATCGTTTTCCTGGCCGGACTGGCGCTCGGCACACTGCTCAACGTGCTGATCATCCGCATTCCGCGCGAACGGCGCCTGCTTGGCTGGCCCCGTTGCACCCGCACAGGGGCGCCCCTGGCCCCCTGGCAGCTCATCCCCGTGGCTGGCTGGCTGCTGCAACGGGGCCGCGCCCCCGATGGGCGCCGCTTGCACTGGATCTACCCGCTTGTTGAGGTGACCACCGCGGTAACCGTGCTGCGGCTGTATCAGCTCTACGACTTCGGCCCGGCATTCTTCTATCTGGCCTTTGTCTGTGCGGTGCTGATTGTTACCGGGGCAATTGACTGGCTGTACCGCTACATCTATACCTTCGTCATCCTCGGCGCGGCTCTGGTGGTTATTGTCGCCGGGCCGCTTGCGGGGCTGAACTGGCTCAACGTCGTGCTCGGCGCGCTTACTGGCGGCTTTGTCTTTATGCTCTTCTACCTGGTCGCGCGGCTCCTCTTCCCCGGTTCCGGTGTCCCCTTCGGGCTTGGCGACGTTTATCTGGCGATCTTCATTGGTGCAGCGGTAGGTCTGCTCAACCTGGCTCCGGCACTCTTCTACGGTATGCTCCTGGCTGGCGTGGTCTCGGCAGGCATTCTCATTGCCCGGCGTACTGGCCGCTCCACGCCGACGTACATTGCCTACGGCAGCTACCTCTGCCTCGGCACGCTGCTCTTCATCGCACTGGGCGGCATGGGGTGACAGAAGAGCTTCGGGCCGGCGCGTGAGCCTGATCGCGTACTATGCGACAATGGACGGATGGATATGCAAGGCGTTCCTCTCACCATCGAGCAGCAAAACGCTCTCAAAGCCATTATCTGGCTCTTCGCCGCTATCACCGGAGCCGTGACTATCGGACTGGGCACAATCTTTTGCTGCCTGTTCATCGCCAGTGGCGGCGCGACGGTTGTCACGGTCTTTATCGCCATTTGCACAATTCTGGCCCTCTCCAGCCTTAGCTTGTTGGTATGGCGCATCTACAGCATCGCACTGGACCTGCGCGACGGCGTCGCGCAGGTGCGCCACGCGCGCTTGAAGCGCACCTTCAGTTCGAAGCGGACGCCGAAAAACTACTACGCGGAATTCTTCGATACTCCCGGTACCCTGCAGTTCTCGCGCGAGGTGTGGGAAACCTTGCAGCCCGAAGGGGAATATCTGGTCATCTACAGCCCCCGTTCCCGCCTGGGCTGGGCGGCCGAGTCTGTTTCCGAGACGTTCGGCCTCGACTGACGCGAGCGTGGGAGAGATCGGGTTTTCCTTCTTTTCATATCAGATGCCATTCGGAGGGCGCACAACGACGAATGAACATCCCTGTTCCTGGGAGGGCTGCGCCTTCCCCAACCCTCCCCGCCGGCGGGTTGTTTTCTGAAAGGACTGCCTTCTCCCCGGCCCTCCCCCGGCGAGGAACGGAACCGGGCTCCTCCCCCCAGCGGGGGGAGGCTGGGAGGGGGTGGAACGCCTGCAAAACATGGCTGCCCGTGAACGAATGATCAATCAGCCCCCAGCGGGGGGAGGCTGGGAGGGGGGTGGAACGCCCCCTCCCCTCCCCCTCTCCCGTTTGGGCCGACAGAACGTACGGGCGCCGACGAGCCTTCTGGCGTGGGGCGGCGCTGGTTGGCCCCCACCCCTCCCCTCTCCCGCGCGCGAGGGGAGATCAGAGCCGTGCGCGGAGGCGGTCCAGTGCGCTACAAACCCTATTCGCTCGAATGTTCTGTCCATCCGTAAACCCCACAGGGAAGGGGCTGGAAAAACCCGGTTCCCGATGTTCATATCGGACCTTACTTATGGGTATTATGTACACCACGGAGGTAAAAGCTGGAAAAACCCGGTTCCCGATGTTCGTATCGGACCCCTACGCAGCGCGGCTGCATGGACGAGTGATATGCGGTACACTGTACATGGAACCAGCCCTCACGGAGAAGACCATGCACGATACCGCCAGACTCAACCAGTTGCGTAACCTGGCGCAAGAGTACGGGGTGGGAACGTACCAGCGCCACGTGCTCCTCTGCGCCGAGCAGAGTGACCCCAGGTGTTGTAGCTACGAGACCGGCAAAGAGGCCTGGAAGTACCTGAAAAATCGGCTCAAGCAACTCGGCCTCTCCATAGCCCCGGGTGGGGTTTACCGGACCAGGGCCAATTGCCTGCGCATCTGCGCCCACGGCCCTATTGCAGTGGTCTACCCGGAAGGGATCTGGTACCACTCCTGCACCCCTACGGTGCTCGAGCGCATCATCCAGGAGCATCTGATCGGCGGCAACCCCGTCGAAGAGTATATCTTCGCCCGGAACCCCTTGCCCTTAGATGGTCATCGTTCCGGATCAGAAGCTCCAGCGTGACCGTTGCTCGCCAGCGTCCGCGACCGGTCCGTCAAGCGATGGAGGTGTGAAGCCGCAGATGGTCAGTCGCGTTTGAGCCGGGCGAGGTTTCCTGGCGCAGCGCCCCGCGGAGCGCCCTGGCTCCTCCTCCGCCTGGACGAGACCCGGATACATCGAGATGGCCCTGCTCCGCAGCGTGATGCGAAGCATGCCACATGCCTCCCGGCGCGCATCCCTGTCACCGAGATCGTTCCAGCACCCCTTTACCCTGGCAGCAGCGCCAGGAGCACTGCCAGGCTCACCAGGCTGAGCGCCGACGAAGCGACCACCACGGCAACCACAAGACTCGGACGGGCCTGGAACTCGATGGCAGTGATCGTCGTGTGCACGGCGGCGGGCATTCCCGAGAGCATGACGCCCACGGCCAACCCCATCTCCTGGAGACCCAGCATCAGTCCGAGGCCGTAGGCCACCAGCGGCGAGACGACCAGGCGCAGCGCGCAGGCCAGGCCCACCAGCCAGGGATCTTCGCGAGTGATCCCGCCGGCGAGTTGCGTACCAAGCACGATCAGCATCATTGGCAGGGTAGCTTCGCCGAGCAGCGTCACGCCACGGAACAGGCCAAGGACAGCGCCACCGCTTGCCGCGGGGTCAAAGCCAGCCGCGCGCGCCAGAAGGGCTGCCGCTGTGGCGTAGACCTGGGGCATACGCAGCACGCGCCGCGTGACCTCGAGGGGCAGCCCGGGACCGGAGCGGGCGCTGCCCGCCGCTCCCACCGCCACACCCACCGTCTGCCCCATAATTGCCTGGACAATAAAGTAGAACAGCGCCAGGCTCAAGCCCTCCTGACCAAAGGCAAAGCGCGCCGCCGGCAAGCCGTAGTTGCCCGAGTTCATAAACGCGCTCACCAGCATCAGGGCGCTCAGGCTACCGCCGCGCAGCCCCAGGAGTCTCCCCGTTGCCCAACTGATCAGCCCCATCGCCAGCAGCACCCCCAGCGCCAGGGCCAGCATTCGCAGCGCCCCGGCGCCCGATAGATCAGTGGTCACCAGCGAGGTGAAGATCAGCGCGGGGCTCAAGCCGTAGATCACGACCCGGTTCAGGGTAGCTTGGTCGAGCGCCATACGTCGTCGCAGCGCCAGTCCTGCCCCCGCGACCAGGGCAACCGGCAGCAACACTTCGAGGAGTATACGGATCACAAACGCCTCCGATCGGGCCACAGAGAGGGATTTTACGCGGGCGCGGCCCGGCAGGGCCACCCCTGGCCCCTGCCCGGGGGAGGATTCGGGAGGGAAGGCGCGGCCCTCCCGGGAAACCTCTTTCTCGTTCCCCTGATCTGCGGTGCAGGTGCAGGGATCGCCAACAAAAAAGCGACCGGCCCGATGGGGACAGCCGCTGAAGAGGATGGACAGGCCGGCACGATTGTACGCCTCGGTGTACTGGCCACCGGCCTTGATCTATCTGGCACAAGTATACTCCGTCGGGTTACAACGCACATCGTTCGCCTGCCCGAGAAGGGGTAATGTGGGATCCCCATGCCCCTACCCGGGGGTGAAAGGCGCCCCCGGCAGTGGTTGGGGGATGGGGAAACCTGGTTTCCCCATGTCCCCGCCCCGAGGAGAGTAGAGGCGGGCGCCAATACGATGAACCGGATCGTCTTATTGAACAGGCCGCATCCGCGCGCCCCGGCGCGCATTGCAACGCCACTGCGGCAATCTGCAATCCGAAATCTGCAATCTGAAATGGTATTCCCAGCCGCCACGCTTCTCGCGGGTAAGAACGTTGCGCTACAATGACCAGGGTAAGTACGCACGGGATGCGAAGCAGGTTCAGCACACACAATGAAACCGCGCGAACGAACCACGAACGATGTGCTGGAGTCAGCTATGACCACATATGCAGTAGCCCCCGAGCCGTGCGACCTGATGGCGGCGGCGCCCGAACCCTACCTCTCCGTTGTGGTGCCGATCTACAACGAAGAGGAGAGCATCCCGCATCTCTATGAACAACTGACAGCCGTCCTCGAGCGTCTCGGCTATGCCTACGAGATCCTGGCCATTGACGACGGCTCGCGCGACCGGAGTTTTGAGCTATTGCGCGCTCTGGCTGGCGCCGACGAGCGCCTGCGCGTCATTCGCTTCCGTCGCAACTTCGGTCAGACCGCCGCATTCGCCGCCGGTTTCGAGCGTGCCCGGGGCGAGTGGGTGATCACCATTGACGCCGATCTGCAGAACGACCCCGGCGACATCCCGGCGCTCTTGGCGAAGGCCGAAAGCGGCTTCGATGTGGTCAGTGGCTGGCGTGCCCACCGCCAGGACCCGTTTCTCAGCCGGCGCTTCCCCTCGATCATTGCCAACCGGCTGATCTCCTGGGCCACCGGGGTGCATCTCCACGACTACGGCTGCTCGCTCAAGGTGTACCGGGCCGAGGTGGTAAAGAACATCGATCTCTACGGCGAGCTGCACCGCTTCATCCCCGCGATCGCCTCGTGGCAGGGAGTGGCCGTCGCTGAAATGCCGGTCAACCACGCGGCGCGCAAGTACGGCCGCTCAAAATACGGCATCGGTCGCACCACCCGTGTCCTGCTCGACCTGATCACCGTGCGTTTCCTGCTCTCCTACTCCACCCGGCCGATGCAGGTCTTCGGCGGCATAGGGCTGCTGAGCGCAACAATCGGCAGCGCACTGCTGCTGTATCTGGGCTACGTGCGCCTGGTGCTGAGTCAGCCAATCGCCGACCGGCCCGTCGTGCTCCTGGCAATACTTCTGGTTGTCATTGGCGTACAGTTCCTGGGGATGGGTTTGCTCGGCGAGTTGATCACACGGGTCTACTACGAAGGGCGCAACCGGTCGATCTATGTGGTGCGCGAGGAGATGAATCGCACCGAGCCCTCGAAGCGACAGACGGAGTGAGCAATGGCTACGCCAAAGCGCGTACTAATGGTGGCCCCAACCCCCTACTTCCTGGACCGCGGCTGCCACGTCCAGATCTACGAGGTTGCGCGTTCGCAGCAATTGAACGGCAACGATGTCGCGATCGTTACGTATCATCTCGGCAAGGACATCGGCGCTATCCCGACGTACCGCATTCCACCGATTGCGTGGTACCGGAAACAGTCAGCCGGGCCATCGTGGCACAAGTTGTACCTCGATGTGCTCCTGATGGCGCGCACGCTTCAGGTAGCCCGTCACTACCGGCCGCATATCATTCACGCCCATTTGCACGAGGGCGCTGCTATAGCCCTGCCCATTGCGCGCCTGCTCGGCGTGCCCCTGGTGCTCGATCTGCAGGGGAGCCTGGTCGGCGAACTGGTCAACCACGGCTTTGTGCAGCAGCAGGGAGCGCTGTTTCACGGGTTTCGAGCCATCGAGCGCCAGATCATTGCCCGGGTGGACGGGATTCTCATGTGGAGCTACGTCAGCGAAGCGCTCCAGCGCATGTTCGACTTCGACCCGGCAAAGGTCTTTCCCGTAGACTACGGCGTTGATCTGGAACGTTTCCAGCCCTATCCCAGGGACCAGCTCACGGACCTGTATACCCGCCTTGGCATCCCCCGCGAACGGCTCCTGGTGGTTTATCTTGGCGTCTTGAGCGATTACCAGGGCATTGATCTGCTGCTCGAAGCCATCCCCAACATCGTGCTCGCCTGCCCGAATGCCCATTTTCTGCTCATGGGCTACCCCAATGAAGAGCAGTACCGATCCCGCGCCAGAGCACTGGGGATCGCAGATCATGTCACCTTTCCTGGACGGATTGACTATTCCCAGGCAGCGCGCTACCTTTCTCTGGGCGATGTGGCGGTTTCGGCCAAGCTCACGCCAATGGAAGGCAACGGTAAGTTGCTCAACTATATGGCCTGCGGCCTGCCGACCGTCGCTTTCGACCTGCCGGGTAACCTGGCGACCCTCGCCGATGTGGGGGTCTACGCTCCAACCGGCGATGGAGTAGCCCTGGCGACCCAGATCATCGCTCTGCTGCGCGACCCGGCGCGCCGGCTTGATCTGGGTCGTCGCGCCCGTCTCCGGGCCGAACAACGCTTCTCCTGGCGCGGTATTGGAGTAACGATCAATCACATGTACGATACGTTGCTCGCCCGCAAGGCCACCGGAGCACGGTCGGGCACGGTGGCGCCATCATCTGGAACGGTTCCAGTAAAAGACTAACCATGCGCAAACTCATCGTTCGTGGCACAGTGACCGCCGTTTTGCTCGGCTGGCTCTTCAGCCAGGTGGAGGTCGCCAGCATTGAGAAGGTGTTTGCGCAAACCAGGCCCCTGTGGCTGGCCCTGGCGATCGCTATGAACCTGGTCTCGGTTGCGCTGCTGATCTGGCGGTGGCGCGTCTTGCTCAGCGGTGTGGGTATCACCCGATCATTTGCACATCTGACACGGGTAACCTTCGTCAGCACCTTTTTTAGTATGTTTTTACCCTCCTCGATCGGCGGCGACATCGCGAAAATGGTATTGCTGGTTCACGATACCGATCAGCGCGAAGCTGCGATTTCGTCGGTAGTGATTGACCGGGTCGTTGGAATGGCCGTGACGATCCTCACCGGCATCCTGGCGATCCTTTTTCTTCCGGTTGTCTGGGGGGATCGCGCCGTGATGGGAACGCTAGCCCTGGCGACGCTGCTCTTTGCGCTGGGGGTTGTTGCCCTCTTTAGCCGAACCCTGTTTCGGTGGGTTACCCATCTGGCACCGGGCTTTCTCTGGCGGCGCTTTGGCGCCCGGGTTCTCAAGGTACACCAGAGCCTCATCGGGTTGCGCCAGCGACCGGACATCCTGCTCGCTTCGGGGATGATCTCCGCGTTGCGCCAGGTCGCCATCTGTCTGTCGGTTTTTTACGCCGGCCGCGCCTTCGGAATCGCTGTCGGACCGGTGGCCTATTTCGCGATTATCCCTATTGCCCTGGCCATTACGGTGCTGCCCTTTACCATCAATGGGCTGGGCTTGCAGGATCATGCGATGGTCCTGCTTCTGGCAACCGTCGGTGTGACCGCTGCGGAAGCGCTCTCGTTGTCGATCTTTTTGCACGTGATGCGTAATCTTGTTGGTCTGGCCGGGGGATTGTGGTTTGCCGTCGGACGCCAACGCGGGCTGGTGGTTAACCCCCATGTGGTCGCCGGTGGAGGAGCGGCGCATGAGAACGATCACCTGCAACCTGTGCGGTAGTCTTGATCAGCGTCTGTTGTGTACCGGCTACGACCGCAACAACTCCCAGAACAGGCGCACCTACAGTTTGCAACAATGTCCGGGCTGCGGTCTGGTCTATTTGAGTCCCCGTCCTGATACACCCGAGGAGCTGGCGGAGATCTACCCGCCGACATACGACAGTTATATGGGCGAGCGCCAGCGGCTCCTGCTGTGGATGCGCCGGATTGCCTGGCGCCCGGAGTTGCGCGAAATTCTTGCCCGTACCACTCCAGACAGCGCCATCCTCGAGTTGGGTTCGGCAACGGGCGAGTTTCTGGCGGAACTGCGGCGGCGCGGGCGCTCCCATCTCCTCGGTCTCGAACTGAGCGCAGAGGCGGCGCGTATCGCCCGCGATCGCTATGGGCTTGATGTTCGTGCCGGGCAGCTCGAGGACGTGAGCCTGCCTTCCAACAGCTTCGACCTGGTGTTGCTGCGCCATGTGCTCGAGCATCTGCCCGATCCTCGCGAGACCCTGACCAGGATTGCCCACCTTTTGCGTCCGGGGGGCTATTGTATTTTTACCATCCCCAATATCGATTCGCATACGGCGCGGATCTTTGGACAGGACTGGTATGGCTACGATGTTCCCCGCCACTTCTATCTGTTTCCGCGCCATACCCTGCAAACGCTACTCAACGTGGCCGGGCTACGTATTGAGCGTGTGGTGCATCAGGCAACGCCGAATGTGTGGATCGGCAGTACCCGCTTCTGGCTCGCCGCCCGTGGGCATACCGCCCTGGCGCGCTTCGTTCGGTACCAGAACCCTCTGGTGGTAGCGGCCTTCGCGCCCCTGGGGCTGGTCTCGGCGCTCATGCGCTCAAGTGGCGTGATTCGGGTGATCACACGCCGACCGGTCTGTGGCAGTCCTCCACAATAGGGACCCATGGGGCTGCGCCGCACCCTGCCGGGGTGAACCGTAGAGAGGCGCGGCGCCGCGCCTCAGGCGCCGCCCAAACCCTTTCGGAGGGGAGGGTTGCGGTCCTGCCCGGGCCCGGTTACAGACAGCTCCTTGCCAGGCGCCATTCGCGGGGCGCACAACGCCCGAATGAAC
>JBDNDG010000077.1:0-14108 GCA_046719255.1 Chloroflexaceae bacterium
CAACCAGCGTCGCTGAGATGGATGAGGGTCGTTTTCCCGGCCCCGTTTGGCCCGAGGAGTCCGTAGACTTCGCCCGCCGCAACGCGCAGGCTCACCCCCTGCAACACCGGCAGGCTACCATAGGCTTTGTGCAGCTCCTCGATCTCAATGACATCGGCCACGTCTTCCCTCACCCGTTGACAGGATGGCGCCACTGCCGTTCCAGCACGTTTATGCGACGCTCAGGGCCACTGCGGCCAGCGCAGCCAGCGGTACGGCCCACACCAGACCCAGGCGCAGCGCGTCGGGCAGCGACAGCCGGGGAACGCGGCCCTCCAGCCGACGCAAGATCAAACTGATGCTCGCGAAGCCCGCACCGGCCATCAGCAGTCCCAGGCCGGGAAGGCTCACCGCCACCGGCAACGCGGCAACCACGATAGCCGCCAGGAGCGCCCCAGCGCGCACGTCGCGGGCCCAGGCATCGAGGGCACGCGCAGCATCGGGCAGACCGGCTGTGGTACCCCCTGGCGTGATGCTCTCCTCAACGCCGAAGGGACCCCAACCTGTTGCCGCGGGAAGCGCCAGCAGCGCCGCGGCCAGGGCCAGCACATGCCCGGGGGCGGTAGCGAGGCGCCAGTCGGCGTGAGCCGCCAGGGCCGGGCCAAGCGCCAGCCAGATCACCGCCCGCGCCAGCACGCCCATTTGCGCCTCGCGAATGGCCGCCCGGGCCACAGCGGGCAGTCCTGTTGCCAGCGCAGGCGTCAGAGGAAGGAGAAAGGCCAGTTCGAAGCCTGCCCAGACCCATGGCCAGGCTGCTGCGTCACCGGCGGGGTGCAGCGGCCAGGGCAACATCGCCAGGGCCAACCCGGCGCCAGGCACGCTCCCCAGTGCCGCCAACCCCTCGCGGGAGGCGAAGCCACCGCCTGTGGGCCAGCGCGCGCGCCCACGTGCCAGCAAGCCGAAGAGCGCTCCCAGCCCGATGGCGGTGAGCAAGCCCGGGTAGATCACCGCAGCGGTCAACAGCGCCAGCCATTCCATAGCACTACCCACTGCTACAGCGCCCGCAGGAACGCCAACCCGCGAATGGCCTCGTCAATCGTTGCCAGTAACGGTTGCGGGTACAGCCCGATCCCCAGGCACAACAACAGCAGCACGAGGGTCAGCACCGCTGTCGAGCGCGGCTCTGGCGCGAGTCGCCGGGGCGCGGCATGGTCCAGCTCGATCGCCCCCAGCAGTGGCGGCTCTGCCTCACCCTCAACTTCTGACGGGCCGAGCAGGCGCTCCGCGGCGACGCGGGCCAGCCCCAGGCCCGCCAGCAGCGTCGCCAGCACCAGGGGCAGCAGTTCGACCCATCCGCGCTGGGCGGCAGCCTGGTAGATCAAGATCTGGCTCATGGCGCCGTTGAGGGGCGGCAACCCGATCAACCCCAGGCCCCCCGCCAGGAAGCCAGCTCCCGCCACTGGCCAGCGCCGCAACAGATCGCGGCGTATCACACCGGGCGGGCGCCCGTCGGGGCGCTCCAGCAACCCCAAACTGACAAAGAGCAGGGTTACCACCAGGGTCTGGTTTAACGCGCCAAAGATCGCCCCGGCCAGACCGATGCTCGACACCGATGCCAGACCATAGAATACCATACCACAATCGTACAGAATAAGGTAGGCCAGTGTGCGACGCAATGTGGCCGGCCCGATGGCCAGCAGGCCCCCCACAAGCGCGCTAACCACCGCGCCCAACCGCATGACGCCGTGGGCGCCTTCACTCTCCAGGAGCAGGGTCGGATAGCTCTGGAAGACCAGGATCAGCACGAGCAGGCTGGAGGTATTCAGGAGCGTGATAATCAGCATCGCCACCAGCGGCTCGGCGTAATCCACCAGATGGGTAAGCCAGGTGTGAAAGGGGATCAGCGCGAGCCGCAGCGCAAAGCCTACTGCCAGAAGTGCCAGAATGAAGCGTGCTGGCGAGATCCGTCCCGGTAACTCGCCCGGCCGGTAGATGTCGGTGAGCACAAAGGCAACGTACATCAGCACCGCAGCGACGCTCATAAGCACCAGGTACTTCAGCGCTGCGGCAATCGCTTGCGTGCCCACCAGGTTACTGGCCCCTGCTGGCAGATCCACAATCGCCAGCACTGCCGTCAATCCCGTCGCCGCCAGCAGCAACGTGGTGATGAACGGGTCCTGCAACAGCAGCACGGCACACACCTGCGACAGGATCAGCAAGGCGATGGGGATGAAGTTTTCGCCGTGGGGCAGGTGCCAGGCGCCGACCATCGCGAAGCCGCCGATCGTCAGGAACAGGAGCATGAAGACCCGGTTGAGCGGGCTGAGCGTGAGCGTCACGCCCAGGAAGCGCGTCGGGTCGTCAACGGGGATCTGGGTCGCGATGAGGAGTTGGGCCAGAACCGTGCCCAGGGCCGCAAAGATCACCAGTTCCGTCTGGCGCCGCAGCACAAAGGTGCTGGCCGCCATGGTTACCGGGAAGAAGATCAGAAGCAGATAGGCCATAGCAGCTTGCCTTCGAACGCTGCGGGAGGGGGTGGGGAAGGGCAAAGCCCTCCTCGTAAAAAACCATCCATACAATCTACTCGCAAATCTGCCATCCGCAATCGCGCTAGCGCGCATACAACGCGCCGAGTTCCAGGGTCTTCAGCCGACCGTACAGCAAACCGCTGAGATAGGCGATTGCCAGGGCTAGAAGAATGTTGAAGGTGCTCAACAGCGCCAGTGGCACGACGTTCAGGCCACTGGCCTCAGGAGTGCTCACCACGGCGGTGTAGAGCAGATCAATCGCGCTGGCGCACAGCAATAGCCCCAGGCCGATCTTTAGCAGGTCGCTGGCGGTTGCAATGGTCAACAGACCGGTTAGCGCCAGCCAGTACCAGGCAAAATCAATCGCCTCCGAGGGCGCGATGGGGTAGATGCGCGGCAAGGCCAGACTGGCCAGCAGCGCGAGCACTCCCGACCAGAAGGGCACAACGTAATCGCTGAGCTGGAAGGGCGTACTGGCGCGCTGCCGCTGGGCCGCCCGCGCGGCGCGCCGCAGCTCGGCCAGGCCGAATTCGTCGAGGTTCTCCAGTCCGTACTCTCGCGAGAAGGTCAGGGCGGTGATGGTGAGAATGAGCGTCACGGCGATCCCGCAGACCAGCTTCACCAGCACCAGGGTGCTGATCTCCAGGCCGAGGAAGCGTAAATCCGGCGCGACGAAACGCTGCTGGGCCAGGAACAACGCCAGAGAGACGTTGTTGAGGAGCAGCGCCGGGAAGGTCAACCGCCAGTCGCGGAACAGGAGTATCACCGCGGCAGTGGCGCCGATGCCTAGCAGGAACCAGTTTATCATCGGGTCGTGTGCTCCACTTGATCGATTTCCGCCGCGCTGGCCGAGCGGGCATCGCCCCCCCGGCTCCGCCCTATGCAGCCAGCGGCGGGGCAAACGAGAGTCGCCTCGATCACATCAACGCGCCATAAGCAGCATAATTGTCAGCAGCGCCGCCAGAACACCCAGCAGATAGTAGCGTTGCTCGAACAGGGTAAGCGGGATACGCAACAGTTCGCTGGCCCGCTGGAGGGCGAACCAGGCGCCCTGCAGGACCGGCGTCGGTCGCCCGAGCCAGCTCAACGGCCGTAGCAGCGCGCCAAGACCCTCAGGGGCCAGCCAGGCCGGCTCTTCGTCGGGGTCGCGCTCCAGGGCGCGCGTGGACGGGGCGCGCGCCACCAGCAGGCCGAGCAACACCAGGAGCAGCCCACCGGCAAGCGAGGCGGCCTGAATCAGCGGCGCAATCGGTGCCGCCGCTGGAGCCAGGGACGCATCGCGCAGCCAGAGCCGCCAGGCGAGTTGCGGCACAACCCCCAGCACCAGTAACACACTTCCGGCCAGCACCAGCGGGAGCGCGTCGGTCCACGGGCCGCGGCGTGGCGCGACCCTGCCGGGGTTGAGCATCGCCGCAAGGGGCGCGAGGAACGCCAGGGTCAGCAGCACCGACGCGGCAAGGGTGAGGGCCACCAGCCAGGGTTGCCGCTCCTGTGCCGCTTGCAGGAACCACAGGCGTCCCCAGAACCCCCACAGGGGCGGCAGCCCCAGGCTCACAAGCATACCGGTGGCCCAGGCTGCCGCCGCCAGGGGCGGCGCCTGGCTTCCGGCCGCGCAGTCATCGCTACCGGTGCGTTGCTCGAGGATCGCCGCGGCGCTCGCCGCCACCACCGCGCCAAGCATCAAACCCGCCAGCATGCTCGGGCCCGCCACGGCCCCGCCCGGCCCGGCAAGGCCCGCTGCGGCGACAATCAGGGCCGCTTGAAAGCCCCAGGCCCGGCTCAGCAGCGGGCGCAGCCGCTGCTCACCCAGGGCGCTCGAGGCGCTGGCCACCGCTCCCAGGCCGCCAATCAGGCCCAGGGTGATGCTCCAGGCGGGCGGAAGGGCGGGCAGCGCCGCCACGCTCCGCAGCAACCAGCCGAGCGCGGCTGCGGGCGCAGCCACGCCGAAGATCAACGCACCCAGGGGCGCGGGCGCCCCCGCCGCCTCATCGCGCGCATGCAGCAGCGGCGGGCAGCCCGCCAGGCCCAGGGCTGCCACCACGCCAGCGGCAGCAGCGGGCCACGCGGGGAGTCGCCCCGCAACCAGATCGGCCCCCCCGAGCAGTAACGCGACCATCAGGAGCAGGCTCGCGCCAAGGCCGGTTGCAACCATCAGCGGCGGCGTCTCGTCCTGCGCCGTGATGCCGCTGGCCCGCAGAGCGCCGTAACCAGCGATCGCCAGCGCCGACCAGGCCACGGGCTGCACCAGTGAAAATGGAGGCGTGGTAACGCTCGCCAGGGCCGCCGCCAGAGCAATCGTCGCCCAGGCGAATACCTTGCCGAAACCGCGCACCGACGCGGGAATCGCGCCAGCCAGACCCAGCAACATCGTGCCGCCTCCGCCGAGCAGCGCCAGCGCCACAGCCCGTTCCCCCGCGCTTGGAGCCGGCCAGAAACTGAAGCGCGCCCCGGCAATGACCAGCGCCTCCACCGGCGCCTGGTCCACGGCCCGGGCCGGGATGAGCAACATCAGCATCGCCGCGACGAACATCGCCGCTCCGGTGACGAACCCCAGGCTTCGCGTTGGCGTCAGCCGGTCGAGGCCGAAGGCGAGCGCAGCAACGAGCAGCAGGATGCTGGAGGCTATCGTAAGCAGCATAGGCGCCGGCCTCTATTCGCTCAGTATCGGGAAAACATCTCCCGCCGTTCCCTATTCAGCGGGCCGGTGCGCGGCGCGTCCTTGCGCCACCGGGACGCGCAGGAGGGGTCGGGGAGGGCCGGGCCTTCCCCTGCAAGGAGCATCTCGCACCCTGGCTCACCGGCACGGCGAGCGGCCCGGGTTCGGGGAGGGCCGGGCCTTCCCCTGCAAGGAGCATCGGGGCGCCCGGTTCGCCCCACGCCCAGACCTGCCGGGGTGGATCGCGGCACCTGCCGGCGCTGTGCGGGCCTACGGCCCCGAACCGAACAGTGGGCACCTATCGCAAGGATCGGTGGACACCACGATCAACGCCGCGTCGTCGAGGGCGGCGTTCACCAGCACCGTGCGCGCCAGCAAACGATCAAGTTGGGGTGCGCACTGGACGCTGATCTCGCTGATCTGGCGCCCATCGCCCACAACGTGGTAGCGCACCGGCCCGCGCGGGGCCTCGACCGCCGCGCTGGCGGCGGCGGCGGGCAAGGTCTCGGGCAGCCGGGCGCGCACGGGGCCTTCCTGCCGTTCCTGGGCAACGCGTTGCATCAGCCGCAGCGCCTCGAGCGTTTCGAGGAACAGCACCACCATACGTGCATGCACATCGCCGCCCTCCTGGAGGGCCAGTTCAGGCGTCAGCTCGGCATAGGCCCCGTAAGGCGCATCGCGCCGCAGGTCGGCCGTCAGCCCGGCAGCGCGGGCAAGCGGCCCGGCAAGCCCGTACTGCGTGGCCGCGCCAGCGCTGATTACCCCGACCTCCACGGTGCGCGCCAGCAGCATGCGCCGGGCAATCGTTTGCTCGGCGAGCGGAAACAGGCGCGTGAGCGTGCCCTCGACCCCGGCGAGGGCCGCCCAGATTGCCGCATCGGGTTCGCGTTCCAGGCCACCGGGCCGCAGCCAGGCCGCCACATCACCGCCCGTCAGAGCAGACAGCGCGCCGCGGATCGCCGTCGCATGGTCGGCGCACGCTCGGGCCAGCGATGGGAGCGCCAGGATGCGGAACAGCGCAGCGAGGGTGGTCAGGTGCGAGGCAGCCCGCTCCAACTCCGCCGCAGCCAGGCGCAGCCGCTCGGCGCACGGTGGCGCGGGCGTCTCCACCAGCGCCTCGATCGCGTAACACAACGCCAGCGCATGGGCAATAGCACAATCCGGACACAGGCGCGCCGCCGTGGCCACAATGTCGCTAAACCGCATCCGCTCCGGGCGGGCAAATGGAACCTCATCGCCCGCATCGGGGCGGTACTCGACATCCACGATTCGCTCGCCCTCGACCTTGAGCACAAAACGTTGCGGCCGCGCAAACCCGGGTGCGCCTGGCTTGAGCGTCAGCGTATAGGTCACTGGAGCCTCCGTAGCAAGCGCTGGCCGGCGGCAGTCATCGGAGGGGCATTATACCACCAGAGGGTGCTATAATCAGCGCGGTAGCCCGGTAGCGCGCAGAAAGGACAGCGTATGACCACGGAGCAGACCGCAGCAGCGGTGCAGGCCGATCGCGAGTATATTCTCCAGACGTATGTGAAACCCCCCTTCGTCATCGAGCGCGGCGAAGGGGTCTACCTGTTCGACACCGAGGGACGCCGCTACCTCGATTTTGTCAGTGGCATCGCTGTCAACGCGCTTGGCTACGGCGACGCCGAGGTGATCGCGACGATCGCGGAACAGGCGGCGAAACTCATTCACGTTTCCAACCTGTACCTGACCGCTCCGGCAGGCGAGCTGGCGCGCATGCTGGTGGAAAGCCATCCGGCCTTCCATCGGGTCTTCTTCGCCAACAGCGGCGCCGAGGCCGTCGAGGGAGCGATCAAGTTTGCCCGTCGCTACGCCCGCGACCGCGTGGGCGAGGGCAAGACCGCGATCATCGCCTTCGACGGCTCGTTCCACGGGCGCACCATGGGCGCGCTGGCCGTAACCGCCCGCGAGAAGTACCGCGAACCCTTCGAGCCTCTGATGCCCGGCGCGCGCTTCGCTGCGTTCAACGACGCCGCCTCGCTCGAAGCGGCTATGGGCCCCGACGTGTGCGCGGTTATTCTCGAACCGGTACAGGGCGAGGGTGGCCTGCGCGTCGCCGATCCCGCCTTTCTTCGCGCCGCCCGGGCCCTCTGCGACCAGTACGGCGCCCTGCTCATCTTCGACGAGATCCAGTGCGGCATGGGCCGTACCGGCACCCTCTGGGCCCACGAGCCGGCCGGCGTCTACCCCGACATTATGACCATCGCCAAACCCCTCGCCGGCGGGTTGCCCATTGGCGCCGTGTTGATGACCCGGGCCGTAGCCGACACCATCCACGTTGGCGACCACGGCACCACCTTCGGCGGTAACCCCCTGGTGACCGCGGTGGCCGGCGTGGTTCTCCGCCGCATCAGCGATCCTGCCTTCCTGGCGCGGGTGCGCGAGGTGAGCAGCTACCTCGACGAGGCCCTGCACGACCTGGCTGCCGAGCGCGCCGATACCATCATCGAAGTGCGCGGGCGCGGGCTGATGCGCGGGTTGCGCCTGACCGGGTCGGCCAGCGCTGCGCGTGAGGCCGCCCAGGAACGCGGCCTGCTGGTTGCCACTGCCGGCGAGGACGTTTTGCGCCTCCTGCCGCCGCTGATTATCGAGCCGCGCCACGTGGACGACAGCATCGCTGTGCTGCGCCGGGTGCTGAAATAGGTGCCTGCACGGCTTCGCCGCATGACGACACGATGCAAAATGAGGTTATCTGGGAGGGCGCAGCCCTCCCAAACCCTCCCGCGCACAGGCTATTTTCGCGTTAGGAATATTCACGAGGGCTCTCAGCGCCAGGCGGGAGCAGGGAGAGCCAGAGGGCAACCCGGACGCTCCCCCGCCCTCAACGCTTGTGAGAAAGGAACCGGCGATGCCCGTTATCGCATTGATTGGCGCCCAGTGGGGCGATGAGGGCAAAGGTCACCTGGTGGATCTGCTGGCAAGCAAAGCACGCCTGGTGGCGCGCTACAGCGGCGGCAACAACGCTGGTCATACCGTTGTCAATCACCTCGGCACATTCAAGCTCCACCTGATACCCTCGGGCATCTTCGATCCCGCGATTGTCAATGTAATCGGCCCGGGTGTAGTGGTCAATCCCGAGGTGCTGTTGAACGAGATCCGCGAGCTGCACGCTCGCGGTGTGACCACGGCAAAACTGTTCGTCAGCGAGCGCGCCCACGTGATTATGCCCTACCACATCACCCTCGACCAGCTCCAGGAAGAGGCGCGCGGCGAAGGCCGCATCGGCACCACCGGCCGCGGTATCGGCCCGGCCTTTGCCGACAAGATGAGCCGCACCGGCATTCGTATGGCCGATCTGCTGCACGAAGAGACCCTGCTCAACCGCCTGCGTGTGGTGCTGGAGGAAAAGAACCGTCTGCTCACCAAAATCTACGGCGCAAAGCCGCTCTCTCTCCACGACACCTATCTGCGCTACCTGGAGTATGGCCGGCAACTGGCCGAACACATCAGCGACGTGCATCCCATCATCAACCGCGCGATTGAAAAAGATCTGCCCGTGCTGCTGGAGGGCGCTCAGGGCGCGCTCCTCGACGTGGACCACGGGACCTACCCCTATGTTACGTCGTCGCCGCCGGGGGCAGCGGGCGCCTGTCAGGGCGCGGGCATTGGCCCGACACGGCTGAACGCCGTGGTGGGTGTGCTCAAAGCCTACACCACCCGCGTCGGCGAGGGGCCGTTCCCCACCGAGGTGCACGGTGCCGAGGCCGATGAGCTACGGCAGATCGGCACGCCCTGGGCCGAAGTGGGCACGACCACGGGCCGGCTACGGCGCGTGGGCTGGTTCGATGCCGTGCTGGCGCGCTACGCGGCCCAGATCAACGGCATTGACACCATCGCTATCACCAAGCTCGATGTGCTCGACAACCTGCCGATGATCAAGATCTGCGTCGGCTACCGGCTTAACGAAACCCACCTGGAGTACCCACCAGCGACGGTCGCGGTGCTCGAACGCTGCGAACCGATCTACGAAGAACTGCCCGGATGGCGCGTCTCGACCCGTGACGCGCGCCACTTCCAGGATCTTCCCGAGGCGGCGCAGGCCTACGTGGCGCGGATCTGCCAGCTCGTCGGCGCGCGGCTGGGCCTGGTGTCGGTCGGGCCGAGCCGCGAGCAGGTGATCCAGATGGTGGATCTTCTCTGATGAAACCGGGAAACCGGGTTTCCCCGATGTTCACATCAGGTGCCATTCGCGGAGCGCACAACGCCCGATAAAAATACGTGTCCCTGGGAGGGCTTCGCCCTCCCAGGCCCCTCCCCTCAGGGAAGGGCACGGGAAAACCGGGTTTTCCCGTGCCCTCCTGCCCATCACCCGACCAGTTTGGCCTGCAGTTCCGCATTCGAAGGCTCTACCAGGATGGAACCATCGGGAAACACGATGGTGGGAACGCTGCGGTACCCGTTGTTGACCTGTATCACATAGTCGGCCGCGGCCGCATCCTCCTCGATGTTCACGTACAGAAACGCAGCGCCGTGCTGTTGGAGCACCCGCAGCGCCCGGCGGCAGTCGGGGCACCAGCTGGTGCCGTACATAACAATTGGTTGCTGGCTGCTCATGGTTCCTTCGATGTTGTGCTGACACATACCCTCGGGGGGTATTATACCAGAGAACCGCTACCGTTCAGAACTGCGCAGCCAGCAGTGGAAGGGCTACGCCCTCCCGCCGCGGCGAGCCTGCCACCCCGGCCGGCAGGGGCGCGGGGCAACCCGGCTCCCCCAGGCCCCAACCACAACACGTATGGCCCCGCCGCGCCGCAGGCGGCGGGGCCGCTACTGCGCCCTCCCCACCCCCACCCCCGATATGGATTACAACAACCTAATCCGCTCTCCTCGCTGTAATCCCTCGCACTTTCGGGATTGAAGAAACACCTGCGGGCGCAACATCTCTGTGTCCCATGGCGCATCGCGTCAAATCCTTTTTACATAGTCGGGGTAATGTTCAACAAATGTTCATCATTTGCAATTATTTTGAACAAAGGGAGTCATTTGACAGTGATTTGGCGCGTGTGCTACCATAGGGCTTGCGACTGCTCGTAGCGCTCAATGTAATTGCGCGCTCCCCGTTGACGGCGCTGTGGCCGCAGGCCCACAAGGTTCGCAGCGCTATTGTTGTTCCTGTTGGCCGGACAATGGAGAGGGTTTGACCAGGAGCACGGCATGAAGTTGCACGAGTATCAGGCGCGCGACCTGCTCGCGAAGTACGGTATTCCGGTCACTCGTGGCGGGGTTGCGGTTACGCCGGGCGAAGCGCGCGCGGTTGCCGAGTCGATCGGCGGCCCCGTGGTGGTCAAGGCGCAGGTGTTCGTCGGTGGCCGCGGAAAGGCCGGCGGCGTGAAACTGGCCGATACTCCCGAACAGGCCGAGCAGGTGGCTTCGCAGATCCTTGGTATGTCGATCAAGGGGCTGACCGTCGAGAAGGTGCTGGTAGCCGAGGCGATCAGCTACACCAGAGAGATCTACCTCAGCGCCATTCTCGACCGCGCCGCCAAGCGCGTGACGATGATCGCCTCGGCTGAGGGCGGCGTCGAGATTGAAGAAGTGGCCCGCACCAACCCCGAGGCAATTATTAAAATCCCCGCCCATCCCCACCTCGGGTTGCTCGATTTTCAGGCCCGGGAACTGGCCTTCGGCATCGGCCTCACCGACGGCAAACAGGCTCGCCAGTTCGCCCAGATCGCCTCGGCCCTCTACCGCGTCTTTGTTGAGAGTGATGCCTCCCTCGCCGAGATCAACCCGCTTGTCATCCGCGCCGATGGCTCCCTCCAGGCCCTCGACTCGAAAGTGTTGCTCGACGATAGCGCCCTCTTCCGCCACCCCGATCTCGCCGCCATGCGCGACTCCTCCGATGAACCGGAGGCCGAGCTGCGCGCTCGTGATGCTGACCTGACCTACATCAAGCTCGATGGCACCATCGGGTGCATGGTGAATGGCGCCGGTCTGGCCATGGCCACGATGGACGTCGTCAAGCTCTATGGCGGCGAGCCGGCCAATTTTCTTGATATCGGCGGCGGTGCAGGCAAAGAGAAGGTCAAGACCGCCCTGCAGATCATCCTCGCCGATCCGAACGTGAAGGCAGTGATGTTCAACATCTTCGGTGGCATTACCCGCGTTGATGAGGTTGCCCGCGGTATCGTCGCCGCCCTTGAGGAGGTGCAGACTGAGGTGCCCATGGTCGCCCGCCTGACGGGCACCAACGAGGAGGAGGGCCGGCGCATCCTCGCCGCCTCGCGCCTCATTCCCGCGGCCACGCTCGCTGAAGCTGCGGAAAAGGCCGTCGCCGCCGCCCGTGGCGCCTGACGGCCGCTCGAAGCCCTTCGTTCGGGCCACCCTCGGGCGGCCCGCAACAGAGATACCTGGGAGGGCCAGGCCCTCCCAGCTCCCCTTGTTCGGCAAGGGTAGAGACACCTGGTTTTTCCCCGTTTCGCTGCGTCCCTCACAGCGCAAACGGTCCTTTGCAGTACCGTTAGTGTAGCGTTGCAGCTCCCTGACCGGCTTTGCATGTGAGAAGGCTAATGAAACGACGCGCCCTTATTACAGGTATTACTGGACAGGACGGTAGCTACCTGGCAGAGTTCCTCTTGAGCCAGGGCTACGAGGTGATCGGCATGGTGCGGCGCACCAGCACGGTCAATTTCGAGCGGATCAAGCACTTCCAGGATCAGATCACTCTTGTTACCGGCGATCTCGCCGATGAGGTCTCGCTCATTTCTATCCTTCGCGAGCATCGCCCGAGCGAGGTCTATAATCTCGCCGCCCAGTCGTTTGTGCAAACCTCCTGGGCCCAGCCGGTTTTCACCGGTGAGACAACGGCCCTCGGCGTCACCCGAATGCTCGACGCCGTGCGTATTGTTGATCCGGAGATCCGTTTTTATCAGGCCAGCAGCAGTGAAATGTTCGGCAAGGTGGTCGAGGTTCCCCAGACCGAGCGCACCCCGTTCTACCCGCGCAGCCCCTACGGCGTGGCCAAGGTCTATGGTCACTGGATCACGGTCAACTATCGCGAAAGTTACAATATGTTTGCCTGCTCGGGCATTCTCTTTAACCACGAGTCGCCCCGACGCGGGCTTGAGTTTGTTACCCGCAAGATCTCCCACGGCGTGGCACGGATCAAACTTGGCCTCGACGAAGAACTGCGCCTCGGTAACCTCGATGCGCAACGCGACTGGGGCTTTGCCGGCGACTATGTCGAAGCGATGTGGTTGATGCTCCAGCAGGATTACCCCGATGATTACGTGGTTGCCACCGGGGAAACGCACTCGGTGCGGGAGTTCTGCGAGCTTGCCTTTGGATATGTGGATCTGGATTATCGCGATTATGTCGTTCAGGACGAACGCTTCATGCGTCCGGCCGAGGTGGATCTGCTGATTGGCGACTCCTCCAAGGCGCGGGCTACTCTGGGTTGGAGCCCAAAGACCAACTTTCAGGAGTTGGTGCATATGATGGTTGACGCGGACTTGCAACTTCTCAAGGAGCAGAACCGATGACCCAGGCGGAGATGCGACTGATAGAGCAGGGCTGGGAGGCGCTGGTAGAGCGCCTCGGGGTCGCTGAAGCCACGCGCTTCGTAATGCTGCTCGATCGCCGTACCGGCGGCGCGTTGCAACATATGCGCTCCCTCTGGTCAATGCCATTTACCGGCCATGCCCAGGGGCGTAATGGCGCTGTGGCGCAGCCGTCCCAGTCAGTACAAAAGTTCGACGCCTAGTCTCGCCATAAGCTGGTCTCAACGCAGAGCAGGCCCGAAGGATGTCCTTCAGGCCTGCTCTGCGTTATGTCCATTCTGGCCGCCCACGCGGCTGCGCCGCACAACGCTGCACCGTGCTCCTCCCCCCGCCGGGGGGAGGCTGGGAGGAAGGCGGAACGCTCGAAACCCGCACCACCGGGAGGGGCATGGGGAAACCCGGTTTGCCCGATGTTCACCTCAGCCGCCCACGCGGCCGGGCCGGGCACCGCGGGAGTGCGTATCCTCCGGGTATGGTGTAGGTTGCCCTATCGCTCTCCCTCCGGAGCGCCCACCACCGCGCTCTGAGGCGCGTGCTGCTCGAGGGCGTCCATGCGGGCGTTCATCGTCCGCCGCCAGGCCTCGTCGTCAACCTGCATGGCGCGCACGCGGTAGAGAATCTCCTCCTGCACCCGCCGCACCCCGCCCACCCGGTCGGCCAGCAGACCGATCAGGAAGGTAATCAGCGCCATCAGCACCAGGATGCTCCCCACCAGCAGAGCCTGCACATTGTCGGCCGTCAGGTCAGTGACGCGCCGGCCGATGAAGACGTAAGCCGCCCGCCCCAGGAGCAGGGCACCGGGAACAAAGAAGGCCGCGGCAATGTAACTGAAAACCTTCAGCGGCTCGTAGGTGGCGTAGGTGCGGGCGATGATGGCCGCCTGCCGCTTGATGAAGTTCCAGTTTCCGCGGTGCAGGCGCGAGGGGCGCTCGACGTAGTTGGTGCGGATGGGCACCGCCTGGATGGTCAGCCGACGCTTGCCGGCCTGGATAAGGTTCTCGACCGTGTACGAGAAATCGGTGGTCACGAAGGTGCGTAGCGCCGCTTCGCGCGAGAGGGCCCGAAAGCCGCTGACCGTATCCGGCACATCGGTTTCGGAGGCCCAGCGCACCACCGAACTGCCGAGTTTTTGCAGCGCCCGCTTGAAGGGCGAAAAATGCTCCAGGCTCTGCACCTGCCGGTCGCCGATGACAATGTCGGCGGCGCCGGCAATGATCGGCGCTACCAGGCGCGGGATCTCGTCGCCAGGGTATTGATTGTCAGCGTCGGTATTGACAATCACATCGGCGCCCAGGCGCAGCGCCGTGTCAATGCCGGTTTGATAGGCGGTTGCCAGCCCCTTGTTGGCCGTGTGGCGCACCACGTGGTCGGCGCCGGCCCGCAGCGCCACCGCCGCCGTATCATCGCTGGAGCCGTCGTCGATGA
>JBDNDG010000078.1:0-14096 GCA_046719255.1 Chloroflexaceae bacterium
CGCGCTCGCATGGCTGATGGGTTGGCGCGCCGTTAGCATTCGTTTATTCGTTTCCCATTCGTTGGCCCATTGCCTAATTGGTTTCCCATACGTTGGCCCATTGCCTAATTGGTTTCCCATTCGTTGGCCCATTTCCTAATTGGTTTCCCATGCGTTGGCCCATTTCCTAATTGGTTTCCCATACGTTGGCCCATTTCCCCCCGTGTCAGGAAACCCATCCCAGAGCAGGTGAAACCCTTTGAAGGATGTAGCCCGCCCACGCTCCCCCGCCAGGGGAGGAAACCCGGCATCTCCCCTCGTTCACAGACTAGCGCCACCCTTCCACACACGCACAACCAGCAGCATACCCTCGCGCACCAGCACCGACGCCGGCGTTCGGGCGATCAGGTTGCTGATACCGCGCGACCGCTCGAAACGCAACTCGTCGTCCTCCAGAGCGTAGTACAGGCCGCGCGTGGTAACCCCCCGCGCCGGGCCGCCGATCGGCAGCAACGAGATCGTGTCCCCCACTGCGCCAGCGATCTGCGTCTCGCCACGGGCCAGGTACGCCTCCTGATCCACGTCGAGGAGACGTACCCGGCGCCCCGCCAGCTCGGGCAGCGCCAGCAGCGCCACGTTCGACAGCCCCTGATCCCAGCGCCCGCCGACAGCCCCGAGCACATCAATCGTCTCCGCGCAACGAGCCACTGCCGCCAGCAACGCCAGCTCAAGATCGGTCTCGTTTTTTTCAATCGGGTAGCGCAGCACCGTCGCCCCCGAGGCAGCAAAGGCCGCTGCCGCCTCGGGGACCAACGAGTCCAGATCGCCAATCACCAGATCGGGCCTGAGGCCGGCGGCAAACAGGGCGTTGCCACCACCATCGGCGGCGATCACCAGATCGGCCCGCTCCAGCAGCTCACGGAACGGCTCCGCCCGAAACGCGGGCGCATTGGCGACAATTACCGTGTGCATAGCTTACAGAACGCGCGTCGCTCGCGCTGATCTCAGCTCATCGCGGTGGATCGCGCCGTCCGCTGGTGGGCCTCGATGAACGTCAGCAAATACCGAATGCGCTGAGTCAATTCGCAGGCTGTAACCGAAAACGCCCGCAGGCGCGCCTCTTCGTCCGGCACGGCCGCGGGGTCGGGAATAGACCAGTGAACCTGCCTGTCGGCGCCTGCAAAACTCGGACAGGCCTCACGGGCGCGATCGCACACCGTCACCACGTAATCGAAATGCTGCCCCTGAAACTCATCAACGTGTTTTGAACGAAGTCCCTGCGCCGCTTCACCGAGGATTTCTGCGACCAGGGGATTGAGTGTGCCTGGCTTTGTGCCGGCGCTGTAGGCCTCCACGGTGCCGCGACTGATCTGCCGCAGCAGCGCCTCGGCAAGCTGCGAACGCGCACTGTTCTCGGTGCAGAGGAAGAGCACCCGCGGCCGCGTCGGCCCGCTCGCCGCCATTTCGGATAGGGGGGCGAGGTGCAGTGAGGGGTGCAGCGCGCTGAGCACCTGCTGCATCACAGCGTGCAGGCGCTCCACCTGGAGTCGATAGTAGCGCAGGCGCGCATCGGCATCACTGGTACGGCTACTCACCAGTCCAAGTTGTTCAAGCTGCTCAAGCCGCTCTTCCAGCACTTCCGGCTGAACCCTGAGGCGAATCTGGAGATCGCGAAGGTGAACATCGCTGGCAGCCAGCGTTTTTACAAGCCTCCACACAACATCGTCGGCGAGGATACGCACGAATGCGTGAGCGTCGTCATAATCGGCTGTCACTGGCGTGATCATGGGCAGTCCTTCCACTTTATAACAATCTCCACTGATATAATAGCACTCCTTTCATAAAAGTAAAGTGTGTTTCTAGGGTGAACATATGGGAAACGGGGTTTCCCTACGCCCCTCCCTGAGGGGAGGGTCTGGGAGGGCTGCGCCGTCCCAGGAAACAACCGCAGCACCTTAGCGCCTGCCGGCCAGCCCCGCGCCCCACACCTCATCGCCGGGCCAGGCATCCTCCTCGGGGCGCCAGAGTTCGCGCACGTCACAGGCGCGCCGCAGTTGGCCGAAGGTGGTGGCAATGAACACCACCCGCCGCAGCCGCGCCGCAGGCACCGGCAGCGGCAGCGCCTCCAGCGGGCCGAGGTCCACCCGGTAGTAGCGCTCGCCGGCACGGGGATGATCTGGCTCGTCGGGCAACAACTCCCGGCGCGTGGTTACCCCGTAGCGCAACACCGGCGCGTAGTAGCGCACCGACCAGCGCTCGGCCCCGAAGGCCCCCGTCTGGTAAAAAGCCAGGTATTCGGCGGCAAATCGCGCCGGTGCGCGCGCCAGCGGCACGCGGTACCACCCCGCCGTGCGGGCCAGTTCCAGATCGCGCGGGCGGGGCACTACCGCCACCAGCACCCGCGCGGTGTCGTCGGGAAGTTCGGTTTGCATCGCGTCTCCAGAACCCGGTAGAATACTGGTAAGGAGCAGACTCATGGTCCTGCGACAGAGTGCATACGCTTCTCCATGATGTACCGCATGGAACCCCGAACGGCTACGCCGCGGCGTAGGGCCAGGAAGAAGATGTTCTGAAGAGGGCTGCGCCCCCACCCCGCCGGCCGCATCGCGGGCGCTCTGGCGCCCACAGGTTGGAGCAACGGATGTTTCGCCCCAGCCTGCTATTGTAGAGGACAATATACGTTATGCTTCCACGCTGGTCAGGGTTGCTCATCGCCGGCCTGCTCCTGGCAGGCTGCGCAGCCCCGGTGCAACCGGAGATCCGCGCGCGCATTGACGCCGCGGCCACACTGAGCAACGGTGAGGCGGGCTTCGCCCGCGCTCTGGCACCACGGGCGTTCGTCTTTCCGCGCGATCACGGCCCCCACCCCGAGTATCAGATCGAGTGGTGGTACTACACCGGTAACCTCACTGCCGGCGAGCGCCATTTTGGCTACCAGTTGACCTTCTTCCGCAGCGGGCTTACCCCCCGGCCCGTCACCCGCGAGTCGGCATGGGGCGCAACCAATGTGTATATGGCGCATCTGGCGCTGAGCGATGTCGCCGGTGGGCGCTTCTACGCCTACGAGCGCTTCAGTCGCGATGCCGCCGGTCTGGCCGGCGCCCGGGGCGAACCCTTTCGCGTCTTTCTCGAGGACTGGTCCGCCGCCGGTTCCGGCCCCCAGGGCATGACCATGCGCCTGCGCGCCGCGGAGGGCGAGATCGCCCTTGAGCTGACCCTCGAGAGCCAGAAGCCGCCCGCGCTCCAGGGCAACCGCGGCCTCAGCCAGAAGGGGCCTACCCCCGGCAATGCCTCGTATTATTACTCGTTGACCCGCATGACCACCAGCGGCACCCTCCGGGTAGGCGATGCGACCTATGCTGTCAACGGGTTGAGCTGGATGGACCACGAGTGGGGCACCAGCGCCCTCGAAGCTGGCGCCATCGGCTGGGACTGGTTCAGTCTGCAACTCGACGACGGCTACGACCTGATGTACGCCCAGGTACGCACACCCACAGCCATCAGCTACAGCTTCGGCAGTCTGGTTGACCCGGCGGGCCGCACCATGCCCCTCGACCCCGCCGAGGTGCAACTGGAGGTGCTGGCAACCTGGCGCAGCCCGGCCTCGCGGGCCGTCTATCCCGCTCGCTGGCGCCTGAGCATCCCCGGTCTCGGTGTGCGCCTCGAGCTTGAGCCGCGCCTGGCCAATCAGGAGCTGCCGGTGGCGGTGGTGTACTGGGAGGGAGCGGTGCGGATCAGCGGCACCCGTCAGGGCCAGCCCGTCGGCGGCAGTGGCTACGTTGAACTCACCGGCTACGCCTCCGAGCAGGGGGGGCGCTTTTAATGTGAACTCAGGAAAACCCTCATTCCAAAAATCTGCCCTCTAAAACCTGACATGATCACTCCTTCCCTCACCATTATTACCGGCTTCCTCGGCAGCGGCAAAACCACCCTGCTGCGAGCCTTGCTGGAGCGCGGCGCTGGCGGGCGCCGGCTGGGCCTGGTGGTCAATGAACTGGGGCAGATCGGCCTGGATGGGGGCGTGCTCGAACAGGCAGGGGCCGCGCCGCTGGTCGAACTCACCGGTGGCTGCGTCTGCTGCGAGGCAGGCAGCGATTTCTTGCTGGCCGTCGAAGAACTCAGCGACTATGCCCCCGATTGCATCGTCGTCGAAACCACCGGCCTGGCCGAGCCAGGCGGGATCATTCGACGCGCCCGCAGCGCCGGCCTGCCCCTCGATGCGGTAGTGGCCGTGGCCGACGCTGCCAATCTCGAGGCGGCCCTGGCTGTCTCACCGGTGGCCGAATGGCAACTCCGCGCCGCTGACCTGATCGTACTCAGCAAGGTGGACCTGGTTGCGCCTGCCGAACACGCCGCGGTCAGCGATCGTCTCCGCGCCCTCAATCCGCGCGCGGCGATTGTTCCCGCCCGCTACGGGCAGGTCGCGCCCGAACTGCTCTTTGGTCCCCGGCTCGACCAGGCTGATCCGTCCCCCAGGCCTGACCATCTGGAGC
Source organism: Chloroflexaceae bacterium (assembly GCA_046719255.1). GTDB lineage: Bacteria > Chloroflexota > Chloroflexia > Chloroflexales > Chloroflexaceae > JACAEO01. The sequence goes on from JBDNDG010000078.1 coordinate 4,473, forward strand.
AAGACGCCTTTAGCAGCCTGTCATGGAGCAGTAACACCCCCCTGCGCCGCGCGGCGCTCGAGGAGGCCCTGCGCGACGCCGGCCCCACCGTCTTCCGGGCCAAGGGCATCGTCCACTGCACCGATGCGCCCTGGCCCGACGAGGTGCAGTTCGTGTGCGGGCGCCTGAGCTTCACACCCCTGCGCCCCCGCGCTCCTCTCAACCCCCTGAACCGGCTCGTGCTCCTGGGGCCGCGCCTGGCGGCCCGGGCCGGGCACTGCGCCGCTGCCCTCGATGCCTGCGCCGACGATCCCGCCCGCGCCGCCGCCTGGCAGGCGCGCTATGCCGCCCTCTTCGATTGAGGTGAGCACAGGGGAAGCCGGATTTCCCCGCGTCCCTCCCGGCAGCGTTACGGCCTGGTAATGGCGCCTGGCTATAATCAGATTGAGGCCAGAGGTTAGCACATGCTTTACTCCCCCTTTACCAACGCTTCACCCCGGTGTGTCACAATGGGAGCAACGATGGGCGGTGCTCCCGCTAGATTTTGTGTTGCTACATCTAGGGGCTTCCTGCGGTATAATCCCAGGAAGCCCCTAGATAGTGTGGTATTATCCACACTCCATCCACAAAATGTGGATAAGTTTTCGAGGCGCTGACTACATCTAGTGGCCTGTCAATCTGGTCGTGGTGGATCGTGTTTTGCGGGGAGGGGCGTAGCCCTCCCCAACCCTCCCCGCAGGGAGGGGCATGGGGAAACCCGGTTTCCCCGGCGTTCCCATCAGCCCTACACCCGTTCCAGCAACTCGTGCAACACGGGCGCCACTTCCGCCAGCGCGGGTGGCAGGTGATCGCCGCGGAGAATGGCCTGGCCGAGCGGTGAGCGCTTCAACTCCAGCAACTCGCGCTCGAGCTCGTTGCTCATCGAGACATCGCGCAGGATCCTGCCGTCGCGGAAGGTGATCACCCGCTGGGCTGCGGCGGCCACCTCCGTGTTGTGGGTCACGATCACCATCGTTACCCCCCGCTCGCGATTGAGCCGGCCGAGCAGGGCCACGACATCGGCGGTATTTTTGCTGTCCAGGTTGCCGGTCGGCTCATCGGCCAGCAGGATCGAGGGGCTGTTGGCCAGCGCCCGGGCAATCGCCACGCGCTGCCGCTCGCCACCGGAGAGCTGGTTCGGCAGATGATCGGCCCGTTCGGCCAGGCCCACCAGCGCCAGCAACTCCTTCGCGCGCGCCCGCCGCTGGGCCGGGCGCAGCGGCAATTCGTACATCGGCACCTCGACGTTCTCGCGGGCGGTCAGGGTGGGCAGTAGATTGTGGCTCTGGAAGATAAATCCTATTGTCCGCCCACGGAACCGGTCCAGGTTCCGCACTCGGGAGAGCGGTGTGCCTTCGACAATCACCTCGCCCGTGGTGGGCCGATCGAGGGCGCCGATCAGGTTAAGCAGGGTTGACTTGCCGGAGCCTGAAGGGCCGACGATCGCCACCACCTCGCCCTTGCGGATCTGCAGGTCCACTCCGTCGAGCGCCTTCACCGGCACCTTCTCGCCATACACGCGCGAGAGGCCGCGGGTCTCGAGAATGATCGGCGCCTCGTCCGGTGGCGAGCCTGCCGTGGTCTGGTTCACTGCGGTCGAATTCATTGGCATTCCCATTGTAGCATGCGCCGGCCCCGCGCCCGGGGCGACCGGCTACTCATAATGCAGCGCCTCGATCGGGTGCAACCGCACCGCCCGCAGGGCGGGCAGCAGGCCACCCAGCAGGCCAAGGCCCAGCGCCATGGCAATGACCCGGGCGATGTCAGCCGGAGTGTAGATGGCTTCGAGCCAGCTACCGTAGCCGGGCACGAAACGCAACAGGCCATTCAGGCCAACCCCGATGATCAGGCCCGCTCCCGCACTGAGCAATCCCAGCATCAGGGCCTCGGCCAGCACCATGCGCAGCACGCGCCAGCCCCGCCAGCCCACCGCCCGCAGCACCCCGATCTCCTGGGTGCGCTCGAAGACGCTCATCAGCATTACGTTCATCATCACGATGCCACCAACGACCATCATCAGGGCGATCAACGCCCCGAAGAACGCATCCATGGTGGCAAAGTCCTGCATCCGCGAGGCCAGGTCCGCCGTGCGCGCAACCATCAGTTCGGGGTAGCGCCGCTCGAGTTCCTGGGCGATCTCCGCAGCCCGCGTGGGGTCGTGGAGCGCGATACCGAGGAAGGAGACCTGCCGCGGCTTGCCAAAGAGCCGCTGCGCGTCCTTGAGCGGCACCACCCCACCGGCGTCCTCATAGGCCATCCCCGTCTCGAAAATGCCGACAATCGTGAAGGACTGGCCCGAGACCCGCAACTGGTCGCCGACACCCTTCTCGAGGCTATTGGCCGCCAGGCGCCCGATAATCATCTCGCCACTGCGCTGCACCGTGCGCCCCTCGGTCACCCGGTAGTGGGCAAGATAGTCCTCGCGCGGGTCGAGACCATAGATGATGAAGAACGGCAGCCCGGGCACGCTGGCAGTACCAAAAACCAGCCGCGAGACACTCTTGACCTCGGGGTGCGCGCGGATCTGTTCCGCAAGGCGTTCGTCGATCGAAGAGAAGGCGGCATCGGAGGCGCCAGCTTGCTCGGCAACGATATCGGCCTGGCCGGCGCTGAGCAACTGGCCGATCAGCTCCCGCGATCCAGCCGCAATACCGGCCAGAGCGACAATCAGGCCAACACCAACCCCAAGGCCGATCATTGTCATCATGCTCCGGGCCGGGCGCCGCAGCAGATTGCGCAGGGCCGGGCCGCGCATCAGCGGGGCGAGCAGGCGCGCGATCGGCCCCCAACGCACCGGGGCGCCGCTCTCGGCGCGCATCGCCTCCACCGGCGCCAGTCGCGCGGCGCGCCATGCCGGGTAGCCGCCGCCCACCAGACCGAGCACGCTGGCGATCACGAGGGCCTGGATGTAGCCGATTGGCTCCACGCCGCCGCCGAGGAATCCTCCCAGCGCTGCCGAACGCGACAGGAGGGCAATGGTCGCCATACTCAGCAGCAGCCCGATCCCTCCGCCCACCAGCGCCAGCAATAACGCCTCGCCGAGAATCATCCGCACCACCCGGTGACGGCGCCAGCCCATGGCTCGCAGTACGCCGATCTCCCGCGTGCGCTCGAAAATGCTCATCAACTGAGCATTCATCATCCCCAGGCCACCCACCAGAATGGCGAAGAGTCCGATCACCCAGCCGATCGAGCGGTAGATGTCAAGCAACTGGTCCTGCGCGATGGCATCCCCGGCGCGGGTCGCCGCCAGCTCGGGCCAGCGCCTTTCGATAGCCTGCTTCACCGCCTCACGCTCGCTCAGGTCGCGCAGCTTCAGTTTGAAGTAGCTCACCTGGCGCCGCTTGTCGAAGGCCCGCTGGGCATCGGCGAGGTGGATGACTGCCCCGTTATCCTCGAAGCTCGCCCCCGTCTCGTAGATGCCAACCACGTGGTAGCTGATGTCATTGATTCGGAACTTGTCGCCAACGCGCTTTTTCAGACTCTCGGCGCTCTTGCGCCCGAGTATCACCTCACGCCTGGCGCTGAGCGGACGCCCGGCGATGATGCGGTAGCGCTCCATGGCAAAGCTGCGTGGCTCCTCGCCCGCCACCAGGAAGTAGGGCGACTCGGGCAACGGAACGACGCCAATCACTGTGCCGCTCACCGCGGCGACGCCGCGCATGGCCGCAATCTCCGGACCCACCTGCTCGTCAATCGCGCCGAGCAGGATCATGACGGCGTCTTTTTGCGTTACCAGCAGGTCGGCATGTGCCGCGCCGCCCAGCCCGCCAAATCGTTCCGCCATGCCTTCGCCAAAGGCCGAGAGGACCACCACCCCCGCCACGCCCACGGCGATGCCGAGGATGGTCAGAAAGCTGCGCACCTTGCGGCGCAGGAGATTCTTGAAGCTAAGCATGGCCGTCTCCGCCGATCACGTGCAACCGGGTGCGCGCGGATGCCGCTCAATCTCCCTCGATCGTCACCGTAGCGGTCATGTTCCAGCGCAGACGCTCGTCCCACCGCTGCGGCTCAACCGTGACCGTGTAGATCACATCGCCCTGGTAGGTCTTGCCCAGGGCCTGCACCTTCGTCACGATGCCGGGCAGTGCGAGGTCGGGAAGGGCATCGAAGGTGAGCGTTACCTGATCGCCGACCCGCACGTTGACACGTCCAGCTCGGTCAGATCGCTGGTCTCAACACGCCAGCTGCTAAAATCGGCCAGGACGATGGCCGGATCGGTCGGCACGGGTTGCTCACCGACCTTCAGGTTGATCTGCACCACGGTGCCGGCAAAGGGCGCGGTCAGGGTCGCGCGTTCGAGGGTCAATTCCGCCTGGCGCAGCGCGGCCTGAGCGGCACGCACACGAGCCTCGGCGGCGGCCAGTTCGGGGGTGCGCGGCGGGTTGGTGAGTTGCTCCAGGGCCGCGCGGGCCTGGCCCACTGCGGCATCAGCTGCCTCTATCTCGCCGGTGCGCCCGTCGCCGGTGAGGCGCTCCAGGGCCGCCTCCGCAGCGCTCACCCGCGCGCGAGCGGCCGCGATCTGGTCGCTATCGGCTCCCGCCAGTACCTGCGCCAGGCGCGCGGTAGCCTCGCGCACCTGGGCCTCGGCGGCGGCAATGCCGCTGCGCTCGGCCTCGCGGGCACGCTCCAGGTCCACCCGGGCCTGCGCCAGAACGGCCTCGCCATTCTCGACGGCGCGACGAGCCGCGGCCTCGGCATCACGGCGCGCCTGCGGCACTTCCCCGGGCAGCTTTTCCAGTTCGATATTCTCCCAGTAGATGCGCGAATAGGCGTCCTGGGCGTCACGCAGGGCATTGGCAGCCTCGGCCAGGCGTGTCTCGGCGGCGAGTTTGGCCGCCGACAGGGTGGCGCGCTGGGCCTCCAGGTTGGCCTGGGCCTGGGCCTGGGCGGCGCGGGCCTGCTCGACCTCGGTGCTACGGGCGCCCGCGAGTAGCCGCGCCAGCAGGGCGCGGGCCTGGGCCAGTTCGTCGCGAGCGGCCCTGACGTCCGCCGGCGTAACCCTCCCGCGCGTCTGCCGGGCGAGCGCCTCAGCCTGCGCCAGTTGCGCCTCAGCCGCAGCCACCGCCTCCGGGTCAGCCGGCTCGCGTAGCAGGTCGTACTGGGCGCGGGCCTCGTCCAGCGCCGCACGCGACCGCTCCACCGCCACTTCAAACTCCGCACTATCGAGCCGCGCCAGCGGCGCCCCGGCGGCAACCGTCTGCCCTTCCTCCACCAGTATCGCCTCGACCACACCGGCGGTAAGAAAGCGCAACCCGGCACTGCGCGCCGGTACGATCCGGCCATCGGCCACGACCCGCGGCGCCACAACTTCGACGCTGGTCTCCACAGTTGGTGTCGGCGTAAACGCCCCCGGCACGGCACAGCCGGTCAGCACCAGCAGCGCCATTCCGGCCAGACATCCATAACGGACGACAGGCTGCACCATCGCGCACCTCCACGGCATCAGAAGAGACGGCCCGGTGGACCGTCTCCGGCCCCGTGGGCCGTCTCCGACCCCGTGGGCGGTCTCCGACCCGGTGGGCCGTCTCTGGACCGGCTTTCACGGGTAGATTTTGTGGGCCACGGCCCCTCCGCCTTACCCCCCGCCCCCTCCCGAAGCGACAGCAGGCGTCGGGGCGCCCCCTCCCGGAGCGACAGGAGGCGTCGGGGCGCCCCTCGTGCGCGCCCTCGTGGGCACCCTTTGTGCGAGCCCACGGGGGATGAGGGCTCCCTGCTGCCCTGGCATCCTGATGCACTCCACAAAAACTCTCTCCCTGAGAGTTCCCGCCCGACGGACCGACTCACGCCCGGGGTGTCTGGCGCCCCTCACGGCGCTCTGACGGGCGCCAGCGTCTCTGGCGCCGCCGCATCACCCCACAACGGTAATAACCACAAGTCTATCATACTCCGCGACCACGCGGCGGCTGTCATTCTTTGTGAGGATTCCCTCTCCGTCTCGACAACCAGAGCGCGTCGCTCACGAGACGGAGCGGCGCGCCAGGCAGCCGAACGGTAAGAGATATCCACAGTGGCTTAACATTTCTTCTCGCCGAAAGTTCCGGCGGGCTGTAGGATAAGCGAAGAGCACGGAAGTGGATCAGCGAGCATGTTTAGGCAAGGCAGGATGCACCGCCGCCTTCGGGTCTGGCGGTGTGCTCCTCCAGAAAGGAGCGAGACCATGCAGGTCCGCGATCGGATGAGTGCCCACCCGGTTACCATTGAACCAGAGTCAAGCGCTTTGTCTGCGCTGGGCATTATGCAGTACCACCGACTGCGCCATCTTCCCGTTACCGACGCCAATGGCCGGCTGGTCGGCATCCTCGCCGAGCGTGATCTCCTGCTGGCAGCCTCGCGCTACCTCCACGCGGGTATGGAGGTCACCGAGGTCATGTCGCGCGATGTATTACGGGTAAAACCAGAGACGCCGATCGAGGAAGCGGCGCTGATTATGGCCAATCATAGCATCGGAAGTCTGCCGGTGGTTGATGATGACGGGCTGATCGTCGGCATCATCACCGAGAGCGATATGTTCCGCGCCCTCGCTGAAGTGGTGTCGGCCGGGCGCGCAGTCGAGCAACGCTGACGCCTCACGCCGTGGCCCGGCGATCCGATTATGACGAGTTGTTGCTTGCGGGGAGGGCAGGCCCTCCCCGCGCCTCTTTGCCGCCGTTCCCTTCCACACCGGCAGCGTGGAGGGCCGGCAGGGCCACCCCCACCGCGAAACCACCGTCCGCCCACGTTCAGCCACGGTTTGATCGAAGCTGTCCCCCGGCCAGGGCTTGAGCAAGTCGTTGGGGCAAGCCCCCGAACCCGATACTCTGGTTCATTCTGCCGGCAAGACCTCCAGAACGAACCAGAAACAGATCGTGGGGCGACTACGCCACCCCACACCCCACCGCTGGAGGCGGACATTGCTCAAGCTCTGTTCCCCGGGCAGCGCAATGCGGCACGGCCCCTCTTGCCGTGTTATAATGCACGGCGAAACGCCTGTGCGAGGAGTTGATGGACGAGAAGGAGCGCCTGCTCAGCCCGAAACGCGTGGGTGACGACCCGCAGGCCGAGAAGAGTCTGCGCCCGCGCAGCCTGGCCGAATTCATCGGCCAGGAGAAGGTGGTCGAGCAACTGCGCATTGCCATTACCGCGGCCAGGGCCCGCGGCGAACCCCTCGACCATACGCTCTTCTACGGCCCGCCGGGCCTGGGCAAAACCTCGCTGGCCAATGTGATCGCCAACGAGATGGGTGTCGCCATCAAGGTCACCAGCGGCCCGGCCATCGAACGCGCTGGCGATCTGGCCGCCATCCTCACCAACCTGCAGAAGAACGACATCCTCTTCATTGATGAAGTGCATCGCCTCAACCGCGCTGTGGAAGAGGTGCTCTACCCGGCCATGGAAGATTTTGCCCTCGATCTGATTGTGGGCAAAGGCCCCGGCGCGCGCAATCTGCGGCTGAAGTTGCCCCGCTTTACGGTCATCGGCGCCACGACCCGCCTGGCCCTGCTCACCTCGCCCCTGCGTGACCGCTTCGTGGCCCCCCACCGGATGGAGTTCTACTCCGACACAGCTATGGGGGAAATCGTGGCTCGCTCGGCGCGCATCCTGGGGGTGCCGATCAGTGACGAGGCCGCCCACGAGCTTGGACGGCGCGCGCGCGGCACACCGCGCATCGCCAACCGCCTGTTGCGACGCGTGCGCGACTATGCCCAGGTCGTGGCCCGGGGAGCTATTGACCTGCCAGTGGCCCGCGCTGCCCTCAGCCAGCTCGAAGTGGATGAACTGGGCCTGGATGAGAACGACCGCCGTTTGCTGCGGGCGATTATTGACCTGTTCAACGGCGGGCCGGTCGGGCTTTCCACCCTCGCCGCCGCCCTGGCAGAAGAAGTAGACGCGATCGAGGACGTTTACGAGCCGTTTCTGCTGCAACTGGGCTTCCTGCAACGCACCCCCCGCGGGCGCATCGCCACCCGCCGGGCCTACGCGCACCTCGGCGTGCCCTACGTCGAGCGCCACCCTCCCCCCGATACCGACGAGGCGATCCAGGGCCGCTTGTTGTGATGCGCAATAAACCCCCATGCGGGAAGGGTTGAGCGGGCATTGCCCCTGAAACAAGCAACGTCCGCCTCCGGCGGTGGGGTGTGGCGGCTACACCGTCCCACGAGATGTTTTCTGGTTCGTTATGGTCTTTGCTGCGACAACAAATCAGAATACCAGAGTTCGGGGCTTGCCCCACAATGACGTCGCACCAGCCCTGCCACAACGTCTCCAGGCGATAATCCCCTTTTCAGGCAGCCTCTCACACCCTTCTCACCCTTGTAGCGCCGCGGCGATGCCTGCCTGCAAGCTGCTCATGGTCTGGATGCCGCTCAGATCAACCCCGAGGTGCACCAGTGTCTGGGCGATCTGGGGTTGAATCCCCGTGAGCATCACCCGGGCGCCGAGCAGTTTCACCGCCTGCGCTGCCCGGATCAACGCCTGCGCCACCTGACTGTCCACCACCGGCACGCCGGTGATGTCCAGAATGATCAGGCGCGCCTGATGCTGCGCCACCCCATCAAGCAGTGTCTCCATCACGAGCTGCGCCCGCCCGCTATCAATGGTGCCGATCAGGGGCATAATCACCACGTCATCGGTAATAGGGATCAGGGGCGTGGAAAGCTCCCGCAGCGCCTCGCGCTGGGCCGCCAGTACGTGTTCCTCCATCTCGCGGCGGTAGAGTGCGGCGCCAAACATCACCGCCGCACTGCGCAGGGCCTCAACTTCGACCTCTTCCCAGATATGGTCTGTCGTACAGTGATCAAAGCCCATCATGCCCCACCACTTCGACCCGACAAAAATGGGCGCCGCGACCACCGAGAGGATGTCCTGTGCCACCAGCAATTCCTGCTCGGAGGCCGGAAAATCGGCCACCCTCCCGTACACAACCTGGTTCTGCTTCAGCAGGCGCTCCCAGCGCCCAAAGCCGGCCTCGGCGCAGGACAGGTTCCGTAACTCGGGGTTGTCAATCTGCGGCACGATCCCCGGCGCCACCCACTCCGCCACCTGGCTGATCACGGCATGGTCGCCGTCGAGCGTGAGGTTCACAAAGATATAGGCGCGACTGACCTGCGCCGCCTTGCCAAGTACGGCAAGCATCTGGGTCATCTGCATCCGGGGATCGAGGTGGATGGATAATAGCCGAGCCACCTCAGCCAGCGCAGCGAGCATGGCGTCGCGCCGCTCCAGTAAGACCCGGAGGCGGGCAACTTCAGCTTCAAGTTCTGTGACCACGAGCGAAACTCCTGTGTGTCGGACCGCAACGTTCCCCCTCGGGGCAACGCCTGCCTGAACATACTATGCGACGCTTATCATACAATACCGGTATTGCCAGAAACGTGACCGCTCCCACGACTGTATGAGAATACGGGGAAGCCGGGTTTCCCCGTGCCCCTCCCGGTGGGGAGGGTTTCGAGCGTTTCGCCCCCCTCCCAGCCTCCCCCCGCCGGGGGAACACGGGTTCCTCCCCTGGCGGGGGTGACGGCGGCACGGTCAGCCTGCATCAGTCGTTGTTGCCCCCGCCGGGGGAACACGGGTTCCTCCCCTGGCGGGGGAGGGTTTGGGAGGGCGCAGCCCCCACGTCTCCTGCGC
>JBDNDG010000079.1:0-14071 GCA_046719255.1 Chloroflexaceae bacterium
GGGCGCCTCCGCAGCGCCCCGGTGGGGCGCCTCCACCGCGGCAGGCGTGCCACCCCGTTGGCAGGGGCCCGGGGAAACCCGGTTTCCTCACCACTCACGCCAGTGCCGCATCCGCCAGCCGCAGCGCCATCTTCAGGTAGAAGGGCAGCATCAACTCCATCTCCCACTTCAGCTCGATATTGGGCAGCACCACGCCGTAGTAGGTGCTGGCATGGTGCAGGGCCGCCAGTGGCTGGGCCAGTTCAAAGGCCGCCACCAGGTCGCTCGCCGGCAACAAGGCCGCCCAGGGACGCAGGTAGGCATCGCGCAGCCGCTCGCGCACACCTGTCAGATGGGGAAAGAAGTCCTCGATCTCCACCAGGAAGAGCAGCGGGCTGAAAAAAGGGTGGCTGATCGAGCTATCCGACCAATCGAGGAAGGCAAAGCCGGCCCGGGTAACTACCACTTGACCGGCCCAGAAGTCGCCGTGCTCAAGGGCCGCCGGCAACTCATAGGCAGCCAGGCGCTCGATCAGGACCTCCAGGTGAGCGGCGAGGCCGTGCAGCCGGCGCCGCTCGTCCGCCGAGAGACCGGCGGGACTGGCGGGCATACCCGCGTCGGGGTCGGCCAGCAACGGCGCCAGGCGCGCCGCGAGCGTCGCGAGGGGGCGCTCGGGCACCCCGGCGGCGCGCAGGGCCGGCAGGTGGGTCACGCTAGCGATCTGCACCTCGGCGAAGGTCGCCAGGGCCTCTTCCCAGAGCTCCACATCGTCGCAGCGCGTATCGAGGGTCGGCCCCTGCAGCTCACGCATGAGCAGCCATCCTCGGGCAGGATCCACCGCCACCGGTCGGGGAAAGCGGGCGGGGTCAGCGGCGGCCAGGGCGGCCGTCAGCGCCGGCTCGTGGGCAAAGATCGGCGGCACGGCCTTGAGATAGACCGGGCCTTCCGCGGTTGGCAGGCGCAGAATGGCCGAACGCTGCCACGAGCGCAACTGCTCTGCCGGTCCCGTTGGCGGCATCCCGGCATGGCTCAACTGCTCGACGGCCCAGCGGATCGCCGCCTCGTGCCAGCCCGGCAGGTACCAGGGCGCCCGTTGCCGCGGCGCGCCGGCGTACCAGGCAAACCATTCGGCCAGAGGGCGGCGATGGCCCTCCACCTCCAGCGGCAGAACACCGACCTCCTCACGGGCCACCCAGCGCCCTCCCGGCGGCGGGCGCCAGGAAGGGTCGCGCGGCACCGCGGCGTAGAGCTTCGAGACCAGCTCCGCCTCACGTTGATAGTCCATGGCCAGGCAGCGCAGCGTGGTCGCAGAGACGCCCAGCACCTCACGCAGCCCCTGGTTGACATGGGCCACCTCCTGCCAGACACGGCGCTCACCCTGCGCAAAGTACGGCAGGCGCCAGCCATCCACGCCCGGCAGGAGAAGCAAGCGGTCCTCACGGGGGTGAATGACCGCCACGTGGTACTCGTAGCGTACCGGTAGCGCGCGTATGGACATAGCAGTCGTCTTGGTAGCGCGAATAACCCCTGGATCTACTGCCCGCGCGAGCCTCCAGCCCGCATGCGCGCCGCTGCGGCCCCCGAGCCCCGAACCACCCTACGGTCGCCCCCGGTCCTCTCCCGGGCATCCCGCCGCGCAATTGCGGCCCCCTGAAATCGGTGCCGCATAACGCTGATATGGTACCATACACCTGCAACGATCAGCGTTCACGGGCACGCTGCCCGCGCTCCCAGGAGAAGGGTGAACGCAGCATCAGGTGCCATTCGCGGGGCGCATAATGCCCGAATGAACATGCGTGTTCCTGGGAGAGCTGCGCCCTCACAGACCGATGGGGAGGGCTTGCCACCCCCTGGGCGGGTGGAGGGGGAAACCCGGTTTCCTCAAACCCCAACCACCGGTGGGGTCACCTATTCAAGAGGATCATAGCGCTCGTGCTCGCGCGACTGGTGGGTTGGCGCGTCTCCCTGGCAGAGTCAGGCCCGCCGTTCGCTTGCGTTTATGCGTTTCCCATTCGTTGGCGCAGAGTCGTTTTGCCGCATCAGGAAGCGCATCCCGGTGCAGGTGCAACCCTTTGAAGGGGTAGCCTACCCGCGCCCGATGGTTTGCGCCTCGCCCGTCAACGTGGTACAATCCCGATCAAAGGGCAGGTCGCATAGTCTGGTCTAGTGCGCGGCACTGGAAATGCCGTACAGCGGAAACGCTGTCGAGGGTTCGAATCCCTCCCTGCCCGCCACTGCTTGAACGATCCCCGCTCCCACGCTTCCAGGCGACCTGTTCGGTCATCAGCGCGACGCCGACCGCGTCCAGGCGCGCCACTGCCAATCTTCAATCCCAAATCTGCAATTGCGCTGAGGGGCTTTGTTTGCTTTTGAGGTGAGTCTAACCCGCGCGCGGGAGGGTCAGGCATATCCCGCCCAGAAACCTCTGTGTCATCCTGGAAGCACGCGGCGACGCCACACAGGCATCTACCTTGCCACGAACACCTGCAAGCGCGCCTGCTCCTCGCGTAACCCCACAAGCACCTCTTCAACGCGGATGATGACGGCAGGCTCACCGGCGCGCACTTCTTCCAGCACCTTCTCCAGCGCGCGCGCGCACTCGGCAAGGCGCCCGGCAGTCGCGGCCAGGCCGGTCTGGAGACTGGCCGCCTCGATTGCCAGCGCCACGTGACAGGCCACCAGTTCCAGCAGGTTCAGATGGGCCGGGTTGAACACCCGGCTGCGCGTCGTGGTAACGGTGAGCGCGCCAAGCACCTCCTCGCCCCAGAGGAGCGGCACGGCCATAGCGCAACGGGTAGGTGTATCGCCACCGCCCAGTTTAAGACCCAGCCAGCGCTGGTCGGTGTCAGTCTCATCAATAATCAGTGGCGAACGATTGCGCAACACCAGTCCGGCGAAGCCATGCTCGGCCACCTCACGGGCACGTTCGGGTGCAGCGACACCCCCGGTGCTGAGCGCCAGCACCGGCTGATCAGCGCCATGCGGGGGCAGCAGCAGCACCGAGGCCCGCTCGCCGCCCACCATGGCGGGGATGTGCATCGCAATTTGCAACGCCAATGCCAGCGGGTCATGCGATCCGCTGACCACGGCCCGCCCGAAGCTCAGCAAATGCTCCAGTGTTCGCTCATGGGCCTGAGCAGCGATCGCGTGCTGCTCCACCTGTCCCTGGAGCATTGCGCGCTCAAGCGCGGCGCCGATCAACTGGCCAATGGGGAGCAGCAAGGCACGATCCTCGGCATCGAAGGGCCACGCGCGCGTGGCTTCGATGCGCCCGATGACGCGCCGCCCGATCAGCACCGGGCCGCAAAGCACCCCCGGCTCTTGCCGGTCCAGCGCGCCCGTACCCGCCGGAACGCTAATCGTCACGTGTTCGGCCCGCAGCCAGTCACTGGCAAGATCTTGCAAAACAGGAAGCGGGTTCGCCTGTCCTCCTGCAGCTAAAAATGCTCCAACGCTGTTGAGGAGCTCGCACATGCGGACAGTCTGTTTGGCGTCGCTCGCCGGAGGAATGGGAGAAGGTTCTGGGGTAAGCATGGTCGTACTGGTTTGTTAGGTTGTGGTGCTAAAACGTAGTCCATACTCCTTTCAGGATACACGATCTGCGCAAAAATGCAAACCCCCAATATTCCCAATTCTTCAGTAGGAATATTCATAGATGAATGCGATGTCATTTTGTTTCGCGGAGTATTTCGATTCTGTCATCACTGATGTAAACATCAGGGAAATTGGTTTTCCCCGTGCCCCTCTCTGGGGAGGGTTTGGGAGGGCAAAGCCCTCCCAGGAAACAACCCGCTGGCGGGGAGAGTTTGGGAGGACAACCCCTTCCCAGGAGAATCTCTTTTCATTCCCGGGATATGTGGCACAGCCACCTGGTGGTGCAGGAGCTGTGCAGAGGAACAGTGAATAATGCCGGCCCTCCAGCGGCGCTGGCGTAGCGCGCTGGAGGGCCGGATCCTCCACCTTGCACACGAGCTACCGATGATCTATCAGCAGCCTGGTTACGCTCCCAGCGGCTCAGCCGGGCGCGTGCTTTCGATCTCCAGCACGCCGCCGCGCTGGAAGACCAGTTGCCCATTCTCCAGATCGACCTCAATCGTATCACCCGCCTTGAAGATACCCCGCAGCAACTCGCGCGAGATCGGGGTCTCCAGCAGCCGCTGCACCGTGCGCCGCAGTGGCCGCGCTCCGTAGACCGGGTTGTAGCCCTCGGTCACCAGAAACTCCTTGGCTGCCTCGGTCAGGGTCAGCGTAATCTTCTGCTCGCGCAGGCGCTCGATCAAGTCGCCCACTTGCAAATCGATGATCCTGGTGAGATCCTCCATCGTTAGCGGATGGAAGAGGATGATCTCGTCCACGCGGTTGAGGAACTCGGGCCGGAACTTCTGGCGCAGCGCCTCGTCAACCTTCTTCCGCGCGTCCTTCATGTCAATCTGCCGCGGACCTTTGCCGCTGGCGGCAAAGCCGATGCCGCCGCCCTGCAAGTGCTCGGTACCAGCGTTGCTGGTCATGATGATCACCGTGTTGCGGAAATCAACCGTCCGCCCCTGACCATCAGTGAGCCGACCGTCGTCGAGCACCTGCAGGAGCGCGTTGAACACGTCCGGATGGGCCTTTTCGATCTCGTCGAACAGCACCACCTGGTAGGGTCGCCGGCGGATGCTCTCGGTAAGCTGACCGCCCTCATCATAGCCAACGTACCCGGGCGGGGCGCCGATCAGCCGGGCCACCGTGTGCCGCTCCTGGAACTCGCTCATATCAACGCGGGTCATGGCGTCGTCGCTGTCGAAGAGGAACTCCGCGAGGGCCTTGGCCAGTTCCGTCTTGCCCACCCCGGTCGGGCCAACGAAGATAAAGCTGCCGATCGGGCGACGCGGGTCGCGCAGGCCGCTCCGTGCCCGCCGGATGGCGTCGGAGAGAGCCACAATCGCCTCGTGCTGGCCGATGACCCGGTCGTGGAGGCGCTCCTCCATGTGGATAAGTTTCTCCCGCTCCGTCTCCAGCATCCGGCTGACGGGCACACCGGTCCAGCTCGAAACGATCTGGGCAACGTCCTCATCGTCAACCACTTCGTCGAGGTTGGCCGCCTTGAGCCACGCATCGCGCTCGGTTTCAAATTCGGACTGGAGCGCCAGGTAGCGCGATCGGAGCAGCGCCGCCCGCTCATAGTCGCGGCGGGCGCCGGCTTCCTCCTCTTCTTGCTGCAACCGGCGCAGCTCGGTCTCTTTAGCCTTGAGCGCCGGCGGCATCGAGAAAATATCAATCCGCAGCTTGGCGCTGGCCTCGTCAATCAGGTCAATCGCCTTATCGGGGAGGAAGCGGTCGTTGATGTAGCGACTCGACAGGTGGGCGGCAGCGTGGATCGCGGCATCGGAAATGGTCAGTTGATGGTGCTCTTCATAGCGCTTCCGCAGGCCCCGCAGCATCTCGACCGTGGTCTCGACATCCGGCTCTTCGACGAACACCGGGCTGAAGCGGCGCTCCAGGGCGGCGTCTTTTTCGATATGCTTGCGGTACTCATCAATCGTGGTCGCGCCGACTACCTGGATCTCGCCGCGGCTGAGAGCCGGCTTGAGCATATTGCTGGCGTCAATGCTGCCGGCTGCAGCGCCGGCGCCAACGACGGTGTGCAATTCGTCAATGAACAGAATGACTTTGCCCTTGGCGTTGCGCACCTCATCCATCACCGCCTTGAGCCGCTCCTCGAACTCGCCGCGGAACTTCGACCCGGCCACCATACCGGCCAGGTCAAGCGCCAGCAGGCGTCGATCACGCAACGTCGGCGGCACATCGCCGGTTACCAGACGCTGGGCCAGACCTTCGGCAATCGCCGTCTTGCCCACGCCCGTCTCGCCTACGAGCACCGGGTTGTTCTTGGTGCGCCGCGAGAGAATGCGGATGACGCGGGTGATTTCGGCGTCACGGCCAATAACCGGGTCGAGCTTGCCCTGCCTGGCCATATCGGTCAGGTCGGTGCTGTATTTCTCCAGGATCTCGTAGCGGCTCTCCGCGCCGGGGTCATCCGAGCGCTGCGCGCCACGGATCTCCATCAGCGCCTGGTAGATCCGCTCCGGGTCAACGCTAAAGCTGTGCAGGATGCGGGCCGATGCCCCTTCCCGCTCGCTGCTCAAGGCGATCAGCAGGTGATCCACACCCACATACTGGTCGCCGAGGCGATTGGCCTCTTCCTCGGCGCGCTTCACCAGCCGCTGCGTGCGTGGTGTCACGTATACCTGGTTGCCCAGACCGTACTGGCCGTACACCTTCGGCGACTTCTCCAGCTCGCGCTCAACGCGCTGAGCGACCAGTTCCGGGTCAACATTCAAGCGCGCAAGGGCACGCGCCGCCAGGCCGTCACGCTGGCGCAGCATAGCCAGGAAGACATGCTCAACATCGAGCTGCGTGTGATGCTGCTCCTGCATGATTTCCTGCGCAGCCTGGAAGGCGTCTTGCGCCTTTTCTGTAAATCGCTCAAGTCTCATACGACGTTATCCCTCACTCGTGTGACGCTCCTGGCTCCTGCTGGCGTTCGGAGGAAGCTCCCTTGCCCCCCGGCGGCGAACGGATCGCTTATAACCGGAACGCATCTGTAGTATAGCATACACGCTTTTAGCCTGCTTCGCGCCAGTGTTGGAGTTGTATATACGGTTGAAGCTAGAGCGCCGCTAGCGTGTGACAGGTGTTCGCCGCTTTCTCAGCGCCCTGAGGAGCGCCGGAACCCCTCCCGATGCGAACATAGCCCGCGTGCGGGAGGGTTTGGGAGGGCTGCGCCATCCCGGGAACAGGTATGTTCATTCGGCGTTGTGCGCCCCGCGAATGGCACCCGGCCCACCCGACGTGATTGACGGGCGGCCCGACCCATGCTACCATTGCCCGACATATACACCAAGCTCGGGGTGCCAGGAGAGCCTGGCTGAGATTGCGGACCGACCGATGCCGCTGACCCGTAGAACCTGACCTGGATCATGCCAGCGTAGGGAAGCGCCAGCAGCCCCCCTGTGGCCGCCGTCCTCTACCCGGGTCGGCGGCTTTTTGGTACGTGTTCACCCTTCTCCTGGGTGCGCGGGCAGCTTGCCCGCATCCAGACCGTGGCGGGCGCGCCCGAGGTGGCGCCTTACCCCGGGTGTGAACAGGTAGCTTGCTGCTCCTCGCCCGCGCGTTTGTCCGTGTTGCGAAAGGATCGCTGTATGCCTCGCCTCATCGTCTGCCTGGCCGTCGCCCTGCTCCTCGCCGCCTGTGGCCAACCCGGCGCCAGCCGCCCCACCCCCCCGCCACTGGTCACCCCCGCCACCAGTGTTGTCCCTGCCGGGGCGACACCCGCCGCAGGTACCCGCCGGATCGTGGTCATGACCCACGATAGCTTCTCCGTGAGTGAGGAGGTACTGGCTGCCTTTACCGCTCGCTCAGGCATCAGCGTTGAGTTTCTCAAGGCTGGTGATGCCGGAACTACGCTGAACCAGGCCATTCTCAGCAAGAACGCGCCTCTCGCCGATGTGCTCTTTGGGGTAGATAACACGTTTTTGAGCCGCGCGCTCGCTGCCGATATCCTCGCGCCCTATGCCTCGCCCGTTCTTGCCGACTTTCCCGATGATCTCAAGCTCGATCCGGAGAATCGGCTCCTGCCGGTTGATTTCGGCTATGTGGCGATTAACTACGACAAAGCGGCTCTCACGAACGCTGGCCTGACCCCGCCAACCGATCTGCGCGATCTGGCCCTGCCCACCTGGAAGGGCAAACTGGTTGTCCAGCATCCGGCCACGTCCTCGCCCGGCCTGGCATTTCTCCTCGCCACTATCAGCCACTTTGGCGAAACGGGCCCATACACCTGGCGAGAGTTCTGGCGCGATCTGCGGGCCAATGAGGTGCTGGTGACCCAGGGCTGGAGCGAGGCTTACTACACCCATTTCAGCGGCAGCAGTGGCGCGGGGGCCTATCCGCTGGTCGTGAGTTATACCACCAGTCCGGCTGCCGAGGTGTTCTTCAGTGAGGGCCGGCTGTCCGAACCACCCACGGGCAATCTGCTCGTCCCTGGCGGCAGCTTCCGGCAGATCGAGTTCGTCGGTATTCTGCGCGGTACTCGCGACGAAGCCGCCGCCCGGGAGTTTGTTGACTTCATGCTCCAGCCAGAGTTCCAGGCCGATATTCCGCTCCAGATGTTTGTTTACCCCGCCAACCCCCAGGCGCCGTTGCCCGATGTGTTTCTTCGCTTCGCCGAGCTACCGGCTGAGCCGGCCAATCTTGCGCCTGAACTGATCGAGCAGCGCCGCGATCAGTGGATCGCCGAATGGACGGAGATTGTGCTCCGATGAGAACGCTCGACCTGCCGCCCGGACGTGTCGGCGGCGCCCGGCACGCGCTCCTCCGGGCAGGGCAGGGGGCGGTGCTGGCCCTGCCGGTGGCGTTTCTTGCGCTGGTCTTTTTCTATCCCCTGTTGGCCATCGCGCGGCTGAGCTTCGCCGATGGGATGGCCGGGCTGTTCGAAACCCTGCGCGCGCGCTACTACTGGCGCGTGCTTGCCTTTACCACCGCACAGGCCGCGCTCTCGACGGCGCTCACCCTGGCCCTCGGGTTGCCGGGGGCCTACATCTTCGCCCGCTACGAGTTTCCGGGCAAGTCCCTGCTGCGAGCCGTGGCCGGTGTGCCGTTTGTGATGCCCACGGTGGTGGTGGCCGTGGCCTTCGGGGCCCTCCTGGGGCCGCGCGGGCTGATCAACCAGGCGCTCCAGGCCCTGTTCGGCCCGGCCACGCCGCTCCGGCTGGGTGGGCTCCAGACGGTGCTGCTGGCCCACGTTTTCTACAACTATACCGTGATCCTGCGCCTGGTGGGCGGGTTCTGGGCCAACCTCGACCCGCGGCTGGAGCAGGCCGCCGCGGTGCTGGGGGCCTCGCGCCTCCGCGTGCTGTTGCGGGTTACGCTACCCCTGCTCGCACCCGCCATAGGCGCGGCGGCGCTGCTGGTCTTCATCTTTACCTTCACGAGCTTCGGGGTGATGGTCATTCTCGGCGGCCCGCGTCTGGCCACGCTGGAGGTGGAGATCTACCGCCAGACCGCCCAGGCGTTGCGCCTCGACGTGGCCGCGACCCTGGCGTTGATTCAGCTTGTCTGCACCCTGGGGTTGAGTCTGGTTTACACGCGCCTGGCGGCGCAGGCGGTGACGCCGCTGGAGTTGCAGCCGCGCAGCCACACCGCCCGCCCGCCACGCACGCGCCGCGAGAAGTTGCTGGTCGGCGCCACCATGCTGCTCATCACCGTATTCCTGGGCGCCCCGCTAGCGGCCCTGGCCCTCCGCTCGATGCTCGCCCCCGGCCCCGGCGCGCCGCGTCTAACCCTGGCCGCCTACCTCGCCCTGGGCCAGAATCTTACCGGCTCGGCCTTCTTCGTGCCCCCAACGGTAGCGATTGCGAACTCCCTCCGCATCGCCGCTACCACCACGCTCCTCGCGTTGAGCCTTGGTGTGCCGGCGGCCTACCTGCTGGCGCGCCGGCCCGTGTCGCCACAGCCGGGTGTCTCGCCCCGCGAGAAGCGCCTGGCCGCGGTCGCCCTGCTCGATGCGCTCTTTATGCTACCCCTGGGGACGTCGGCGGTCACCCTGGGACTTGGCTACCTGGTGGCCTTGAGCGTGCCAGCGCTCGGCGGCCTGCGGACCTCGCCCTGGCTCATTCCCGTGCTGCACACCCTGGTTGCCCTGCCCTTCGTGATACGCGCCCTGGTGCCGGTGCTGCGGGCGCGCAATCCGCGCCAGCGCGAGGCGGCGGCGCTACTGGGGGCCTCGCCAGCACAGGCCTGGCTGCGGGTCGAATTGCCGCAGATCGCCCCGGCCCTGGCTACCGGCGCCGTATTTGCCTTCACCGTCTCCCTCGGCGAGTTTGGCGCGACCCTGCTGCTCGCCCGCCCCGAAGCGCCAACCCTGCCGGTGATGATTTTTCGCTTCCTGGGCCAACCCGGCGCGCTCAACTACGGCCAGGCCCTGGCCCTTGCCACGATCCTGATGCTGGTCACCGCGGCCAGCTTTCTTCTGCTCGAACGGCTCCGCCCGCCGGGTGGGGAGTTTTGAGCTATGGTATTACACCACCACTGTCTCCTGATACACCCCAAACACCTCCCGCAGCACATCGCACATCTCGCCAATGGTGCAGTAGGCGCGCACACAGTTGAGAATGGCGGGCATAGTGTTCTCCTGGCCCTGCGCCACCGCGCGCAGCTCGGCCAGGCGCTGCCGCACAAGCGCATTGTCGCGCTCCCGGCGCACCCGATTCAGGCGCTCCAGGTGCTTGCGCTCGCCCTCAGGGTCCATCTCCAGAATGGGGATCTCCAGGGGCGCCGGAGTCTGGTAGGCATTCACGGCGACGATCTCGCGCTCGTGGTGATCGATCTCCTGCTGGTAGCGGTAGGCCGCGTCGGCAATCTCTTTCTGGAAGTAGCCGTTGCGAATGGCCGCAATCACTCCGCCCTGGTCGTAAATGGCCTTGAAGTAGGCATTCACTTCCTGTTCCATCCGATCGGTTAGCGCCTCGACGAAGTAACTGCCGCCGAGCGGGTCAACAGTATTGGTCACACCGCTCTCAGCGGCAATGACCTGCTGCGTGCGCAGGGCGATGGTAACCGCCTTCTCCGACGGCAGGGCCAGAGCCTCGTCCATCGAGTTGGTGTGCAGGCTCTGGGTGCCCCCCAGCACCGCCGCCAGGGCCTGGATCGCCGTGCGCACAATGTTCACTTCCGGCTGCTGGGCTGTCAGCGAGCACCCCGCAGTCTGGGTGTGGAAGCGCAACCACCAGGAGCGCTCCTTCTTCGCCCCGTAGGTCTCGCGCATCAGACGCGCCCAGATGCGACGGGCCGCCCGGTACTTGGCGATCTCCTCGAAGAAATCGTTATGCGCGTTGAAGAAGAAGGAAATGCGCGGGGCGAAATCGTCAATGTCGAGGCCGCGGGCCAGACAGGCCTCCACATACGCTCGCCCATCGGCCAGGGTGAAAGCCAGTTCCTGGGCCGCCGTGCTACCCGCTTCACGAATGTGGTAGCCGCTCACGCTTACCGGGTTCCACTGCGGCACATGGCGACTGCCAAACTCGATCGTGTCCACCACCAGGCGCATACTCGGCTCAGGCGGGAAGATGTATTCGTTCTGCGCGATATACTCCTTGAGAATATCGTTCTGAATCGTGCCGCGTAGCTGCGTCCAGGGAATGCCGCGCTTTTCGGCTACAACCAGGTACATCGCCCAGATCATCGCCGCCGGCGAGTTGATCGTCATCGAGGTCGAAACCTGGTCCAGCGGAATGCCATCGAGCAGCACTTCCATATCTGCCAGTGATGAGACCGCCACGCCGCACTTGCCAAACTCGCCCTCCACCAGCGGGTGGTCAGTATCGCGACCGTAGAGCGTCGGCATATCGAAAGCGATGGACAGACCTGTTTGCCCCTGGCTCAGCAGGTACTTGAAGCGCTGGTTCGTCTCCTCGGCCGTGCCGAAGCCGGCGAACATCCGCATCGTCCAGACCTTGCCACGGTATCCTGTGGGGTGAATGCCCCGCGTAAAGGGATACTCGCCGGGATGGCCGATGTCGCGCAGGTAGTCATTCTGCGCCAGGTCCAGCGGGGTGTAGAGACGCTCGACGGGGGCGCTGCTGGTGGTCATGAAGCGAACCGGGCGCTCAGGAGCGCGCTCCAGGGTGGGCCAGAGGCACTGCTGCTCCCAGCGTTCCTGGGCCGCCTGTACCTGCTCTTTCGATTCGAACATCTTCGTTCCTCCGGGCCTCGTGTGCTGGTGGGCTTGCGACCATGAAAAGGGATGTCAGACCTCCCCTCGGGCAGGGGCATGGGGAAACCCGGTGTCCCCCTCTCCCAACCGCCGTCAGGGTCGCCTGGCGCCCGCATGGGTAGGGGCGTGGGGAAACCCGGTGTCCCCCTCTCCTAACCGCTCCGTAGCCATTGTAACACGTCGGGATAGCGCAAATACTCCCGGGTTCAGGGTCGATGCGACGGCCTCGAGCGCGCGCAGCGCCCACCCCGGTTGCACCCTGCTAAGAACGGGGCGCCGCGATGCCCGCTCCGCTCACCCGAGCCCAGTCAGCGATGTTCCAGGTGATCGGCGCCGTTGGATCGGCCTGGACGCCGGTGAGTGACGGGCCTACCAGGGTTACATCGATCCGCTGGAACAGGGGCAGCACCGGGAGTTCCTGCGTGAAGAGTTGCTGCTGGCGCAGATAGGCGGCGGCGCGTTCTTCCCGCGCCAGCGAAGTGGTGGCGATACGGATGGCCCGGTCGGCCTCGAAGAAGCACCAGCCAGAGAAGTTGTTGCCCGTCCAGCCATTGTTCTCGTTAGGCACCCCGGCGCAACTCCAGCGCTCCCAGCCTCGCGGGTCCGGCCCGGCGATCCAGGCAAAGAGGGCTATCTGAAAGGTGCGCCGGAAGAGCGGCCCATCGGCGCTGTACAGTCCGGCTGTGGGCACTTCTTGCAACGATGTGCCGATGCCAACCGCGGCCAGGTCGGCGGTGATCCGCTCGGCGGTAGCCAGGCGCAGCGGCGAGTTCTGTGTCGTCACGAGGGCAAGCACAAGCGGCTGGCCACCAGACTCGCGCAGCCCATCGCCGTTGGTGTCTATCACCCCGGCCTCATCCAGCAAACGGCGGGCGGTATCGGGGTCGTAGGCGTAGCGGCTGATCTGATCCGGCGGCGCGGCGGCCCATTGTCCTGGTACGATCCAGCTATCGAGCACCGCGCCATACCCGGCCAGCAACCCGGCCACCAGCGCCTCGCGGTTGATAGCATGGGCGATTGCCCGTCGGACACGGATGTCCTGCAACACCGGCACATCGAGGTTCAGCGTGAGGTGCTCCCACACCGGGCTGGGTACCGCGCTCAGCTTGAGGTTACCCTGCCCGGCATCGGCACGGAGCAACCCCAGCGTTTCGGGAAGCGGTTGCTCCAGCAGGGCCACATCCAGGCTGCCGCCGGTCACCGAGGTTCGCAAGAGATCGGGATTATCGCGGAAAATGAAGGTGATATTCTCGAATGGCCCCGTCCGGCCCTGGTAGTAAGGATTACGCGCCAGGCGCACACTGCCCTGGTCGCGCCGTTCTACCACGTAGGGGCCATAGCCCACCGGTGCGCGCGCAAAGTCGCTGCCACGCAACTCAACTGGATTGCGGTTAAGCAACAGATGGCGCGGCAGCGGCGTCCAGTACACCGCAGGGTAAGCCGGATCGGTGTAATCGGGTTTCAACACCGCCCGGGTGGTGTGCGCGTCCACCTTCTCATAGCGGTCGAGCAGGGCCAGTTTGCCCGCCGCTTCCTGCCCCATGTACACCTGCCGGGCCAGTTCATAGGCGTACAGCGAGTCATCCGCGGTCACCGGCGTACCGTCCGACCAGGTCAACGCGGGGTTCCAGCGGTAGGTCACGCTGATCTGTTGCACCTGGGTGATCACGGCGGTGGCGGTGGTAGTGATCATCCCCGCGCTGTCGAGGTAGACCTCGACCGTTGCCACCGTCACGTCGCCATTCTCCAGGCTGGGCACCCGTTCCAGCACGCCGGTGGTTGTGTAAGCGTAGCTATGGACCAGCAAGGGGCTGGGAAAGAGCAGTTCGGTGATCGGCGCCGTGAGACGCTCGTCGGCAGGGTCGTCGTGGTAGGGCAGCAGGTCGCCGGGATCGTCGAGCACGCCAATCCGCAGGCCACGTTCGGCGACCGGTGGGGTGACGCTTGCGGTTGCAGACGCCGGGGTGCCGGTGGGGGTCAGCGCGAGGGTCGCTTCTGCGGGCACAATCGTTGTTGTGGGAGACAGCTCACTGACCACTGAGGTAGGGCGGGGTGCTCCGCCTTCAATCTCACAGGCAGCCAGCAGGATCGCAACCAGAAGCAAAAGGAGGACGCGCGAGGATTTCATAAGCGCGGCGATTGTACCCGATCGCTCGCAACTTGTCGAGTGTGGGGCGAACCGCACCACTAAGGCACCCCGCTCCCCAGGTCCGCCGGGGCAGGCAACCCCCCCATCGCGGTGGCGGTCAGAGCGGCCCGCTCGACGGCCCGGGCCAGCGTATCGGCAGCGATGCTGCCCAGCACCAGCATATGTGGCGCGGCGCGACGCCCGGAGAT
>JBDNDG010000008.1:0-29773 GCA_046719255.1 Chloroflexaceae bacterium
TGCTGGCGCGCACACTCTTGAGCCGGGAGAGGATCTGGAGGGACCGTTTCTGGAGCGCCTGGCCCGCGCGCGCAGCAACAACCCGGCCATTGGTGACGGGCGGGCGATCTACGATCGCTGTGTGCGCCCCGCGGTGGTCGATCTGCGGAAGGTCGGCGCGCACTACGCTATGTCGTCGCTATTTGAAAGCTTCGAGGAGCGCGAACAGATCTACTGCTACGAGGTGGATCGCGAAGATTACCACCTGCTCCCCGCGGGCAAGAACCGTCTGGCCCTCGGGCGTATGCGAATCACCTCAACCATCACCCGCGAGTCGGCTCGCCTGATCTTTGGCATGCTGCACCTGGGTGACCATAACATCTCTGGCGGCGTGCGCGAGTACCAGGATGAAACGGCATACCAGGCCCTGGTGCAGGAGAGCACCGAGCTGTTCCAGCGGGCCGATATTCCCGGCACCATTCGCCTGGTGGACCGTAACTTCGCCCAGGAGGCCTACTCGCTCAAACTGCTCTTCGGTGACGAGCAGCGCAAGATCCTCAACAAGATCCTGACCTCCAGCCTGGCCGAGGCCGAGGCAGCCTACCGGCAGATCTATGAGTATCATGCTCCACTCATGCGTTTTCTGGCCAGTATCAGCATGCCTGTGCCTCGCGAATTTCAGATCGCAGCGGAGTTTGCGATCAACACCCAGTTGCGCCGCCTGCTCGGGGCTGACAATCTCGATCTCGACGCCATCCAGGCTCTGCATCGCGAGGCTGTGCGCTCGGGGGTCACCCTCGACACCGCCGGGCTGGCCTATACCCTGGGCCGAACCATTGACCGCATCACGGAGGAGTTCAACGCCTTCCCCGAGTCGATTGAACTCCTCCAGCAACTCGACGAGGCAGTGGCTCTGGCCCGCTCGCTGCCCTTCGAGGTTGATGTCTGGAAAACCCAGAACGTGTACTACCGCCTGCTACGCACCGTGTATGTCGAGTTCCAGCGTGAAGCGGCCCAGGGCTACCTGGATGCGCGGCAATGGGTCGCCGCATTCACCAACCTGGGGCGCCGGCTCCGCTTTCGGATGCCATGATGCTGCTTCGGATCGGGGTTTTCGCCTGCCGATTGCTGCAATCCTGACAGGAGGGTGCGGGAGGGCTGCGTTCCAAAGGGTTTCACCTGCACCGGGATGGGGTTTTCTGATGCGGGGGGAACTGGGCCAACGAATGGGAAACGAAGAAACGCATGCTCAAGGCAGGCCTGACTCTTCCAGGGAGGCGCGCCAACCCGGCAGCCGCGCGAGCACGGGCGCCACGATCCGCGCATCCCGTGAACGCGCCGGTCTCGTGGTACCCGTTGCAGGGCGGCGCCCTCTCAACGGGGAATCTAACTGGTGCATCCGGCGCGTTGCGTGTCACTCTGAGCGAAGCCAGGGGTCCTGGCCGGGATGCTTCGCCTTCGGCTGCGCTCAGGGCGGGGGCTGCGCTCAGCATGACCCATATCGTGCCCGACGCGCCACTACAGCGAAAACAGCTCCTCCACGGGCACCAGGCGGAGCGAGCCGGTGGGGCAGCGACTGAGGCAGGCGCGATCGGCAAAGCCGTGGCAGAGGTCGCACTTGTCGGCGCGCTGGGCAGCCCGGGCCGGCTGGAGGGGGATCAGCGGATGGCGGTGGGCAGGATCGATCAGGTTCCGCAGGAGCGCGCCGAGGGGCCCACGACCCGGACGCGGGTCGGGCAACGGGCGCATGCTGATGGCATCGTAGGGACATGCCGGCACGCATGCCCCGCAGCCGGTGCAGCGATCGGTGATCAGGAGCGTACCATCGGCGATGCGTTCAAAGGCGTCTTCGGGGCAGGCTTCCACGCATTCGGGGCCGGTGCTGCACTGGCGGCAGACATCGAGCACATCGAGGCGCCCGACCACGCCGTTGTCGGGCCGCTCCAGGGGCACGCCGTTCAGGTGCAGGCGTTGCTGGCCGTGCCGTTCCAGACAGGCCTCTTCACAGAGGCGGCAGCCGGGTGGGCACAGGTCGGGGGTGCGCACAAACAGGTGTGAGCCGCGCAACATGCCCCTGGTCACGGCGAGTTGCAACTCGCGGGCGCGGGTGATATCGCTGCGCATCAGCGCGCCGTTGCGCAGGCGGCGCTCAACCTCGGCGCGCAGTTGGGCTTCGAGGTCGGGGCGCTGCTCGATCAGGCGATGGAAATCGGCGCCGGGGAGCGCCAGCACGTCGGTCGGCGTCAACGCGCGCACATCGGTGTGGTGGGGCCGGCTGGTGAGCAGGGCCATCTCGCCGAAGAAGTCGCCCTCGCTCAGGGTGGCAATGGTCTGACCGGCCTGTTCAATCGCCACCTGGCCGGTCTCGATGAGGTAGAGCGAGTCGGCGGGGGAGCCCTGGCGCAGGATCAGGCTACCGCGGGCGTAGTGGGCCGGTTGCAGCAACCCCACCAGCGCCAATCGCTCCGTCGGCGACAACTGGCCAAGCAGCGGCACGCGGGCCAGGGTGCACTCCACCAACCGCTGCTGATACACCTGGCGCAGGGCCGCAGCGAGCCGGGGGAGAGTATCGAGCGCGCTGCGCAGCTCGCTCAGGGGGAACTGGAGCAACTGGCAGTTGCTCTGGGCCAGGGCGCTCATCTGCCGGAAGTAGTCGCCGAACAGCGGCCCCTCGCCGCAACAATCGCCGCGCCCCAGGATGCCCATGAGCACCTCGCGGCCGTTTTTGTCGCGCAGACGCAACTGCAGGGTGCCGGAGAGCACCAGAAAGAAGAAGAGGCCGTGCTTCTGCTGGCCGAGCACGGTGGCTCCAACCGGGTGGACCCGAAAGACGCACAGGTCGAGCAGACGCGCAAGTTCATTGGCAGGCACGCCGCGCAGACAATCGAGGGCGCCGAGGAGATGCACGGCCTCCTCCCGTCGCTGCTGTTGAGCGGCAACCCGCGCCCGGGCCGGTTCTGACATTCGCGTTGCCATCTGCCTGGCTGACATAGCTCCGGCACACTTTGAACGGGAGGGCGCGGCCCTCCCCGAACTCCGCTTCCTCGAGACGATGAAGCACGGCGCGGCGCATCCGAGACGCGCTGGAACGGGAGGGCGCGGCCCTCCCCCAGACCCCGCTTCCTCAACCAGGCGCGCGACATCCCGTTGCCGGACGAACCGCCAGGCATCTCCACTCATTGTAGCATACAGGGCCGTTGCAAAGTCGGGGGAGCCGTGCTCCAAACTTCAGCCGTCCAGGCATGCGACTGCGCCGCACAGCGCCGGAACGAACATAAGTCGTTCCTGGGAGGGCGCGGCCCTCCCACACCCTCCCGTGCGGGGGCGATGTTCAGGTTCATTTTCTGCGAAGGCGCAGTCGCCGCGCCACCCCGCCACGAGCGGCCTTTGCAGCAGCCCTGTGGTAGCATACGGCCCGGCGGGTGCGCCAGGGCTACCTGGTATAATAGGTATGGTAGCATCAGTGCACCGGCGTGGCGCCCCGGGCCGGGGCGAGGGATTGGGAGGGCGAAGCTCTCCCGGGAACTTCTTTTTTTCATCCTGGCGGAGTACTGGCACATCATGTCACGCTGAGCACAGCCGCCGCCCTGAGCGCAGTCGAAGGGGAAGCATCTCGGCCGGGACCCTTCGCTTTGCTCAGGGTGACATGGATCGTGCCGGACGCGCCACTAACACGATTCGCGCCCCATTGCGATAACGACTTTGACACCACCTATGTGCATCACCCACCATGGCACTACGCACCCTGACGATTGATCTGGAGCGCGGGCATGCGCGCCAGCACCTACCTGCCACCGTCGAGCGCGATTACCTGGGGGGCCGTGGCGCGATTGCCTGGCTGCTCTGGAACCATCTTCCCCCCGATACGCCGCCGCTGGCGCCCGAGAATCTGCTGATTTTCGCCGCCGGGCCGCTGGCCGGCCTCGACGCCTTTGCCACTGGTGGCTTCGTTGTGGGCACCCGTTCACCGCTCACCGGCTCCATCGGGTACGGCTGGGCGCCGGGCCACTGGGGCGCCGCGCTGCGCCGCGCCGGTTGCGATGTGCTGGTGGTGCGCGGGCAGGCTCCCGAGTGGGTTTACCTCTACATTGATGCCGCCGGCGTGCGTCTGCGCTCTGCGGCCCAGTTGATGGGGCTCGATACGGTGGCGACCGAGGCGGCGCTACGCGCCACGCTCGGCGATGATGTGCGCACGGTCTGCCTCGGTCCCGCAGGTGAGAACGGGGTAGCCTACAGCAGCATCGTTGCCGAGGGGCGCTATCTGGCCGAACCGGCCGGCACCGCTATTGTGATGGCCCAGAAGCGCCTCAAGGCGATTGTGGTCCGTCCGGGGGTTGCGCCGCTTCCGGCCCAGGACGAGCGGCGCCTGGGCGCCGCCCTGGAGATCATTCGCCGGCGCGTGGAGCAGAGTTCGCTTGCGGCGGGCATTCGCGCCGCCGGCGATCTGCACCTGCTGGATCGGGCAAGCGCCCTCGGCGCGTTGACGGCGCGCAACGGGCGTGATGGCCGCGCTGCGGGTGCCGCCCCCGCCCTGCCGGGTGAACGGCGCAGTCGCGGGTGCGCTGGCTGCCCTATGCCGTGCTACTTTGACCTGGAGACGCCACAGGGCGTTGCGCCGATGCCTGACCTGGAGGTTGTCGCCGGTTTCGGGAGCCGCTGCGGCATCAGTGACGCCGCGGCGCTCACGGCGCTTGCCGGGCGCTGCCTGCGCCTTGGCCTCGATCCGGTTGCAACCAGCGCTACGGTGGCGTTTCTTATGGAATGCCAGGCCGAAGGGCTGAGCCAGTCCGGCACGTTGCCCTGGGGCGACGGTGCGGCCGTGCTGGAGGCGCTGGAGCGGCTGGCGACGCCCCAGGAACGGCGCGACCTGCTCTCCCTGGGCGTCGGCGAGATCGCCGAGGTGTTCTGGGGTGGAACAGCCTTTGCTCCCCAGAGCAAGGGGCTGGCCATGTCGGCCCTCGATCCGCGGGCGCTTACCGGCTTTGCCCTGGCTATGGCCACTGCCCCGATTGGGGGCGATGTGCGCTACAGCATGCTCTACGCCGATCTGCTTGATGAACCGCCGCCCTGGCTGCCCGACTCGCCCCCCAGCCCCACGAGCGCCCAGAACCAGGCCATGCGCCTGATCTGGCACGAGCGCTTCGCCGCCGCCCTCGACGCCGCGGGGGTCTGCCGGCGCCTGGGCCTGCTGGCCTACCAGGTCTCGCCGGGTGAGCTGCTGGCGATGATTGGCGCGGCAACGGGTATGACCCTCTCGGCCGCCGACCTGGCGCGCCTGGGCGAACGGATTGTGACGGTTGAACGGCTCTTTGCGCGGCGCTATGCCGATAACGGTGGGCGCGATGAGTTGCCCACCCGCTGGCGCGAGACGCCTGTGGTCGAGGGGCCCGCCGCAGGGCAACGCCCGCCCCTGGCGGAGTTGCTGGCTGAGTATTACCGCCGCCATGGCTGGAACGCCGAGGGGGATCCCACGCCGGAACGGCTGGCCGAGCTGGGCATCCGATCGCCATAGCTGCGCCTGGATTTGTTCCTGGGAGGGCTGCGCCCTCCCAAACCCTCCCCGCAGGGAGGGCTTGCCACCCTGTGGGGGTATGGGGAAACCTGGTTTCCCCGTACGTTCACGTCAAGTTTGAGAGCATGCCAACGCGATGAGTGAAGCATTGCCGCGACGGATTGTTATCAAACTCGGCACCAGTGTGCTCACCGCGGGCACCGACCGCCTCAACCGCCCCTATATGGTCGGCCTGGCGCGACAGGTAGCAACCCTGCGCGAGCGAGGCTGCCAGGTGCTGCTAGTGTCGTCGGGGGCCATCGCGGCCGGTCGCGAGCGGCTCGGGGTGGCGCTGCACCAGCGTTCGCGGGCCAATGTGCCGCTCAAGCAAGTCTTTGCCGCCGTGGGCCAGAGCCGGCTCATGCACCTCTACGAGCAACTGTTCGAGATCTACGGCTTGCAGGTGGCCCAGGCCCTGCTCACCCGCGATGACCTGCGCGACCGGCGGCGTTACCTGAATGCGCGCAACACTCTGACCCTGTGCCTGGAGCGCGGCATCGTACCGATTATCAACGAAAATGATGCCGTGGTCACTGCCGAGATCCGGGTGGGCGACAACGATAACCTCTCGGCCCTGGTCGCCGGCCTGGTGGGGGCCGATCTGTTGCTGATCCTGACCGACATTCCCGGTCTCTACAGCGCCGACCCGCGGAGCGACCCATCCGCCGAACTGATCCCCGAAGTGCCGGTGATTGATGAGCGCGTCTGGGCCATCGCCGGGGGTGCTGGCACCGCTCGGGGCACCGGCGGCATGCGCACCAAGATCCAGGCGGCCGATCTGGCTACCCGCTCCGGCACCACCGTGGTCATCGCCTCGGGCGCCGAACCCGACGTGATTCTGCGCGTGGCTGCCGGCGAGCGTATCGGCACGCGCTTCCCCGCCCACGCCACATACCCCGACGCCCGCCGCCGCTGGATCCTGGCCGAAACCGCGCGCCTCAGCCGCCTGGTGGTGGATGCAGGCGCCGTTGCGGCCCTGGTACGCGATGGGCGTAGCCTGTTGCCGGCGGGGATTGTGGCCGTGGAGGGCGAGTTCGACCGCGGGCAGACCGTGCGCATCTTTGCCCCCGATGGTCGCGAGATCGCTCGCGGGCTGACCCAGTACCGCGCCACGGACGTGCGGGCCATTAGAGGGCTGCACTCGGCCCAGATTGCCGAGACCCTGGGCTATGACTACGGCCCTGAGGTGGTGCATCGGGATGATATGGTCGTGTTGCTGTGAGCCGAGCACGGGTTGGGCTGCGCCCTCCCAGACCCTCCCCGCAGGGAGGGGCACGGGGAAGCTCGGTTTCCCCTCTTGTCACATCAGTGAAAGACATGCCAATCGACATCCGACGCATCCAGAATTACGGAGAATACCTGGCCTGCGAGGAGTTGCAACGCGACGTCTGGGGCGCATTTGGCGCGGTGCCCTACCATATGCTGCTTACGGTGCAGCGCAACGGCGGGCTGGTGTTGGGAGCCTTTGACCACGATGCTCCCGGCGCGCCGCTGGTGGGCTTCGTGTTCGGCTTCCTGGGCCGCGACGCCGATGGGCGGCTCAAGCATGCCTCGCATATGGCTGCTGTGCGGACGGCCTACCGCGACGCAGCCATCGGCGAGCGCCTCAAATGGGCCCAGCGCGAGCACGTACTCGCCCAGGGCCTCGACCTGATTACCTGGACCTTCGACCCCCTGATTGCGCGCAACGCCAGGCTCAACCTGCATAAACTCGGCGCCACCTGCCGCACCTACATTCGCAATATCTATGGTCCCGAGCCGGAGGACCCCCACGGTGAACTGCCCAGCGACCGCTTTCTGGTGGAGTGGTGGATCGCCTCCGAACGTGTGACGGCCCGCGCGGGCGGCTTCCGGAGCGCCGACGATTTGCGTGGCCGGGCGCTACTGGTCAATCCCGATCCCCGCGAACCCTCGCTTGAGCCTGTGGGGGACTCCTTCCTGCTCCAGATCCCGAGTGACATCGAGGCCCTGCGCGCCACAGATATGCCAATGGCCCGCGCCTGGCGCTACCAGGTGCGGGCCATCGCCGAGGCAGCCTTCGCCGCGGGCTACGTCGCCACCGATTTTGCGCCCGCGGGCGCGGTGGGGTTGTATCTGTTCGAACGGCAGCCGCTGCTGTGAGGATGGGGAAATCGGGTTTCTTCAATCCACTGCCTGTGGGGCGGCAAGCCCTCCCCACCAGCGGGTTGTTTCCGTGGGCTCCTCCTCTCCTTGAGCAGGCAGTGGGTGAAGGCTCGCTGCTGCTATGGTATCCCTGATGCGCTCCACACAACTCTATCCCTGAGAGTCCCGGCAGGTCGGGTGCGGGGGGGTACAGCCGTGTGGACAGATGACATCATTCCGGGTCCAGGACATCAATGCGGCACTGGTCACAGTAGACCAGCGACTCTCCTTCCACTACCAGCTCGCCATCCTGGTTGACGATTGTGGTACGCAGGGTTGCGATGGGCTTGTCCTCGCGCACGCTGGTCACCTCCACCGTCGTGGTGACGGTGTCGTCAATATAGATCGGCTTGCGAAAGTTGAGTGTCTGCTTGAGGTAGATCGTACCGGGGCCGGGCAGACGCATGCCGAGAACGGCGGAGATCAGTCCAGCGGCGAGCATGCCATGGGCGATGCGTCGCCCGAAGCGCGACTCGCGGGCCGACAGTTCGTCAATGTGAACGGGGTTCTGATCGCCGGTGATCGCGGCAAAGAGCACGATGTCGGCCTCGGTCACAGTCTTGCGCATACTGGCGCGCCGCCCGACGCGAAGAAGGTGATCCATGGGTTGCTCCTGTTCGACTGTTGCTGTGAGCTTTCGCTGATGAGATTCCATGCGGCTGATGTGAACATACGGGGAAACCAGGTTTCCCCATGCTCCTGCCTGAGGGGGCGTTTCGACGGGATCACCGCGTTCGCAGACCACTCATGGCAGGTCGCCGGCCCATACGAGCACGGCGGCAGCAACGTCGGCAGGGCGCTCCATCGGCACCATGTGGCCGGCGTCAATCTCGACCAGGCGCGCGTGGGGCAGGCGCCGCTGGAACTCGTTCCACGAGCGGTCAATGATCAGGTCGGAGTGGATGCCCCGCAGCAGCAGCAGCGGCACCCGCAGGCGCCCCAGCGCGTCCCACGTATCCACAGGGATGAGTGAGAAGATATGGGCCTCCCAGGCGCGGGGCCAGGCCAGGGTTAACCCGCCGTCAGGCGCGGGGCGCAGGGCGCCTTCCAGGTAGCCTTCCAGCGCCTCGGGGGTAAAGTTGGCGAAAATGCCCCGGCCCTGGAAGCGCGCGCGGGCCTCGTCGCGGCTCGCAAAGCGATCACGGCGCCGGGCAGCGCCCCGGGCGATGGGGAAGCGCCGGTGCAGGCCCAGCCGGCGACCGGCCCAGAGCAGAGGCAGCATATGGCGGGGGAAGATCACCGGGTCGAGCAGCGCGACCCCGCGAAACAAGTCGGGCCGGTGCACGGCGCAGTAGAGGGTGAGGATACCACCGAGGGAGTGGCCAACGGCGATCGTCGGGCCGTCGGCGACACGCTGCAGATCGTCGAGCATGTCGCGGGCCAGGTCTCGCCAGGCACGCACATCAGGCGGTGCGCTGCTGTTCCAGAGGGGCCGCGGGCGGTAACCAAGGACCCGGTAGTGCGGGGTAAGGTGGGCCGCCAGGGGTCGGTAAGCTTCGGGCGGAAAGCCGTTCGCCGGCGCCAGGTGTATGAGCGCCCCGGCGCCGCCAAAGTTGAGGTAGTGGTCGTGCATGGGGAAGGTGAGGCGCAATCAAGGCACAGGAAAGCAACAAAGGGTGCGGGCGCGCCAGGGGCGCCTGTTCAGCTTTCAGGTAAAGCGCCACCCCGGGAGCGCGGGTGGCCCGCCCGCAATGGCCTGGATACGGGCAAGCTGCCCGCGCATCCGGGAGACGAGTGAACACGTACCGCTACGGGGTCGCTCCGGAAGGCGCGGCCCGGGCAGCGGCACCGTCCGGTCCGGCCCTGCCGGCTATGTGGCAGCCGGCAGGACAGGACGACAGTGGGCGCGCGCCGGGTGGTCACGGAGGATTGACCCCGGCTCAGCGATCCTCGCGCCGGCGTGGGCGGGGGCGATCGCCGCCATCGCGTGAGGGGCCGCCCCGCTCGGGCCGCGGGCCACCGCTGCGGGGGGCGGCCCCGGCGGCCTTGCGGTCCTCTGGCGACTCGCCGGTAAGCACAGCGCGGCGGCTCAGGCTGATCTTGCCGGTGGAGGGATCAATGTCAATGACCATCACATTGATCTCGTCACCCAGTTGCACCACGTCTTCGACGTTCTCCACCCGCTGCTCGGCCAGTTCACTCACGTGTACCATACCGTCCTTGCCGGGGAGGATGTTGACGAAGGCGCCGAAGGGCTTGATACTCACCACCCGCCCGAGGAAAATGTCGCCCACCTTGGCCTCGCGGGTGAGGGCCTCGACCATGGCCACGGCCTGCCTGGCGGCCTCGCCATCGGCCGTGGTAATGAACACGCGGCCATCGTCCTCCACGTCCACCTGGGCGCCGGTAGCATCAACGATCCCGCGGATGGTCTTACCGCCCGGGCCGATGAGCGCGCCGATCTTATCCACCGGGATCTGCAGGGTGATGATGCGCGGCGCATAGTTCGACAGTTCCTGGCGGGGCGCGCTGATCACCTGGTTCATTTTCTCCAGGATGAACAGGCGCCCGGCGCGGGCCTGGGCGAAGGCCTCACGCATAATCTCGAAGGTAATGCCGGTGGTTTTGATGTCCATTTGCAGCCCGGTCACACCCTTTGCGGTGCCGGCCACCTTGAAGTCCATATCGCCGAGGGCATCTTCGAGGCCCTGGAT
This sequence comes from Chloroflexaceae bacterium, assembly GCA_046719255.1. Taxonomy (GTDB): domain Bacteria; phylum Chloroflexota; class Chloroflexia; order Chloroflexales; family Chloroflexaceae; genus JACAEO01. Next base: position 10,348 of record JBDNDG010000008.1, read on the forward strand.
GTCAGTCAGCACACGGTACTGGCCGTTCTCGCCGGTGATGAGTCCCATCGCCACGCCGGCGACGGCGGCGCGGATGGGCACACCGGCGTCCATCAGGCTCAGCGATGAGCCGCACACGGAGGCCATCGAAGACGAGCCATTCGAGGAGAGCACCTCGGAGACCAGACGCATGGTGTAGGGGAACTCCTCCTGGGGTGGCAGCACCGCGTAGAGCGAGCGTTCGGCGAGGGCGCCGTGCCCGATGTCGCGGCGGCGCGGCGCACCGAGGCGGCGCACCTCGCCGGTCGAGAAGGGCGGGAAGTTGTAGTGATGGATATAGCGCTTGGTCGTCTCGATGCCCAGGTCGTCGAGGCGCTGTTCTTCGCCGGGCGAGCCAAGGGTGGTAATGGTCAGCACCTGGGTCTGCCCGCGGGTGAAGAGGGCCGAGCCGTGCACCCGGGGAATGACGCCTACCTCGACGCTGATGGGGCGAACCTCATCGAGGGCGCGACCATCCACCCGGATACCCTCGTCAAGAATGGCTCGTCGCACCTCCTCTTTGAGCAGGCTCTCGAAGACCCTGGTTACCTCACGGGCACGGGCAGGGATCTCCTCCTCGGGTTCATCGGCGGTAAAATGGGCGACCGTCTCCCCCTTCAGCGCGCTGGTGCGGGCCTCGCGCTCCTGCTTGATCGGGCTGCGCACGGCGTCACGGAGCCGGTAGCCCAGCCAGGCGCTGACCGCGTCTTGCAGGGAGGTGTCGGTAGCCGGGGGCACAAACTCGCGCTTGGGCTTGCCGCAGAGGCGCACCAGTTCCTCCTGCAACTCGCAGAGTTGCCGGCAGACGGCATGGCCCTCCTGCACGGCACGCAGCATATCCTCTTCGGAGAGTTCGTTGGCCCCGGCCTCGACCATCAGAACGGCTTCCTTCGTGCCGGCGACCATCAGGTCGAGGGTGCTGCGGGCCATATCGGCCATGGGGGGATTGACCACCAGTTGCCCATCGATCATACCCATCTGCACACCGCCAACCGGGCCGAGGAAGGGGATATCGCTGACAGCCAGGGCCGCCGATGCGCCGATAATCGCCAGCGGGCTGGGGTCGTTCACCATATCAATGGAGAACGTCGTAACGATAACCTGCACTTCGTTGGTGTAACCCCTGGGGAAGAGCGGGCGCAGTGGGCGGTCGGTGAGACGGGAGATCAGGATTGCCGTGGTGGTGGGACGGCTCTCGCGTTTGAAGAAATTGCCGGGGATCTTCCCCGCGGCGTACATCTTTTCCTCGTAGTCCACGGTCAGGGGAAAGAAATCCGCCCCTTCCCGTGCTTCCCTGGCGCCTACGACGGTGGCGAGCAACATCGTGTCGCCGTAGCGCACGGTCACTGCCCCGTCGGCCTGCTCGGCGAACTTCCCGGCCTCCAGGGTGAGTGTGCGGCCAGCAATCTCGGCGCTGACCGAAAAAACCTGTCGTTCTGTCATAGATCAGTATTAACCTCCTCAATACGCGCCTGTCCGGGCAACCAGGAGATGCGGGCCACACCCTCAGGAGGGAGCCGGACAGGCTCTCGGCCCACTGCAGAACGGCGTGATCAGGGTCAGCCGGGGCGCCCCGGAGCCGTGGGGGGCGCGAGCGAACCAGGTTCGCCCGGGCCCCTCCGTGGCTATGCCGATCCTCGCCGTTACGCTCCTTGTGGTTCCCGAGGAGGGGGTTCGGCACTGGAGCCTGTGAACGAACACGTGGCTCCTGCACACGCTCCAATCCCGAACGTCCTCCCCCGGGAAACCAACACGGGAGTACCGGCGCTGCAACTGTGCCGGAACTCCCGTGGCATTCACACTGGATCCATCGCTTCAACCGCCTAGCGGCGCAGACCGAGACGATCGATCAAGACGCGATACCGCTCCTTGTCGCAACTCTGCAGGTAGTTGAGCAAACGACGACGGCGGCCAACCAGTTTGAGCAGGCCGCGGCGCGAGTGATGATCGTGGATGTGAATGCGGAGATGGTCAATCAGTTGATTGATCCGCTCCGTGAGCAGCGCCACCTGCACTTCCGGCGAGCCGGTATCACTACCGTGTACCTGATAGTCGCCGATAATGTGCTGCTTTTCATCCTTTTCGAGCGCCATTGATACCTCCCGGGCAATCGCGAACGGGCCTGGCGCAGCCCGCCGTTCTTTGATGTTTCTGTTACCTAATTATAGCACATCTGAGGTAAACACAGCTCATGCGCGCAGGGTTGCTGCAACGTCATCGTCGGAGCGCGGCGTCGGCGCGTCTCTACGCCCACACCCTGCCCTCAGGCAGGGACGCGGGGAGACCCGGTTTCGCCATATGTTCACATCAGCCGTCGGTGCGGCTGCGCCGCACAACGCCAGAATGAACCTGTTCATTCTTCTCAGGAGGGCGCAGCCCTCCCAAACCCTCCCCGCTGGCGGGTTGGTTCCCGGGAGGGCTGCGCCCTCCCGGGAACCAACTCATACGCATCCTGGCAGTGTGCTGCCACGCCGCACAGGCCTCTGATGTGGGCAGCAGGTCTACTCGCCCCATGCGTGCAGGCGCAGACGAATGCCCAGCCAGACGCCGCCGAGCATCGCCGCGGCGAAGACCCACCCGGCGACGGCGAAGGCCGAGATTCCCGAGAGGAGCGTGCCGACGGTGCAACCCAGCGCCAGCAACGCCCCCCAGCCCTGCAACACGCCGCCGAGGAACGCGCTCCCGGCCCCGCGCCAGGTCGGGCGGGAGAGGCTGAAGCGTTCGGAGGCCAGGGCGGCGGCAAGCGACCCCAGTACCAGCCCGCCGATCAGCAGGCCATTGCTGGTGATGGTGCGGGCGACCCGGGTCGCGCAGCCGGCCAGCGTATCAAGCCCGTAGAGCCGGGCTGGCAGCAAGCCGACGCCATCCAGAGCGGTGCGGGCCAGGCTACCGAGTTGCGAGGTAACCCCCAGGGGTTCGACGCGCAGGTAGGCGACGGCGCCGATAATCCCCACCAGCGCCCCGGTCGTTAGCGGCGGCCAGCGCTCGCGCAGGAGGGCCGCGCCCACCGTGGCGAGGCTCGGGCGAGCGGCGCTCCGCGCAGGGATCTCAGGCAGGCCGCGGAGCAGGAGCAGGGCCAATCCCGCCAGCAGCGCCAGTTGGAGCGCCAGCGCCCCGCCGTACCCCAGCCAGGCCGGCAGCCAGAGCACGGGCGCGTCGGCGATTGCCAGGCGGTAGAGCGGATTCCAGCTCAACAGGCCCGCACCCAGACCGATGGTGGCACCAAACAGGGCGAACGGGGCGCGGGTCGAGCCCTCGCCCAGACGGTAGAGGTGGCCGCTGATGCAGGCCCCGGAGAGCGCCATACCCAGGCCGAAGGCCAGGCCCGCCAGCACCAGAACCCAGCTTACCGGTCCGATGTGGGCCTCAGCCGGCAGGCGCCCCACAAACGGGCTGGGCAGAAAGATGCCCAGCACCAGAGCATAGCCGATAGAACCCGTGGCCAGCGCGGCCAGAATGGCATAGGCCGGACCACTGTTCCCGTGTTCGATCCCATCGCGCAAGATGCAGAAAAAGCAGAAACGGCCCCGCTCGAAGACGATCCCCAGCGCCGTGCCCAGGAGGAGCGACAACGCCGCCGGCGCGCCGCGCCCCGGGGTAGCGTGGAGCGCCCAGGCCAGGGCCAGCAGCGCCGCCAGGATCACCAGCGCCGCTGCCGCGCGCAGGGCGCCAGCGTAGCGTGGCAGGAGCGACGTCGCCCGATCGCTCGGGCGGCGCGTCACAGGAGGGAGTGTCATAGGATGGTTCTGTGTTACCGTCAGGCGCCCGCGCGGCTGCGCCGCGCACCACCCGAATGAAAAGAATTATTCCTGGGAGGGCTGCGCCCTCCCAGGCCCTCCCCTCAGGGAGGGGCGTGGGGAAACCCGGTTTCCCCCTATGTCGCGTCAGGGAAGACCTGGCCCTCCCGCGTTCTACTGACCACCCCAGACCGTACCAGCGGGGTTCTCGATCGGGACGCCGACGGTATTGCCCCACTCCGTCCACGAACCATCGTAGAGGGCCACGTCATAGCCGAGGATCTGACTCAACACGAACCAGGTGTGGCTGGCCCGTTCGCCGATGCGGCAGTAGGTGATGATCGGCTTGCTGCCGTCAATACCCTTGCCGGCGTAGAGAGCGCGCAGTTCCTCCTCCGACTTGAACGTGCCGTTCTCATTCAGTGCCTGCTTCCAGGGAATGTTGACCGCGCCAGGAATGTGACCGGCGCGCACGGCCAGCTCCTGGAAGCCCTCGGGGGCAAAGATCTTCCCGGCGAACTCATCGGGCGAGCGGATATCAATCAGGGCTTTATCGTGCTGGCCCTCGACCACCGCCAGCACATCGGGCAGCTTCACCCGCAACTGCTCGCGCTGGCTAACCGTGAAGTCGCCCGGCGTGGGGGCGGGCGGCGTGAGCGCCAGCTCGCGATTCTCGGCCTCCCAGAGGGCGCGCCCACCATCGAGGAGCCGCACATCGTTGGCGCCGTATTGCAGAAAGACCCAGGCGCCCCAGGCGGCGAACCAGTTATTGTTGTCGCCATAGAGCACAATCGTGCTGTCATTGTTGATGCCGGCAGCACGGGCCAGTTGCTCGAAGCGCTCGGGGCTGACGATGTCGCGGCGCACCGTGTCAACAAAATCGGTGTGCCAGACGAAGTTGACGGCGCCGGGAATGTGACCGCGCTCGTAGACGCCAGGTGTGACACTCACCTCGATCACCCGCACCTGGGGATCGTTCAGATGCTCGGCGAGCCAGGCGCTGCTGACCACGGCCTTGTCGAACCCGCGCCCGGGCAGAGCTGAAGCGACGGAGGGTGGCTGGGCGGCGGGCTGCTGCACCTGGGGGGCGGGAGCCTGCGCGGGGGGCTGCTGGGCGACAGAGCAACCTGCCAGGATGACCAGCGCGGCCAGCGCCGCGCCAATGAGGACGCCGATACGACCCTGGTAGCCGGTAGCGGGCATTGGGAGACCTCCTCTATTCTTGGGCAAGATACTCATGATAGAAATAAAATTAATATGATTAAGTTAATCAACAAAGGGGGGAATACCCCGGTTGAGGCAGGGTAATTCTTCACCCCGGGGTGCGCGGCTTTGCCGCGGGGCCAGGGGACGACCGCGGCGGAGGTTTTCGTCGCGGGGTTGTGGGGCGCAGTCGCAAGCGGAGTTACCGCCAGAAGCGCCCGATCAGGTTCGCCAGAACGGTCAGAACCAGACTGAGGAGGAGCATCGTTCCGAGGGGGATGTAGACGGTGAGGCCCGGGCGCTCAATCACGATATCGCCCGGGAGGCGCCCCGGCCAGGGCAGGCGCCCCAGCAGCAGAAACAGCACACCCAGCCCTATCAGGACCAGGCCGATAACGATGAACCAGCGTCCCATTTCGCCAAACATGATACCGTCCTCAGCACTTGTATGCGCTCACCGGTTCTGTATGCGGCTATGCTGCACAACTCCCCCTGGATAGGGAGAGAGCGCGCCGCGCCGCCGCGCCGCTACGTCCCCCCCATGGGCCTGGGAGATGGGGAAACCCGGTCTTCCCATCTCCCAGGTCCTCCCGGTGGGGAGAGCCTGCCAACCCCGACAGGCAGGGGCACAGTTCGACAGGCGCGCCGCACGTGGAGAAACCCGCGTTCCTGATTGTTAGCTTTCACTCCACTCAGCCTCAACCCACAGCGTCACCCGATCGGGGCGGCGGCGCTGGTGCAGTTCGGCCTGCAGCCGCGCCACTTCACGCTGTAGCGACAGCACGCGTTTGCGCATGCACAGGATCACCAGCACGGCCTCGTGATCCAGCCCCAGGTCGCCGATGAGGCGATGTACCCGGCGCAACTCGGCCAGGTCTTCCTCGGTGACGTCTGGCCCCTCTTCGATCACACCCAGTTCGAGTAACTGCCGCAGGGTCTCAATGGGCAGGCCGGCTCGCGCGGCAAGTTCATCGAGTTTGGTTCGACGCACCAGCATGGCTGTGCTCCTCACTACTCAGGCGCCATGCGGCCTGGCCGCATAACAGGGAACGCTAAAGAATGTGCCACGACGATGACGAGGGTCGGGGACGGCACAGTTTCCAGGAAACGCTCCCCTCCGGCCCCCGATCGGGGCCAGGCACGTTACGCGCCACGCCCCGGCCCCCCGGGGCCGGGGCCGGGAGGATCCCGGCCCTCCCTGGCCGCATACCACGCCTCAGGCGGCCCGGCGCCGGGCCAGGTCGCGAAGGATCTCAATCTCAGCATCGGAGAGGGCTTCGGGCATAACCAGCTTGACCCGCGCGAACAGGTCGCCCCGCTCCCCCGGCCGGTCAAGATGGGGCATGCCCTTGCCCTTGAGACGAAACACCCGATCGGCGGGAGTGCGTGGCGGGATCTTGAGCTTCACCGCGCCGTCCAGGGTTGACACACGAACCTCGCCGCCGGCCGCCGCGGTGAGAAAGTCCACCGGCACAACGGTGGTCAGATCGTCGCCCTCGCGCTCGAACTGAGGATGGGGTTCCACTTCCACGATGAGGTAGAGGTCGCCCGCTGGCGCGCCGCCGCGCCCGGGGCGGCCCTGACCGGCCAGCCGCACGCGGGTGCCCGTTTGCACACCGGGAGGGATGCGGGCTTCAATCCGCCGGTCGCCGATGTGCAGCGAACGGGTGGCGCCACGAAAGGCCTCTTCAAGCGAGACGGTAACCGGCACCTCCAGGTCGCGACCGCGGCGTGGACGTTCCGGCCCGCGCGCTCGGGGCTGGCCGTAGATTGAACTGAAGAACTCGGAGAACGGGCTGCCCTCGCCGAAGAGATCCTCGAGATCCTCGGGCGCAACATTGGTCGTGTAGACGTACTGACCCGGTGCGCTTTGCCACTGCGACCAGTTGAAATCACCGCTGCCACGTTGCTGCCAGTTCTGGTACTGGGCGCGTAGCTCGTCGTACTTACGACGGCGCTCAGGGTCGCCGAGCGCCTGATACGCCTCGTTAATCTCCTTGAAACGAGCCTCGGCCTGCTTGTCGTCCGGGTTTACGTCGGGGTGGTGCTGGCGCGCCAGGTTGCGATAGGCTTTCTTGATTGTCTGGTCGTCGGCGTCGGGCGTCACACCCAGAATGGCGTAGTAATCTTTGAATTCCATAGTCTCGTACCGCCTGCAGTGCTGCACCTGGCGGGGCGTGCCGGGCACCCACGTTCCCCCACGCGCTTGCTCCGCTGCTTTTAATTATAGAGCCAGAGCGGCTTCCGTCTACCTTAATCGGGCGTGACTCCGGGGCGGCCTCGCCGCACAAACGAAACGTGGCGGGCCAGCTCAGCAGCGACCCGCCACGTCCCTCGCTCCGGACGATCAGGCAGCTTTGATCTCGATCCGCCGCGTCCGGGCCGACTCAACCTTGGGCATATGGATGGTCAAAATCCCGTCTTTGAGATTGGCCTGGATCTTCTCGGCGTCTACCGCCGACGGTAGCGTAATGCTGCGACGGAACTCGCCAAAGCGCCGCTCCTGGATGTGATAGCGCGCGCCCTCGGGCAGCTCAGCCTTCACCTGGCCACGAATGGTCAGGACGTTGTGCTCCAGCGTGATCTCGAACTGATCGGGTTTGAGGCCCGGCGCTGCCAGTTCAACCGTGTAGGCGTTGTCGGTCTCGTAGAGGTCGAGCATGGCTCCCAGGAACGTGCTGGCACGCGGCCAGACGAAGCTGTCTGCGAGAAGCTGGTTCATCGCGTCACGGAGCGTTACCATCCCCTCGAAGGGCTCCCACCGCGTAAGGCTCGTCATAGGCATCCCTCCTTTCTACACTGCTGTAGAGGTGAGGAAGTGACTCGCGCATGTATGCGCCGGTATGGCGGTATGCGCCTGACGCCGACCGTGCTACCCACGGCACCCGTGCTGGCGCCGTCCCTGCCAGGTCGCCTGCTGGGATAACCGGCGGGCGCGCCCGCCATCACCGTTTTGGTACAACCGGTTTCGGTTACATTACATAATCAATAATTGTTAGACCTGCGTCAGCGAGCCGTTAGAAGAATGTTAATTGTGCCCTTGCGCCGGCCCGGGTCCTGGATATAATGCACTGCAAAGGCGCGAAGATCATCGCCAGGGTTGGGGAGGGCGCCGTCCTCTCAGGAATGTGTATGTTCATTCCAGCGTAGCGCGGCGCAGCCGCGAGGGCGCAGTTCGCTCGACAACAACCTCTGTGCATTCCCGTGGTGTGTGGCACAGCCACACAGGCGCCCGGGGAAGGGGCGAGCAGATATGAGAAACCTTAGCTGACAGGCTACTGCATGCCATGGCCCGTGTGGCCAATGCTGGGGGCGCCAGAAGAGTCTGGCTGAGAGTGCGGCCCGATTGATGCCGCTAACCCTTCGAACCTGACCTGGGTCATACCAGCGTAGGGAAGCGCCGGCAGTTGCGTTCAACGCCGCTGATCCCTGCGATCAGCGGCGTTGTGTTCTCGTGGCAGCGCGTCGGGGCGCGTCCGCCACCCTGGCGCGCAGCGCCGAATACGCATACGTATTCCCGGGAGGGCTGCGCCCTCCGACGCACGTTAGCGGCAAGCTGCAAGCCGGGATCTGTCATCTCAATCGAAAGGTAGCATAACTATGACCCGATCCCCTCTCCGCCCTCCTGACTGGGCACTCTACGTCATCACCGACCACCGCGCCGCCGCGGGCCGCCCGCTACTCGAGCTGGTGCAGGCGGCGCTGCGTGGCGGGGCAACGGTCGTGCAACTGCGGATGAAGGACGGCCCGACGCGCGAGATGCTGGCCCTGGGGCGGGCGCTGCACGAGGCGACCCGCGCGGCCGGGGTGCCGCTGATCGTCAACGATCGTCTCGATGTAGCCCTGGCGCTTGATGCCGAGGGTGTGCACCTTGGCCAGGAGGATCTGCCGGCGCACCTGGCACGCCCGTTAATCGGGCCGGATCGGCTCCTCGGCGTCTCGGTCGAGACGGTGGAGCAGGCTGAGCAGGCTCTGCGCGACGGCGCGGATTACCTGGGAGTCGGCGACCTGTTCGGCACGCCGAGCAAACCCGATGCTGGCCCGCCGATCGGTCTGGCGGCGCTGCGGGCGATTGTCCGCGCCGTTCCCCTGCCGGTCGTCGGTATTGGTGGCATCACGCTGGAGAATGCCGCTGCGGTGATTGAGGCGGGAGCGGCGGGGGTAGCGGTCATCTCGGCGGTGATCGGCGCTCCCGACCCGGAGCAGGCGGCCCGCGCGCTGCGGGCAATTGTGGATCAACGAAGGAGGCGAGCATGAGCGAGATGGCAACCCGCGCTGCGGCGGCCCTGGCGCGTATTCGCGCCGAGAAGCCGTTGCTCCACCACATCACCAACCTGGTGGTGATGAACGATACTGCCAATGTCACCCTTCACATCGGGGCGCTGCCGGTTATGGCCCACGCCGCTGAAGAGGTGGCCGAAATGGTCGCCATGGCCGGGGCGCTGGTGCTCAATCCCGGCACGCTGACGCCAGATTGGGTCACGTCCATGTTGATCGCGGGGCGGCAGGCCAATGCCCGGGGCATTCCGGTGGTCCTCGATCCAGTGGGCGCGGGAGCTACCGCGCTACGCACCCAGACCAACCTGCGCCTGCTCGATGAGCTTCAGGTCGCCGTGCTGCGCGGCAACAGCGGCGAGATTGGCGCCCTGAGCGGGGCGGGCGGCGTGGTGAAGGGCGTCGAGAGCGTCGAGGGGGTGAACGATCCGCTGGCCGTGGCGCGCGCGCTGGCCCGCCAACACAAGCTGGTGGTCGCTATTACCGGCCCCCGCGACATTATCTCCGATGGTGAGCGGGCGGTTGCGGTGGACAACGGCCACGCATGGTTGGCGACCATTACCGGCACCGGGTGTATGGCTACCACGATGGTCGCCGCCTTTGCCGCCGTCGAGCGCGACTATCTGCTGGCCACTGCCGGGGCGCTGGCCGCCTTTGGCCTGGCTGCCGAGCTGGCAGCCGCCCACGCCCATGGGCCAGCCAGTTTCAAGGTGGCGCTCTTTGATCACCTGTACCAGCTCACGCCTCAGCAACTGGCTGCCGGGGCGCGCATCGTGACGCTGTAGAGGCGCGCCGCGGGAAGGGGAAACCGGGTTTCTCCACGCCCGAAAGCGACATAGGAGGGCTGCGCCATCCCAGATCCTCCCCGCTGGCAGATTGTTTTCCTGGGAGGGCGTAGCCCTTCCAAATCCTCCCGGTGGGGAGGGCTTGCCGCCCCCACCGGCAGGGGTATGGGGAAACCCGGTTTCCCCGTATGTTCACATCAGATCTGCGAGGAACAAGGTATGCGCATCGCCGACATCGGAGAGTTTGCGCTGATCGAGCGCTTGCGGAGCCTGGTTGCGGTCGAGCGTCCCGACATTATTGCCGGCATTGGCGACGACGTGGCGGTGCTGTCGGTCGAGGGCGATGAGTGGCTCCTGGCAACGGTTGATTGCCAGGTAGAGGACGTGCATTTCCTGCGCGGCGCGATCACGCCGACACAGTTGGGCCGGCGGGCGCTGGCGATCAATCTGAGCGATCTCGCCGCGATGGGCGGTCGCCCCCGCTTTGCCCTGGTCTCACTCGGCCTGCCCGCCAGTCTGGAGGTGGCGTGGGTCGAGGAGCTGTACCGCGGCCTGCGCCTCGAGGCCGAACGGCACGGGGTAGCGATTGTTGGCGGCAACATGACCCGCTCGCCCGCTGGAATCTGGATCGATCTGACGGTGCTCGGGCAGGTGCGGCGCGATGAGGTGGTGCTACGCTCGGGCGCACGACCGGGCGACCAGGTGCTGGTGACCGGCCAGCTCGGGGCAGCGGCGGCGGGCCTGCAACTGCTGCTCGATCCGCGCCTGGCCCACGTTGTCGCCGACCCCGCGCCGGCCCTGACGCGGCACTTCACGCCCACCCCGCGCCTGGCCGAAGCCGGGGTGATCGGCCGGTCGCACCAGGCGACGGCGATGATTGACCTGAGCGATGGTCTGAGCAGCGACATCGGGCATATCTGCGAACAGAGCGGCGTGGGGGTGCGCCTGTGGGCCGCGCACTTGCCGATTGCCCCGGCGGCGCGGGCGATTGCGGCGGCGCGCGGCGAGCAGCCCTGGAACATCGCTCTGTCGGGCGGTGAAGATTACGAACTGTGCTTCACCGCGTCGCCCACCGCCGCTGCCACTCTGGCCGCGGAAATCCAATACGAAACCGGCACTCCGGTCACGGTTGTCGGCGAGATCCTGCCCGCCGGGCTTGGTCGCTGGCTGCAATTACCCGACGGTGATGCAATCCCGCTGGCCGCACGCGGCTGGGAGCATTTCAAGCGGTCGGGCGCCGAGGAGAACAGTTAAGCTGAGGAATTCGCGTGGGAGGGCTGCGCCCTCCCACACCCCCCTGCTGGCGGGTTGTTTCCCGAGAGGGCTACACCCTCCCACACCCTCCCGCGCGCGGGCTATGTTCACATCAGGAGAGAAGCCATGCACAAAGCACTCACCATTGCCGGCTCCGACTCGGGTGGAGGCGCCGGCATTCAGGCTGATCTGAAGACCTTCATGGCCCACGGCGTCTACGGCGCCAGCGCCATCACCGGCATCACTGCCCAGAACACTCTCGGCGTGCAGGCGGTCGAACTGCTCTCGCCTGACCTGGTGGCCGCTCAGATCACATCGGTGCTCGACGACATTGGCGCCGACGCGGTTAAGACCGGGATGCTCGGCGCGACGCCGATCATCGAGCGAGTGGCAGAAATCCTGCGGCGCTATGCGGTGCGCCGACTGGTGGTTGACCCGGTGATGGTAGCCAAAAGCGGCGACCGGCTGCTTGCCGCCGACGCGGTGAACGCGCTCCGCGAGGTGCTGCTGCCGCTCGCCTTGCTGATCACCCCGAACCTCCCCGAAGCCTCGGTGCTGCTGGGCCGGCCGGTGAACCAGGAAGCGGAAATGCACGCCGCCGCGCGGGATCTGCACGCCCTTGGCCCGCGCTACGTGCTGCTGAAGGGCGGGCATCTCTCCGGCGATGCGGTGGATCTGCTCTACAACGGTGATACGTACATTGAGTTGCGCGCTGCGCGCATTCCCACCCGGCACACCCACGGCACGGGTTGCACCTACGCGGCGGCGATTACGGCCTTGCTGGCCCGGGGTCTGCCGGTGGAGCAGGCGGTGCGTCAGGCGCGGGAGTACCTGCTGGGAGCCATCGCCGCCGCCCGGCCCATCGGCGGAGGGCAGAGTCCGGTGCAGCACCTGTGGCGGGGCCTGCCGGCGATCGAGGAGGAGGATTAGTGCGCGATGGGGCGTGGGACAGCAGGCGCTCCGCATCGGAAGGATTGAGGAGGGCGCAGCCGCGGGCGCCGGGGCGGGTTTGGCGTACAATAGAGCGGTGATGCGGATCATTCTTCCCAGCGATGTGTTTCCACCCACCGGCAGGGGAGGAGCGGCCTGGAGTTCCCACACCCTGGCCCGCGCCCTGATCGCCCGCGGGCACACGGTCACAGCCCTGACGCCAGTCGAGGGCCGGCGTGGCAGCGCGCGCGGCGTAGCGCTCGGGGTGCCGCTGGTCGAGGTTGGCTACCGGACGCCGCGCCTGCCGCTGGTTCGCAATTACTTCCGCCACGAGGCTCTCTGGCCGCGCCTGGCGCGGGTGATCGTCGCCGAGGCGCAGCGCGACCCGGCGGTTACGCTCATCCACGCCCAGCATGTGCAGGTGGCTCCGGCTGCCGTGCTCGCCGGGCGCGCCGTAGGGGCGCCGGTGGCCGTGACCGTGCGCGACCATTGGCCCTGGCACTACTTCGCCACCGGCCTGCACGGCGACCGGTTGCCCTACGACCGGCCGGGATGGCCCGGGTTGCTCACCGACCTGCTGGCGCGCCTGGGGCCGCTGGGGGGCCTGGCGGCGCTGCCGGCCCTGCCGTACATGCTTGCCCACGTGCGCCGGCGCGCCGCGTTCCTGGCGCGCGCCGACGCGGTGATCGCGGTCAGCGCCTACATCGCCCACCGGCTCGCTCCACTGGTTCCACCCGAGCGCCTCCACGTGCTGCCGAACATGGTCGATCTGGAGGCGACGCGGGCCAGCGCCACCCCACCGCCAGCAACGAAGTGGGAGGGGGCGCTGCTGCTGTTCGCGGGCAAACTGGAGCCAAACAAGGGCGCCGGTCTCCTGGCGGAGATTTTCCGCGCCTTACGTGCCCGGGCGCCATTTGAGACCCTGCCGCCCTTCACCCTGGCGCTTGCGGGCACAGGGGCGCTACGGGTGGAACTGGAACGCGAGTTGCGCGCCCTGGCCGTTCCGGTGCGCTTCCTCGATTGGGCCGACCACGACGAGGTCCTGCGGCTGATGGCCCGTTGCGATGTGTTGCTCTTCCCCTCGAATTGGGGTGAGCCGCTGAGTCGCGTGTTGCTCGAGGCGGCCTGCCTGGGCGCGCCGATCCTGGCTATGCCCACGGGCGGCACGCCCGACATCGTGCGTGACGGCCACACCGGCGCCCTGGCGGCGACGCCGGCGACGTTCGCCGCGCGGCTGGCCGCGCTGCTCGCCGACCCGGCGGAGCGGCGGCGCCTGGGCGCTGGCGCCCGCGCCGCCGCAGCCCAGCAGTTTGCCGTTGAAGCCGTGCTGCCCCGTTACGAGGCACTCTACACCGCCCTCACAGACTCGCCGCCGCCGCCACGGTCTGAAGGTGAATGTCTACCGTATCCTCGATCCGGCGGGCGTAGCCTCCGGCCATGGTAATGGCGAGGGGGACCCCGGCGGCGCGACAGTAGTGGAAGATCACCCGGTCACGTTCGGCCAGGCCGCCTTTGGTGAGTGCCAGGCGACCCAGGCGGTCGTCGAAGTAGGGGTCGGCGCCGGCCAGGTAGATCGCCAGATCGGGGCGGGCCGCGTCGAACGCCCATCGCACACCGTCCTCCAGCGCGTCGAGGTAGAGCGCGTCGCTGGCGCCGTCGGGCAATTCGATGTCCAGGTCACTGCGCTGCTTGCGAAAGGGGAAGTTCTTCGCCGCGTGAATGGAGAAGGTGAAGATACTCGCATCGTCCCGCAGAATAGCGGCGGTGCCATCGCCCTGATGCACATCGCAGTCGAGAATGAGCACGCGGCGGGCGCGGCCCTCGGCCTGCATGGCGCGGGCAGCCACGGCGCTGTCGTTGAACACGCAGTAGCCTGCCCCGTGGTCGGCAAAGGCGTGGTGCGTGCCGCCGGCGAGGTTAACGCCCACCTGGCCTGCCAGGGCCGCGCGGCAGGCTGCGATGGTGGCGCCGGAGGAGCGGCGTGAACGTTCGACCATCGCCGGCGACCAGGGGAAGCCGATGCGCCGCTGCTCCTGGGCGCTCAGCTCACCCGCCTGACACCGCCGGATGTAGTCGGGATCGTGGGCGCGGGCCAGTTCCGCGTCGCTGGCTGCGGATGGCAGGTGGAGGCGGCCGGGGGGCGCCAGGCCCGCGGCGACCACGCGCTCGCGCAGCAGAGCGTACTTCTGCATCGGGAAGCGATGTCCCACCGGCAGGGGCAACACGAAGGTGTCGGAGTAGAAGATCTGGAGGCTCATAGGGATGTGAACATGTGGAAAAACCCGGTCTCCCCATCCCCCTGCCTGAGGGGAGGGTTTGACGGCTGCACCCTCCCAGGAACAAACCTGTCTCCATCGTGTCAGAATGTGGGGAAACCGGGTTTCCCCACGCCCCTGCCTTCTGGTGTGAGTTACCCCGGCGGTTGGGCCAGCAGCACATAACCGAGGCCGCGGCGGGTCTGGATCAGGTCGGCAGTGGGGTCGGCGCGGCGCAGGGCGGCGCGCAGGTTGCTCACGGCGCGGTCGAGGGCCTCGGCGTCGAGGCCGGGATCGTAGTCGCGCCCCCAGATGGCCTCGGCGCAGGATTCGCGGCTGCACAGGGCGCCCAGGTTCCGGTGCAGGTGCAGCAGCAGCCTGAACTGGCCGGGCGACAGGTCGAGCGGCTGGCTGTTGAGGAGAAAAACCTGCGCCCGTTCGTCGAAGCGCAGGCGCGAACCGGCTATCACCGTCGGGTCGGGGTCGAGAAAGCGCAGCAGCGCGCTGGCTGCGCCCAACCCGATAGCGTCGTGGTCGCTGAGCAGGTGCGGGCCGACCAGGGGCAACCCGTTGACGAAGGTACCGTTGGCGCTACCCGCGTCGCGCAGCGCGTAGCGTGGCCCCTCGCGCGTGATGCGCGCGTGCAGCCGTGAGACCGTCTGTCGGGCGATAACCATGTCACAGCCTGGCGCACGGCCCAGGGTATGTTCATCGCCGCTCAGGAACAACTCGGCGGGCGTCACATCGTCGGCCAGTGCCACCAGGCGCGCAACAGCAGGTGGATCAGTCATACTTCCATTGTACCGCAGGCGCGCAAACCGCTGTGCTACAATAGGCCGCAGGTGCAACCGGGTTGTCCTGGCCCTGGCCCGGGAGGGGTGGGATGGCTTCGCTATCTCCGACCTCCCGCGCAGGGAGGGTGGCGAACCCGTGTTTACCATCGCTCCTGCCGGTGGGGTGAGTTGGGGAGGGCGTATCCCTGCCAGGAGCGAGCGCTTTCATTCCTGTAGAGCGCGGCGCAGCCGCATGGACGGACGGTATGCTCAAGCCGGGTTCGCTCATCTGCCAGCGCTACCAGATTGTGCGGCTGGTCGGCCGCGGTGGGATGGGCGCGGTCTACGAGGCGGTGGACCGGCGGTTACGCAACACGGTCGCGCTGAAGCAGATGCTCGGCGATGCTCCCGAAAACGCCGAGGCCTTCGAGCGTGAGGCCCAACTCCTGGCCGCCCTGCGCCATCCCGCGCTGCCCAAGGTGATTGACTACTTCCGCGATGGCGCCGGGCGTTACCTGGTGATGGAGTTCTTCCCCGGCGCGGATCTGGCTGCGCTGCTGGCCCGCCATGGTGGCCCGTTCCCCACGGCTGAGGTGCTCGCCTGGGCCGATCAGGCGCTCGCGGCGCTGGAGTACCTTCACACCCGCGAGCCGCCGGTGTTGCACCGCGACATCAAGCCGCAGAACCTCAAGCTTACGGCGGAGGGCCAGGTGGTGCTGCTCGACTTCGGCCTCGCCAAGGGCATCGGCCCCGGCGCGCCGCAGAGTCTCTTTGGCTACACCTTGCAGTACGCTCCGCTGGAGCAGATCCAGGGTAGCGGCACCGATCCGCGCTCGGATCTGTATGCCCTTGCCGCAACCCTCTACCACCTGTTGACCAACCGGGCGCCAGTCAGCGCGCCGGCGCGCGCCGAGGCGCTGCTCGCCGGCCAGGCCGACCCGCTGCCGCCGGTCCACCAGGTGAATCGCCAGGTGCCGCTCGAGGTAAGCGCGGTGCTGGGGCAGACCCTGGCGGTACGACGCGAGGAGCGCCCGGCCAGCGCCTCCAGCCTGCGCCAGGCGCTGCGGGTTGCCGCCATTGCCGTTGCCGGCACCGTGCCCGCCATTGATGCGGCGGCTCACCTTGCGCCAGCACGGCGCCCCGGCGCAACCGCTGCGGCCCGACCCATTAGCGTCGGCTGGGATCACGTGCGCGCCGCGGCCCGAACGCAGGCGAGCCAGGTGCTCCGCGAACTGGCCGGGGCGCCCCACCGTCCCGGCCCGTATGCCCCGCACCTGTACGTGGCGCGCGCAGAAGCCGAAGCGCACCTGGGCGCCTTTCTGGCCGGCGCGAGCGGCGCGCTGCTGCTGGTGGGCGACTCGGGCACGGGAAAGACCTGTCTGCTGGCGCGCTGGGCCGAGTATTTGCAGGAGGAAGGCGAAGCGGTGCTGTTCTACCGCTGCGGCGGCTCGTTGGGGGCCGAGCTGGACCGTGAGATCACGCGCGATCTGGGGCGCGAGGCGCCCGAAGCGCTGGCGCACGACCTGGGGCAGATCGGGCGCCTGGCAGCCGAGGCCGGCCGCCGCCTGGTGCTGATCTTCGACGGGCTGAACGAGTATCGCAGTGGCGCTCAGGCCGGCCCCGAGATCCTGCTCAAGCAGATCGATGCCCTGGTTGGCCGCATTGCCGGCCCCGCTCTGCGCGTGGTGATTAGCTGCAACAGTGTGGCCTGGGGCCAGTTGGAGCGCGCCGGGGCGACCAATCTGTTCTGGAGCGCCTACTACTACGGCTCCGATGGTGAGCCGCGCCTGGCCCTCGAACCGTTCACGCCCGAGGAACTGAGCGCCGCCTACCAGCGCTATGCGACCTTCTACCGCCTCCAGACACCCCTGGAGCGTCTGCCCGAGAGAGCGCGCGAGCGCCTGCGCAAGCCGCTCATGCTGCGCCTGATCGCCGAGAGTTGCCGCGATGGGCCGGTCGAACTGGCGGCGCGCGGGCCGGGGCTGGGCCTGTTTCGCCGTTACTACGAGGAACGGGTGCGCCAGCGCCGCGAACATCTGTTCATTGACGAACTGGCCGGCGAAATGCTCCGCCGTGGGGCCGTCAGCGTACCGATCCGCGAACTGGCCCGCAACGAGCACCTGCGTGAGGAGCTGCTCCGGGAGGACCCCGATACCGCCTACTGCCGGCTGCTCGACAACGGCGTGCTTGCCGAGCAACGGGGCCACGCCTTCGCCGGCGAAACGGTGAGCTTTGCCTACAGCGAACTTGGCGCCTATGTGCTCGCCCGGCACCTCCTGGGGGGCGCGGCTGGCAGCGAAGGGCTGGTCGGCGCCGTCACCAGCCTGATGGCCCGCGCCCGCGAGTTCCCCCTGGCGTTCGATGTGGCCCGCATCGCCCTGTTAATCGCCCGGCAACCTCCCGCCTTCGACACCCTCGCCCGCTCGCCCGACATCGAGTTGCGCGAACTTGCCGCCCAGACCATCGTTGAGCTGTACGCTGACGACCCACAGGCCGGCACCGATTTGCTCAAGGCCCTCTGCCAGCACGACTCCGACGAGACCCGCCGGACTGCGCTCAAGGCGGCCTATTACATCGGCCCGCCTGCCCGCGACCTGTTCCTCTGGGCCGCTGCCCGTGGCGGCCCGGCCCTGCGGCGCGTCACCCGCGATGTGCTCTATCTGATCTGGCGCTCCGATCCCGACTTCACCTATGGCTTGCTCCGCGACATTGTGGCCCGGGTTGGCCCGGCTGCCCTGCGCGACCTGCGGAACATCCTGGAGTTCTTCTTTGAACTCTCGGTGGTGATCTACATCAATCACCCCGAACGCCCGGACGTGCGCGATACCACCGTGGAGCTGTACTACGAACTGGCCCGCCAGCGCCTCCATCTCGATATTCTCAATACTGGCGTGTTCGGCAAAACAATCGAGGATTTGATCTTCCAGGCGGTAGCCACCGCCTTCTCGCGCCCCATTCTCGATACCATGCTGCTGGCCGAGATCGTGCCGGTGGAGCGGTTCTTCGCAGTACCCCGGGCCGAGCGCGCCATCCTGATGCGCGTCGCGCCCCTGTTCGACCCGGCGAAGCCGCTGCGGGCCTACCTGCCCGACCTGGAGACCCTCCTGCGTGAAGACAACGTCCTCTTCAATCTGGTGGGCACGGCACAGATCGCCATTCATGCCGTTGCCGACATTGCCAGCACCGCCCCGGTGGTGCGGGAACTCTTCGAGCGCCTGCCGCCGCCGGGCCGGCTCTGGCTCCTGCTTTCCTTCAGCGTGCTGCTACCGGACACGCCCCACGAATGGACGCCGCTGATCGAAGAGTTGACCGAGGGCCTCTTCAGCGCCAACCCCGACCTGATCTACGGCGCCACGCCCAGTCTCCTCCAGCAGTTCGACATTCTGCTCCTGCCTCTGGGGCTGGCCTACGGCAAACTCGGCCAGACCATGCCGCTAATCGAGCTGCTGCTCCAGGATGGTCTGATGCGCGATGATCGGCGGCAGGTCGAACGCATCATCGCCGGGTTGGCGGCGGTGGGCTTTTACTACCCTGAGCCGGTGTTGCGGCTCCTCGGCGACGTGGTAGCGGCCCTGCAGGCTGACCTGCCCGCGGCCCTGGTGCCGACCCTGGCGACCATCCGTATGCAGCACCGCGATGCCGTGGATGTGTTTATGGCCCGGCGCGGCCTCAGCGATGCGATCCAGCGCCGTGTAGCGGCCGCCGCCGACACGGAACTGGTGCGGCGCTACATCTACTGGCTGGGCCTCTACAACCAGGTGGTGCACTCCTGCGTCTACTACCCGAGAATGCGCCGCCAGATGGCTATGGCCGCCATGGAAATGCTGACCCGCTCCCGCACGCCCAACGAGTTCGTCGCCGTGTATACCGCCACTGTCTTCCGCATGCTGCGCGAGGCGGGCTTCCGCCTGAGCGAGTGGACGCGGGACGCCTGAGGACCTCCAGTAACGTGCTCAGATGGGAGGAGTCGGAACGCCGGGCTTCGCCGGCCCCGGCCGATGGGAGGGCCCCTTTCATCGAGTTTTTTGCAGAGCGCATCAGAAAGCCATGGCTGCCGCGAGCCCTCACCCTCCAGCCCCCTCCCCCGCTCAGCGAGAGGGGGAGTCCACATGTGGCAGCCCCACGCTCACTCTCCCTGCTCCCGCCAGGGGAGAGGGGGGCCGGGGGGTGAGGAGGAGAGGCCGTGGCCCCAAACA